>NZ_PSVF01000005.1:37422-145145 GCF_002931975.1 Rathayibacter sp. AY1F3 | reverse complement strand
GGGGGGGGGAGGAGAGCGAGTGACGGGAATCGAACCCGCGCCATCTGCTTGGGAAGCAGAAGTTCTACCATTGAACTACACTCGCGCGGCGCCGCTCGGGCGCACCAGGACATCGTAGCAAGGCCCGGAGCCGGCCCATGCCCCCGGGTCGCGCCACGCCCTAGGATCGCAGCGTGCTCCTCTCCGACCGCGACATCTCGCTCGAACTCGCCTCCGGCCGCGTGGGGCTCGCCCCGCACGATCCGTCGATGCTGCAGCCGTCGTCCGTCGATGTGCGCCTCGACCGCTTCTTCCGGCTGTTCGACAACCACCGCTACCCCTACATCGATCCGGCCGAGGACCAGCCCGAGCTGACCCGCCTGGTCGAGACGCCCCAGGGCGAGCCGTTCATCCTCCATCCGGGAGAGTTCGTGCTCGGCTCGACCTACGAGGAGGTGTCCCTGCCGGACGACATCGCGGCGCGCCTCGAGGGCAAGAGCTCGCTCGGACGGCTCGGGCTGCTGACCCACTCGACCGCCGGGTTCATCGATCCGGGCTTCACCGGCCACGTCACCCTCGAGCTCAGCAACGTCGCGACGCTCCCCATCACGCTCTGGCCGGGGATGAAGATCGGCCAGATGTGCTTCTTCCGCCTCAGCTCGCCCGCCGAGAAGCCCTACGGCTCGGCGGAGTACAGCTCGCGGTACCAGGGCCAGCGCGGTCCGACCGCGTCGCGGTCGGCGCTCGGCTTCCACCGCACGGACGTCTACACCGACTGACGCCTGCGCAGGGATCAGGGCACGGGGGTCAGCCCAGCAGGCGGGGGAGCTGCAGCACGAGCCAGGGGGAGAACGCCCAGGGGGTCGAGCGGACGGCGGCGAGCGTCGCCTCGGCATCGACCCACTCGTAGTCCATGACCTCGTCGAGGCGCGGATCGAGGGCGTCGCGGCTCGACAGTGTCGCCGTGTAGACGGGGCAGATCTCGTTCTCGACGACGCCGGACGCGTCGACCGCGCGGTAGCGGAAGTCCGGCAGGGCGACCTCCAGCGTGGCCAGCCGGGCGCCGAGCTCGCGCTCGGCCCGGCGGACGACGGCTTCCTCGATCCGCTCGCCCGGGGCGGGGTGCCCGCAGAAGGAGTTGGTCCAGACGCCCGGCCAGGTGCGCTTCTCCAGCGCGCGGCGGGTCACCAGAAGCGCGCCGTCCGGGGAGAAGACGTGGCAGGAGAACGCGAGGTGCAGGGGAGTGGCCGTGTCGTGCACGGTCGCCTTGTCGGCGACCCCCACGGCGTTCCCGGCCTCGTCGAGGAGGACCACCTGCTCGATCCGGTCCGTCTGCACAGTGGCGGCTGGCGAAGTCATACCCGCAAGTCAAGCACGCCGCAACACATCAGCCGGCTTATCGTCCTGGTTCTCCCCTTTGTTAGCCTTCCCCCGTGGATACGCGCGACCCCGTGGTTCTGTCCCGGTTGAGGCAGGAGCACGTCGATGCCGTCCTGGACAGGTTCTTCTCGTTGGCGAGGTCCCGGGCGGTGCGTCTCGGACCCCGCTACCTGACCCTCTGGCAGACGCTGGAGGCCAACACCCGCGGCGGCAAGCGCTTCCGTCCGCTGATGGTGATCTCGGCGTACGAGGCCCACGGCGGCCAGGATCCGGAGGCCGCCGCCCATCTCGGCGCGGCGTTCGAGCTGCTGCACACCGCGCTGATCGTGCACGACGACGTGATCGACCGCGACTTCGTGCGCCGCGGCGGCCCGAACGTCTCGGGCAGCTACCGCGACGAGGCGACGACCGCGGGCCTCTCCATCCCGATCGCCGAGCACCGCGGCACCTCGGTGGCCGTGATCGCCGGGGACCTCGCCCTCACCGGCGCCCACCGCCTCGTCGAGGGCGTCGGCGCCTCCGACGGCGTGCGGGCCCGCCTGCTCACCCTGCTCGACGAGGCCGTCTTCGCCTCCGCCGCGGGCGAGCTGGCCGACGTGGACTTCTCCCTCATGCCGGGCATGCCCTCGGTCGACGAGGTGCTCGAGATGGAGCGCCTCAAGACGGCCGTCTACTCCTTCGAGGCGCCGCTGCAGGCCGGAGCGATCCTCGCCGGGGCTTCGGACGCCGCGGTGGACGCGCTCGGCGAGTTCGGCCGCTGGATCGGCATCGCCTATCAGATAGTCGACGACCTGCTCGGGGTCTTCGGCTCGGAGGGGCAGACCGGCAAGACCACGCTGGGCGACCTCCGCGAGGGCAAGCGCACCGTCCTCATCGCCCACGCGGCAGGCACGGACTGCTGGCCCGACATCGAGGCGCTGATCGGCGACGAGCACCTCGCGCCCGAGACCGCGGAGAAGGTGCGCGGCATCCTCGAGGAGTGCGGCGCCCGCAGCTACGCCGAGGGGCTCGCGAACCAGTTCGCCGATCGCGCCTGGGCGGCTCTGGAGACGCCCGCGGTGTCGGAGGCGTTCCGCAACGAGGTCCGCCCGCTGGTGGCCAGCGTGGTCGGGCGCACCCGATGAGCGCTGTCCGCCACGCGCGGATGCGCGCGACGATGCGCTCCGCCCGGCCGAGCCCCCGTACGGTGGCACGATGAGCCGCCAGAGCGAACTGTACGACCGCGTCGCGCACGAGTCGTCCGCGCAGGTGATCCGCCGCTACTCCACCTCCTTCGGGCTGGCCACGCGCCTGCTCGCTCCGGGCGTCCGCGAGCGGGTGGAGGACGTCTACGCCCTCGTGCGCGTCGCCGACGAGATCGTCGACGGCGTCGCCGCGGAGGCCCGTCTCGACCGGGCCGCGGTGGAGGAGTCCCTCGACGCCTTCGAGGCCGAGACCGAGCGCGCGCTCGCCTCCGGCTACAGCTCCAACCTCGTGATCCACGCCTTCGCGCGGACCGCGCGGGCGACCGGATTCGGCACCGAGCTCACCCGGCCGTTCTTCGCGTCGATGCGCGCCGACCTCCGCGAGACCGAGCACACCCCCGAGTCCTTCGAGGCCTACGTCTACGGCTCCGCCGAGGTCGTCGGGCTGATGTGCCTGCACGTGTTCCTCGCGGCGCCGGACGCGGGGCTCGTCTCCGAGGCCGCCCGCGAGCGGCTCGTGGCCGGAGCGCGCCGCCTGGGCGCCGCGTTCCAGAAGGTCAACTTCCTCCGCGATCTCGCCGCCGACGTCGACGGCCTCGGCCGCAGCTACTTCCCCGGAGTCGACCCGCGGGCGTTCTCCGAGCGCGACAAGGCCTCGCTGCTCGCCGACCTCGACGACGACCTCGCCGAGGCCGCCGCCATCGTGCCCGAGCTCCCGCGCTCCAGCCGGCGCGCGGTCCTGCTGGCCCACTCCCTCTTCACCGCCCTGGCCGACCGGATCCGCGCGACGCCCGCCGAGGAGCTCCTCCGCGCCCGCGTCAGCGTGCCCACGGCCGCCAAGGCGGCGCTCGCGGCGAAGGCGGCCGTGTCGACGCTGGGCCCGCGCCTGGGCCCCGGCCCCGTCCGCGCGACCCGCTCGAGGACCGGCCCGCACCGCGCCGTCGTCATCGGCGGCGGGATCGGCGGGCTCGCCTCCGCCGCGCTGCTCGCGCGCGACGGCTACGACGTGACCCTCCTGGAGGCGCGCGAGGCCGTCGGCGGCCGCGCCGGCTCGTGGGAGCACGAGGGCTTCCGCTTCGACACCGGTCCCTCCTGGTACCTGATGCCCGAGGTGTTCGACCACTTCTTCCGCCTGATGGGCACCAGCGCCGAGGAGCGCCTCGACCTCGTCACGCTCGACCCCGGCTACCGGGTCTACAGCGAGGGCGTCGACGAGCCGATCGACGTGCTCGCCGACCTCGAGTCGAACCTCGCGCTCTTCGAGAGCATCGAGCCCGGAGCGGGCGAGCGGATGCGCGCGTACCTCGACTCCGCGCGCGACACCTACGAGATGGCCAAGCGCCGCTTCCTCTACACGAGCTTCTCCTCCTTCCTCCCGCTGCTGCGCCGCGACGTGCTCAGCCGGACCGGGAGGCTCGGCCGCCTGCTGCTCACGCCGCTCGACACGTTCGCGGCGACGGCGGTCACCGACAACCGGCTGCGCCAGATCCTCGGCTACCCGGCCGTCTTCCTCGGCTCCTCGCCGTTCGCCGCGCCGAGCATGTACCACCTGATGAGCCACCTCGACCTCGCCGACGGCGTGCTCTACCCGATGGGCGGATTCACGAAGCTGATCGAGGCGGTCGCCGACGTCGCCGAGGAGGCCGGCGTCACCGTCCGCACGTCCTCGCCCGCGACGCGGATCCTCACCGCCCGCTCGCCCCGCGGCCGACGCCGCGGCGCCGAGGTCGTCGGAGTCGAGTTCACGGGCCCCGACGGCACGGAGCGGATCCCCGCCGACCTGGTCGTCAACGCCTCCGACCTCTTCACCACCGAGCAGTCGCTCCTCCCCGAGGAGCTGCGGACCTACCCGCCCGCCTACTGGGAGAAGCGCGAGCCCGGCCCGAGCGCCGTCCTCGTCCTCCTGGGCGTGCGCGGGGAGCTGCCCGAGCTCGAGCACCACACCCTGCTCTTCACGAAGGACTGGCGCGACAACTTCGACAAGATCTTCGGCGAGCACCCGACCGTCCCCGATCCCGCGTCGATCTACGTCTGCCGCCCGAGCGCGACCGACGCGAGCACGGCTCCGGAGGGGCACGAGAACCTGTTCGTGCTCGTGCCGATCCCGGCCGACACCTCGATCGGCCACGGCGGAGTCGACGGCGCGGGCGACGCGCGCGTCGAGGCCATCGCCGACCAGGCCATCGCGCAGATCGCATCCTGGACCGGCGCGACCGACCTGGCCGAGCGGATCGTCGTCCGCCGCACCATCGGCCCGGCCGACTTCGAGAGCGACCTCGGCGCCTGGCGCGGCTCGATGCTCGGACCGGCCCACGTCCTCTCGCAGAGCGCCTTCTTCCGCGCCGGGAACGTCAGCAGGCACGTCGACGGACTGCTCTTCGCCGGCAGCTCCACGATCCCCGGCATCGGCCTGCCGATGTGCATCATCAGCGCCGAGGTCATGCTCAAGCGCGTGCGCGGCGACGTGTCGACCGAGCCGCTGCCCGTGCGGGAGGCGCCGTCCGCTCCGGTCGCGCCCGTCGCCGTGGGGGAGTAGGCGTGGGGATCCTCTACCTGCTCGCGCTCCTCGTCTCGATCACCGGGATGATCGTGCTCGACCGCCGCTTCCGGCTGTTCTTCTGGGCGGACGCGCGACGCGCGGCGATCGTGCTGCCCATGGGAGTCGTGTTCTTCCTGGTCTGGGACCTCGTGGGGATCGGCCTGGGCGTCTTCTTCCGCGGCGAGACCTCCTACATGACCGGCCTGCAGATCGCGCCGGAGCTCCCGGTCGAGGAGGTCCTCTTCCTCACCCTGCTCTGCTACCTGACGATGGACGTGCACGGCTTCCTCTCGCAGCGGGTCGCCCGGCGGGCGGAGGCGCGCGCGTGACCTACCTCCTCCTCAACGCCGTGTTCCTCGCGGTGGTGCTGGTGCTGCTGCTGCTCGCGCTGCGCCGACGCGTCCTGCGCCTGCCCGCCGTCCTCGGCACCCTCGCCGTGCTGCTGGTGATGACCGCCGTGTTCGACAACATCATGATCGGAGTGGGCCTGCTGGTCGCCTACGACGACGACCTGATCTCGGGCATCCGGATCGGTGTCGCTCCGATCGAGGACTTCGCCTACGCGATCGCCGCGGCCCTCGCCCTCCCGGCGCTCTGGGTGCTCCTGCCCTCGCGTCGTCGGAGCGAGCCGTGAACCGGCTGCGCGCGCTGTTCGTCTCGAGCCGCCCGCTGAGCTGGGTCAACACCGCCTACCCGTTCGCGGCGGCGTACCTGCTGACCACCCGCGAGATCGACCTCGCCTTCGTGCTCGGCACGATCTACTTCCTCATCCCCTACAACCTCGCGATGTACGGGATCAACGACGTCTTCGACTACGAGTCCGACCTGCGGAACCCCCGCAAGGGCGGCGTCGAGGGCGCCGTGCTCGACCGGAGCGAGCACCGAGCGACGCTCATCGCGGCGGTGGCCACGAACGTGCCGTTCCTGGTGGCGCTCGTGCTGCTCGGGTCCCCGGTCTCGTGGCTGGTCCTCGCGATCAGCGTCTTCGCCGTGATCGCCTACAGTGCGCCGGGGCTCCGCTTCAAGGAGCGCCCGTTCGTCGACTCGCTGACCTCGGCGACCCACTTCGTCAGCCCGGCCGTCTACGGGATCGCCCTCGCGGGCACCGTGGTCACCGGACCTCTGGTGGCGCTCCTCGTGGCGTTCTTCCTCTGGGGGATCGCGAGCCACGCCTTCGGCGCGGTGCAGGACATCCTGGCCGACCGCGCGGGCGGCATCGGCTCGATCGCGACCGTGATCGGAGCGAAGGCGACCACGCGCTTCGCCATCGCCGCCTACGTCGCGAGCGGCCTGCTCCTGCTCCTGCTGCCCTGGCCGGGGACCCTCGCGGCGATCCTCGCGGTGCCGTACGCGGTGAGCATCTGGCCGTACCGGTCGCTCGAGGACGCCGAGGCGGAGCGGGCGAACGCGGGCTGGAAGCGCTTCCTCGCGCTGAACTTCCTGACCGGCTTCCTCGTCACGCTCCTGCTGATCGTGTTCTGGATCGCCACGGTCTGATCCTCGGCCATGGCGCGCGGGGAGGGGCCTCGCCCGCGTCTCCCGCGGGCCGGGCCTCGTCAGTCCCGGCGGGCGGGCGGAGCGAGCCGCGGCTCCGGCACGACGGGGGCGGTGGCCGGCGGGCGGCGCACCGGCAGGAGCAGCACCAGCCCCACGGCGAGGACGAGGACGAGCCCGAGGATGCCCCAGTACTGCACGTTCGCCTCGCCGCTGCCCGAGAGGGCCGCGGCGATCGAGACGGCGGCTGCGAAGGCGGCGGGCGCGAGGAACGAGGCCGCCCGCCCGGTGGTCGCGTAGAGGCCGAAGATCTCGCCCTCGCGTCCCTCCGGGATGAGGCGGGCCAGGTAGCTGCGGCTCGCCGACTGCGCCGGGCCGACGAACAGGCACAGCAGCAGGCCGAAGATCCAGAACACCGTGCTCCCCCCGTCGTGCAGGACGAAGACGGCGGTGCCGCAGACGACCAGGCCGATGAGCGAGGCGACGATCACGGCCTTGGGGCCGATGCGGTCGTCGAGCGCGCCGACCGAGATGGTCGCCACTCCGGCCACGACGTTCGCGGCGATGGCGAACAGGATCACCTCGCCGGCGTCGAAGCCGAAGGTGCCCTGCGCCAGCACGCCGCCGAAGGTGAAGACCCCGGTGAGCCCGTCGCGGAACACCGCGCTGGCGATGAGGAAGGCCACGGTGCTGCGGCTCTCGCGCCAGAGGGCGGCGACCTGCGCGAAGAGCGCGCGGTAGGAGGCGATCACGCCGACGCGCTCCGCCCGGCTCGCCTGTGCCGGCGTCTCCGGCACAGCGACCAGCACCGGCAGGGCGAAGACGGCGAACCACACGCCGGCGACCAGGATCGAGACGCGCACGTCGAGGCCGTCGTCACCCGTCACTCCGAAGAGCCCGACCTCGGGCGAGATGAAGCCGAAGTACACGATCAGCAGCAGGACGATCCCGCCCACGTAGCCCATGCCCCAGCCGAAGCCGGAGACGCGGCCGATGGTCGCCCGGGTCGAGACCTGGAGGAGCATCGCGTTGTAGTTGACGCTCGCGAACTCGAAGAAGACCGTGCCGACCGCGAGCAGTCCGAGTCCCAGCCAGAGGAGGGCCGGGTCGGGGCGCACGAGGAACATCAGCAGGATGCAGAGGACGACGACGGAGGAGTGGATCCCCAGCCAGAGCCGGCGACGCCCGCCGAGGTCGGCCCGTCGGCCGGTGATCGGCGCGATCACGGCGACGACCACGCCGGCGCCGGCGAGGGACCAGCCGAGCGCGGCCGAGACTCCGCTCGAAGTGCCGAAGAGCCCGTCGGTGGTCAAGTAGACGGTGAAGACGAAGGTGGTCACCACCGCGTTGAAGGCCGATCCGCCCCAGTCCCACAGGCCCCAGGCGAGGACGGGCCAGCGGCCGGTGCGCGTCGTCATGGGCCCACCGTAGGGGGAGGAGGTGAACGGCCGGAAGCTGCGGGACCCGCGAGTCTGAGAGTTGAGCCGATGCGACTCAACTTCTCGCCTCCGGACTTGACGCGAGACGACGGATGCGTAAACTTGAGCGTGCGGGGCTCAACTCCCGCAGAGGATTCCGCACCACCCGTCAACTGACCGGCAGCCGCCCGCGCGACGCCGATCGCGAAGGAGAACAACGCATATGTCCCGTGCCGTAGGCATCGACCTGGGAACCACCAACTCTGTCGTGGCCGTCCTCGAGGGAGGCGAGCCCACCGTCATCGCCAACGCCGAGGGCTTCCGCACCACGCCGTCCGTCGTGGCGTTCACCAAGGACGGGGAGGTGCTCGTCGGCGAGACCGCGAAGCGCCAGGCCGTCACCAACGTCGACCGCACCATCGCGTCGGTCAAGCGCCACATGGGCACCGACTGGACCTTCGGCGTCGAGGACAAGAAGTACACCCCGCAGGAGATCTCGGCCCGCATCCTGGGCAAGCTCAAGCGCGACGCGGAGCAGTACCTGGGCGACAAGGTGACCGACGCGGTCATCACCGTCCCGGCCTACTTCAACGACGCCGAGCGCCAGGCGACCAAGGACGCCGGCGAGATCGCCGGACTCAACGTCCTGCGCATCATCAACGAGCCCACCGCGGCCGCGCTGGCCTACGGCCTCGACAAGGGCAAGGAGGACGAGCTCATCCTCGTCTTCGACCTCGGCGGCGGAACGTTCGACGTCTCCCTCCTCGAGGTGGGCAAGGACGACGACTTCTCGACCATCCAGGTCCGCGCGACCTCGGGCGACAACCGCCTCGGCGGCGACGACTGGGACCAGCGCGTCGTCGACCACCTGGTCAAGCGCTTCAAGGACTCGACCGGCGTCGACGTCTCGAAGGACAAGATCGCTCGCCAGCGCCTCAAGGAGGCCGCGGAGCAGGCGAAGAAGGAGCTCTCCTCGAGCACCTCGACCAGCATCCAGCTGCCCTACCTCTCGCTCACCGAGAACGGCCCGGCGAACCTCGACGAGACGCTCACCCGCGCCAAGTTCGAGGAGCTCACCAGCGACCTGATCGAGCGCACCCGCAAGCCCTTCACCGACGTCATCGCCGAGGCGGGCGTCAAGGTCGAGGACATCGCTCACGTGGTCCTCGTCGGCGGCTCGACCCGCATGCCGGCGGTGGCCGAGCTCGTCAAGAAGCTCACCGGCGGCAAGGAGCCCAACAAGGGCGTCAACCCGGACGAGGTCGTCGCCGTCGGCGCCGCGCTGCAGGCCGGCGTCCTCAAGGGCGAGCGCAAGGACGTCCTCCTGATCGACGTGACCCCGCTCTCGCTGGGCATCGAGACCAAGGGCGGGATCATGACGAAGCTCATCGAGCGCAACACCGCGATCCCGACCAAGAGGTCCGAGACCTTCACCACGGCCGACGACAACCAGCCGTCCGTCGCGATCCAGGTCTTCCAGGGCGAGCGCGAGTTCACCCGCGACAACAAGAACCTGGGCACGTTCGAGCTGACCGGCATCGCGCCGGCCCCGCGCGGCATCCCGCAGGTCGAGGTCACCTTCGACATCGACGCCAACGGCATCGTCCACGTGTCCGCGAAGGACAAGGGCACCGGCAAGGAGCAGTCGATGACGATCACGGGCGGCTCGTCGCTGCCCAAGGACGACATCGACCGCATGGTCCGCGAGGCCGAGGAGCACGCCGCCGAGGACAAGGCCCGCCGCGAGGCCGCCGAGATCCGCAACAACGCCGAGACCCTGGCGTACTCGATCGACAAGCTGATCAAGGACAACGAGGACAAGCTGCCCGAGGACGTCAAGTCCGAGGTGCAGGGAGACGTCGACGCGCTGAAGACCGCGCTCGCCGGCGACGACGACGCGGCCGTCAAGACCGCGTTCGACGCCCTCAACGCCTCGCAGACCAAGATCGGCCAGGCGATCTACTCCCAGGACCAGGCCGCGCAGAGCGCCCCCGCGGACGCTCCGGCCGACGGTGACAAGAAGGACGACGAGGACATCGTCGACGCCGAGGTCATCGACGAGGACGAGCCGAAGGACACGAAGTAGCCATGGCAGCCGAGAACGAGCCCCAGGACCTCCCCGAGGAGCAGCCGGCCACCGGCGGCGAGGCGGGAGCCGAGGCGGCGCAGGACGCCCAGGACCAGGAGGGCCTCATCGAGGCCGAGGGGCCCGACGTCGAGACCAGCCTCTCGGACGCCGACCTCTCGTTCCTCTCGGGACAGTCCAGCGCCGAGACGCTCGCAGCCGAGCACCTCGCCGACCTCCAGCGGGTGACCGCGGAGTACGCGAACTACCGCAAGCGCACCGAGGCGAACCGCCAGGTCGACAAGGAGCGGGCGATCGGCGACGCGGTGAAGGTCATCCTCCCCGTGCTCGACGACCTCGACCGCGCCGAGAAGCACGGCGACCTCGCCGAGGGCGGGCCCTTCACGGCCATCGCGCAGAAGCTGCGCGGCGGAGTGGAGAAGCTCGGCCTGGTGAAGACCGGCGCCGTGGGCGACCTGTTCGACCCGAACATCCACGAGGCGATCTTCCAGCAGCCCACCCCCGGCGCCGAGACCTCCACGGTCGCGGACGTCGTCGAGGCGGGCTACTACCTCGGAGGCTCGCTGCTGCGGGCCGCCAAGGTGGTCGTGGCAGTCCCCGCCGACTGACCCCGCCACCGGCACCACCACCGCGGAGGACCCCGCCCCGCTCGGCAGCACGCTGCCGGACCGGGGCGGGGTCCCTCGCCGCATTCGACACAGGAAGAGGCACATGGCCAGCCAGGATTGGTTCGATAAGGACTTCTACAAGGTCCTCGGCGTGTCCAAGGACGTCTCCGCCGCGGACCTGAAGAAGACCTACCGCAAGCTCGCCCGCCAGTTCCACCCCGACTCCAACCCGGGGGACGCGAAGGCCGAGGCGCGCTTCAAGGAGATCAGCGAGGCGTACACCGTGCTCTCGGACGCCGAGCAGCGCAAGGAGTACGACCAGATCCGCGCCATGGGCGGCGGAGCGCGCTTCACCGCGGGCGGCCAGCCCGGAGGGTTCGACGACGTCTTCGGCGGCATGTTCGGCCAGGGCGGGCGCACCTCCTACAGCACCCAGCAGGGCCCGCCGCCCGGCTTCGAGGACATCCTCGGCGGCATGTTCGGCGGCGGAGGCAGCCGCTTCGGCCAGCCCAGCGGCGGCTACCGCGGCTTCGGCGGCCCGCAGAAGGGCGCCGACGTCACCGCCAGCACCACCATCGACTTCCGCACCGCGACCCGGGGCGACACCGTCCAGCTGCAGACCGGCGACGGGCGCACCCTCTCGGTGCGCATCCCCGCCGGCGTGGCCGACGACCAGAAGATCCGCGTCCGCGGCAAGGGCCGCCCCAGCCCGGACGGCGGCGATCCCGGCGACCTGGTGCTCACCGTCTCGGTGCGCAAGCATCCGGTGTTCGAGCGCGACGGGCTGAACCTGCGCGTGACGGTCCCCGTGACCTTCGTCGAGGCCGTCTTCGGCGCGACGATCGAGGTGCCGACCCTCGGCGGCGAGCCCGTCAAGCTCCGGGTCGCCGCAGGCACCCCGAGCGGCCGCGTCCTGCGCGTCAAGGGCCGCGGCGTCACGACCCCCAAGGGCACGGGCGACCTGCTCGCCGTCCTGCAGGTCGCCGTCCCGAGCCACCTGTCCGCCGCCGCCCGTGAGGCCCTCGAGGCCTACGCCGCCGCCGAGCCGGACGAGGACCCGCGCGAGGACATCCTGGAGAAGGCCCGCTACTAGCACCGGATCGGCGCGACCGGTCGGAGGAGGAGACATGGACGAGAACACGCCCGTCTTCGCGATCGCCGTCGCCGCCGATCTGGCGGGGATGCACCCGCAGACCCTGCGGCAGTACGACCGGCTCGGGCTCGTGAGCCCGACCCGCACCGCGGGCAAGTCGCGCCGCTACTCGATGCGCGACGTGGTGCAGCTGCGCGAGGTCGCGCGGCTCTCCTCCGAGGGCGTCTCTCTCGAGGGCATCGCGCGCATCCTGCAGCTCGAGAACCAGGTGCAGTCGCTCTCGCAGCGGGTGCGCGAGCTGGAGTCGGCCCTCGCCGACGAGCTCCTGAACCGGCCGGGCCGCCGCGTGTTCGCCGCCGGACTCGAGGGGGACGTGGTCACTCTGCGCCACGGCACGCGCGCGCAGCGCCGGACCGAGCTGGTCGTCTGGCGCCCCGCGCCACGATCAGAGGCCGACGACGACGCCACGCCGTGAACGAGGGGTAGCCTGACCGGGCGCCGCCCCGTCACCGCGGCGCCCGTCGCTCCGCTCGGGGCGGAGAGCAGGAGGACCGCCGTGGACCACGACAGCAGCACCCCGCGCGACGAGCGCGACGCCCGCCGGGAGCAGGCCGCCCAGGAGCAGGCCCCCCAGGAGCAGGCGTCGGACGCCTCGCGACAGGAGCAGGCCCCGGACGCCACGCGCGCGTCCCGCAGGACGCCCGTCGTCCCCGACAACGGGTTCTCCCGCGAGTCGTACGCGATCCACGCCACCCGCAGCGACCTCCCCCTCTTCTCGGATGCGCTGAACGCCGGCCGCGACGACTCCGGCTGGCTGTCGTCGCTCTCGAGCACCCTCGCCGGTCCCACCGGGCCGGTCGGCTCCCCGGACTCGGCCGCCGAGACGGCGCAGGCCGCGCTCGACCGCCGCACTCGCCGTCGGAGCGACGAGTCCGACTCCTGAGCCGCGGCTCCGGCTAGTCGCGCAGGCGGGTCGCGGCCATCCGGGCGTCGACCAGGCGGCCGCCGCTGAGGCGGGCGAGGATCACGGAGCCGAACGGCAGCGCGCGCACGAGGGGCAGGCCCTCGACCCGCTCCTCGTCCGTGTAGCCGAGGAGGACGTACATCCCGACCACGGCGATCGCGGCGATCGTCGCGACCCGCGCCGGGATCTGGTCCATCGTGCCGCCTCCGCCGTCGACCGGCTCGGCGAGCGTGACGCACATGAGGAAGATCGACGCGTAGACCGCCAGATGCACGTGGGAGCGGCTCCACGGGCGCGCGAGCGCGGCGATCGGCAGGATCCAGAGGGCGTACCAGGGGTGGATGGCGGTCGACGCCGTCACGAACGCGAGCAGCGCGCCGGACAGGCGGGCGAGCGGATCGATGGAGCGCCGCGACAGCATGAGGCGCGCGGCGATCAGGCCGGCGAGCCCGAGCGCGAGGATCTTGACCACGGCGATCGCCGCGGCGGGGTCGTGACCGGTGAACTCGACGGCGCGGGAGACCGAGACCGTGACGAACGACATCGGCGCGTACCAGTGCAGGATCGAGCCGGGCACGACCATCGCCGCGACCCAGCCGACCCCGACGCCCGCGAGCAGCCCGACGGCGACCACGAGGCCGAGCGCTCCGGCGCCCGACCAGAGCCAGCCGCGGGTGCGCTCGCGCCACGTCGCGTCGTGGCGCAGCCACAGGAGCGCGAGCACGGGGAGCGCGATCACGGCGATCGGCTTGATCGCGATCGCTCCGGCCATCAGCACGACGGCGGCGATGCGCCGGTCGGTCTGGGCGTAGTAGAGCGACGCGAGGATGAGCGCCAGCATCACGGAGTCGTTGTGGCCGGCGACGACGAAGAGCACGAGGGTCAGCGGGTTGGCGACGATCGTCCAGGCGGTGAGCGGGACCGAGAGGCCGCGCAGGCGCGCCAGGCGGAGCGCGTAGACGGCCATGACGGCCACGCCCGCGACCGACACGGCGCGGAGCATCGCGATCGAGAGCTCCGGTGCGCCGTAGCCCGCGAACTGCACGGCGGTGCGCTCGATCAGGAGGTAGAGGGGCCCGTAGGGCGTGGGCGTGTCGGCCCAGAGCGGGTCGACGCCGAGGTCGAACCAGCCCGGGAGCGTCGCGACGCCGTGGGTGTAGGGGTCGATGCCCTGGGTCATCAGGCGACCCTGCGCCACGTAGGAGAACATGTCGTGGCTGAACAGCGGCACCGTCACGAGGAGCGGAGCGGTCCAGGCGAGGGCCGCCACCACGATGGTGCGGACGGAGCCGGGACCCGCCGCGAGCGCGACCGTGCGCAGGCGGAGCCACGCGATCAGCAGCAGCATCCCGCCGCCCACGACGAGGGCGCCGCTGGACTCGGTGAGCCAGCCCGTGGCGCGGATCGAGGCGACGAGAGGCCAGTCGCGGATGGGCGAGCCGGCGGGCAGGTAGCCCACGCCGAGCGAGCCGAGGAGGATCGCGATCGAGCCCAGCAGGCCCGTCGCCAGCGGTGCGGCCTCCATGAAGCGGAGCCGCGGCCGGCGCTGCCGTCCCGTTGCCCGGGCCGTGTCCGGCCGCTCGATCGTCCCCCGTGAAGCCATCGGAGCCACGCTAAAGGATGGGACTCCGAAGTGCATGGACGGCCGGTGAACGGTTGATCAGTCGGCGCTCAGGTTGTACAAGCACCCGCCCGCGCACCGATCAGGGCAGGCGCGGCACCGGGGCCGGCTCCGCGAAGCGCAGCTGGTTGCCGAACGGATCGATCACGTCGAGCGCGAAGCCGAACGGCGTGCGGGTGATCCGCGGGTTGAGGTAGGGGTACGCCTTCGCGTCGAGCTCGGCGTGCAGCTCGCGGACACCGCGGAGGGCGACGTGCACCGCGGCGCCGGGACTGCCGTCGCGGTGGTGCTCGCTGAGGTGCAGGCGGAGCCCAGAGCGCGACACCTGCAGGTAGAGGGGGGCGTCGAGCGCGGCGCGGTGCTCCCAGTCCACCTCGAAGCCGAGGTAGTCGACGTAGAACTCGCCCGCCTTGGCGACCGAGAAGATCCGCAGGATCGGCACGGCCGCCTCCAGTCGCACCGGCTCGAGCCGGTCCGGCTCCTCCGCGCTCGACCGGTCCCGTGCACGCCGTCTCGTCTCCACGCCACGAGGCTAGCCGCCCCGCGGTCGGCCCGGCGCCGGAGGGTCAGTCGACGAGATCGAGACCGCGCAGCAGCCGGAGGGTCTCGACCCCGGCGGGCGGGCAGCGGCCCGCATCGGAGCCGTCGACCCAGTGCAGCGAGTCGACCTCGCCGCTCGGGCGCGCCTCCCGGTCGAGCTCGGCGGCGAAGACGCTCATGTGGACCTCCCGCCCCTCCGGCTCGCCGTGCGCCTGGGTGCGGACGGTGAACAGGGGCTCGAGACCGAGCGCGACGGCGCCGAGCTCCTCGCGGGCCTCGCGGGCCGCCGCCTCGATCCCGCTCTCGCCCTCGTCGACCTTGCCGCCGGGGAGGTAGAGGACGTCGCGGCCCCGCGCCGTGACCATCAGGACGCGCCGGTCGCGGAGGACGGCGACGGCGGACACGACGATCGGCGGGAGGGTGCTCATCCGCTCATCATGCCCGCCGCGGACGGACCGTCGCGGCGCCCCCGCGGCTACCATGGGGGCACACCAGAAGGACGCGCGCAGCCGGCGCGCGCCGGGGCCCCGTGCGCCCGAACAGCTGAGGAGCAACCCGTGGCAGAACCCACCACCCTCGACAAAGTCATCACCCTCGCGCAGCACAGGGGATTCGTCTTCCCCTCGGGTGAGATCTACGGGGGCACCCGCTCCGCGTGGGACTACGGGCCG
Source organism: Rathayibacter sp. AY1F3 (assembly GCF_002931975.1). Classification (NCBI taxonomy): domain Bacteria; kingdom Bacillati; phylum Actinomycetota; class Actinomycetes; order Micrococcales; family Microbacteriaceae; genus Rathayibacter; species Rathayibacter sp. AY1F3. The sequence goes on along the minus strand of NZ_PSVF01000005.1, from coordinate 129,568 downwards.
CTCGGCGTGGAGTTCAAGGAGAACATCAAGCGCCAGTGGTGGAAGACCTTCGTGCAGGGCCGGGGCGACGTCGTCGGCCTGGACTCCGCGGTCATCCTGCCCACGGCGATCTGGCACGCCTCGGGACACGTCGGCGTCTTCTCGGACCCGCTGACCGAGTCGCTGATCACCCACAAGCGCTACCGCGCCGACCACCTCTTCGAGAAGTACGAGGAGGTCAACGGCCACCCGCCCGTGAACGGCCTCGCCGACATCCCGGACCCGGAGCACCCCGACAAGGTCGGCCAGTGGACCGAGATCAAGCAGTTCTCGGGCCTGATGAAGACCTACCTCGGCGTCGTCGACGACGAGTCGGGTCTGCACTACCTGCGTCCCGAGACCGCCCAGGGCATCTTCACCAACTTCGCGAACGTGCTGCAGAGCGCCCGTCGCAAGCCGCCCTTCGGCATCGGCCAGATCGGCAAGGCGTTCCGCAACGAGATCACCCCCGGCAACTTCATCTTCCGCACCCGCGAGTTCGAGCAGATGGAGCTCGAGTTCTTCGTCGAGCCCGGCACGGACGAGGAGTGGCAGGAGACCTGGATGCAGCTCGCCTGGGACTGGTTCGTCGGGCTCGGGATGAACCCCGAGAACATCCGGCAGTACGAGCACCCGAAGGACAAGCTCTCCCACTACTCCAAGCGCACCGTCGACATCGAGTACCGCTTCAGCTTCGCCTCGGGCGAGTGGGGCGAGCTGATGGGAGTCGCGAACCGCACCGACTACGACCTCAAGACGCACATCGAGCACTCGGGCAAGGACCTCTCGTTCTTCGACCAGAACAAGAACGAGCGCTACGTGCCGTTCGTGATCGAGCCGTCGTTCGGCCTCACCCGCGCGCTCATGGCGTTCCTCGTCGACGCCTACGAGGAGCAGGAGCTGCCGCCGAACGCCAAGGGCAAGGTCGAGACGCGGACCGTGCTGCACCTCGACCCGCGCCTGGCGCCGGTGAAGGTGGCCGTGCTGCCGCTCTCGCGCAACGAGGCCCTCTCGCCGCTCGCGCGCCGCGTCGCCGACCAGCTGCGCCAGCTCTGGAACGTCGACTTCGACGACTCCGGAGCGATCGGCCGCCGCTACCGCCGCCAGGACGAGATCGGCACCCCGTACTGCGTGACCGTCGACTTCGACTCGCTCGAGGACGACGCCGTGACCGTCCGCGACCGCGACACGATGAAGCAGGAGCGCATCCCGCTCGAGCAGCTCGAGTCGTACCTCTTCACCGGGCTCCGCGGGGCCTGACGCTCCTCCCGGGACGCCGCCGACCGGACGGGCCGGCGGCGTCCCGGAGGGCGCGGACCAGCCGGCCCTGCGGTCAGCGCTCGCGGGCGAGCAGGGCGAAGACGAGGGTCGAGGTCCACTCGCCCTTGCAGAACTCGTCCTCCCGGTGATGCGCCTCGAGGCGCATCCCGAGGCGCTCGCAGAGGCGGGCGGAGGCGGTGTTCCGAGCGTCGAGCTGCGCGATCACGCGGTGGGCGCCGAGGGTGTCGAACGCGAGGTCGAGCAGCGCCCGGGCGGCCTCGGTCGCGTAGCCGCGCCCCTGCGACTCCGGGTGCAGCACCCAGCCGATCTCGACCGCCTCCTGCTCGACGGACGTCGCGATGAGCGTGAGGTCGCCGATCATCCGCCCGGCGAGGACGCCCTCCCGGGGGACGATCGCCAGCACGGCCACGTCGCCGTCGGCGGCGAGCCGTGTCGAGGGGAGGCGGCGCTGCAGGTGCGCCCGCGACTCCTCGGGGGTGCGCACCGGCCAGCGGAGGAACCGGACGGCGTCGGCGTCGCCCTGGTAGCGCGCGTGGTCCTCGGCGTCCTCCGGTCCGAGGGGACGCAGGAGCAGGCGCTCGGTGAGCAGCGGCGCGGAGCGCAGCGGCTCCGCATCGAAGGGGAGCCGGAGGCTCACGCGGTGGCGGCGTCCGCGTCGGGGTGCGCGGCGGCGGGCTCGGCCGGGACCACGATGCCGAAGAGCGCCTCGAGCCCGGTGAGGTACGCCTCCTGCGCTCCGGCGCGCGCGTAGTCGCGGGCGCGGACGCTCGGGGTGTGCAGCAGCACGCCGGCGAGGTGGCGGAGCGCCTGCTCGGTGCGGCCGTCCTCGTCGCCGCGCGAGCGGGCCCGCTCGATCTCGGCGTCGAGCGCGTCGAACACGTGGGCGCGCAGGGCGACGACGGCCGGAGTGAGGCTCTTCTCGTCGGCGACGTCCGAGAACTTCCGGGCCGCCTTGTCGACGAGCGCGCGCGCCTGCTGCGACGCGTCGAGCACGTCGAGAGGCGCGTGCAGGCTGATCGTCTCGAGGTCGAGGAGCTCGACGCCGGCGACCGAGGTGACGTCGGAGGCGACGTTGCGCGGCAGGCCCAGGTCGATCACGAGCTGGCGCTCGCGGGAGAAGCCCTGGAGGCGCCCGGCGGCGAGCAGAGCGGCGTCGAGCACAGGCTCCTGGGTCGTCGTGCAGGTGATGACGATGTCGGCCGAGACCGCCTCGAGCGCGAGATCGGCGGCGGCGATGGGCCGGAGCGAGCGGCGGGCGGCGAAGCCCTCGGCGCGGCCGGAGGGGGAGTGCACGGCGATGTCCACCACTCCGCGGTCGCGCAGGGCCGCGACGGTCGCCCGCGCGTAGCTGCCGGTGCCGACGAGGAGGACGCGGGCGGCCCGCCAGTCGGTGACGCGGCTCGCGGCCAGGTCGAGCGCGAGGCGCACGATCGAGCGGCCGGCGCTGCCGAGGCCGGTGCGGTTCTTGATGCCGCGCGAGGTCTGCGAGGCGCGCTGGAACAGCCGCTCGAGCTCGGAGGAGGTGGTGCCGAGGCGGCGCGCCTCCTCGAGGGAGCGGCGGACCTGGCCCGCGATCTCGCCCTCGCCGACCACGACGGACTCGAGCCCGCTGGAGACGGCGAAGAGGTGCTCGGCCACCCGGTCGCCCGAGACGACGTCGACGCTCCCGCGCAGCTCGTCCTGCTCGACGCCGGTCGCGGCGCTGACGGCGGCGGTGGCGGCCTCGACGGCGACGGCCTGCGCGGCGGTCAGCGGCTCCTCGATGTCGAGGTAGGCCTCGAAGCGGTTGCAGGTCGCGACGACGACGGCTCCGGAGACGAAGTCGATCCCCTCGGAGAGGGCCGCGGTCACGGCGGAGGAGTCGACGGAGAGCTTCTCGAGGAGATCGAAGCTGGCGTTCTTGTGCGACGCCGTCAGACACAGAAGCACCACGTCAGTCTACGCGCGCTCTGCGGGGCGGGGTCCCCGGACTGGGGAGGAATGCACGGATGCGCCTGGAATAATGCCGCGGTGACCTCCCCCACCGACGGCCTGCTCGATCCGCTGCACCCCCTCTCCGCCGGCCGCACGGCCGACTCGCTGCTCCTGCGCGCCTACCGCTCCGAGCGGGGCGAGAGGACGCCCGTCTGGTTCATGCGCCAGGCCGGCCGCAGCCTCCCGGAGTACCGGGCCCTGCGCACCGACACGAAGATGCTCGACGCCTGCCTCGACCCGGCGCTGGCGAGCGAGATCACTCTGCAGCCGGTGCGGCGCCACGGAGTGGACGCGGCCATCTTCTTCAGCGACATCGTGATCCCGCTGCGGCTCGCGGGCGTCGGCGTCGACATCGTCCCCGGGCGCGGTCCGGTGCTCGAGAAGCCGGTGCGCACGGCCGCCGACGTCGCCGAGCTCGCCTCGATCGACCCGTCCGTGCTCGACGAGACGCTCGAGCCCATCCGCGAGGGCGTGCGCCGCACCGTCGCGGGCCTCGGCGACACACCGCTCATCGGCTTCGCCGGCGCTCCCTTCACCCTGGCCGCCTACCTGGTGGAGGGCGGCCCGTCCAAGGACCACCTGCGCGCGCGGACGATGATGCACGCCGACCCCGCCGCCTGGGCTCAGCTGATGGAGTGGACCGCCGAGGTCACCGGCCGCTTCCTCCGGGCGCAGGTGCTCGCCGGGGCCAGCGCCGCGCAGCTCTTCGACTCCTGGGCCGGGGCGCTCTCGCTCTCGGACTACACGACCCACGTCGCTCCCGCCTCCGCGCGCGCCCTCGTCCACGTGCGCGACCTCGCGTTCGACCACGGGGAGACGCGCCGCAACGTCCCGATCGTGCACTTCGGCGTCGGCACCGGCGAGCTGCTCGGAGCGATGCACGGCATCGGCGCCGACGTGGTGGGCGTCGACTACCGGATCCCGCTCGACGAGGCCAACCACCGCCTCGGCGGCTTCGTGCCGGTGCAGGGCAACGTCGACCCGGCGCTGCTGACCGCGCCGTGGGAGGTCCTCGAGGCCCACGTCGACGACGTGCTCCGCCGGGGCCTGAGCGCCCCCGCGCACGTGCTCAACCTCGGCCACGGCGTACCGCCCGAGACCGACCCCGACGTGCTCACGCGCCTCGTCGCGTTCGTGCACGCCTGGCGGCCGTGAGCGAGGAGCGCCCCCGCGACGCCGCGTCGTACGACGTCGCGGTCGTCGGCGGCGGAGTGGCGGGGCTCGCCGCCGCCGCGGAGTGCCTGCGCATCGGCCTGCGCGTCGTGGTGCTCGAGGCGGGGGAGCGGGTCGGCGGCTCCGTCTCTCCGCTCGCCCTGGCCGGAGCCGCGCTCGACGCGGGCGCCGAGAGCTTCGCCACCCGCGGCGGCCACGTCGAGCGGGCGCTCGCCGCGCTGACCCTCGACGGCGTCCCGCTCGCCGAGTCGATCGTCGAGCCCCGGACGCACGGCTCGTGGCTGCACCTCTCGGGCGGCCGCTCCGTGCCGTCGCCCCGGGCAGGCATCCTCGGCATCCCCGGCACGCCGCTCGCCCCCGACGTCGTGCGGGCGATCGGCCGCCGCGGCGCGTGGCGCGCCTGGCTCGACACCCTGATGCCGGTGCTGCGCATCGGCCGCGCGCACTCCCTCGCCGAGCTGGTGCGCACCCGGATGGGCGAGCGCGTGCTCGAGGACCTGGTCGCGCCGGTCGTCTCCGGCGTCTACTCGAGCCGGCCGGACGACATCGACGTCGACCTGGCCGCACCCGGACTGAACGGCGCGCTCACCCGCGCGGGCTCCCTCGCCCGGGCAGTGGCCGCCCTCCGCGCGAACCTCCCGGCCGGAGTCGCGGTCCGCGGGCTCGAGGGCGGGATGCACCGCCTGGTCGCCGCGCTGGTCCAGCGGATCGACTACCTCTCCGGCGAGATCCGCACCGGCGCCTCCGTGCAGCGGCTCGAGGGCTCCGACGGGGACTTCGTCCTGACCCTCGCCGACGGCACTCTGAGCGCCCGAGCGGTGATCGTCTCGACGCCGGAGCGCGACGCCCGGGCGCTGCTGGCCGGCCTCGCCCCCGCCGTCGCGGAGCGCGCCGACGAGGCGCCCCACGACTCCGTCGAGCTGGTGACCCTCGTCCTCGACGACGCCCGCCTGGACGCAGCCCCCCGCGGCTCCGGTGTGCTCGTGGCGCCCACCGCCACCGACGTCACGGCCAAGGCGATCACGCACGCGACCGCGAAGTGGGACTGGCTGGCCGCCTCCCTCCCTCCCGGGCGCCACGTGCTGCGCCTCTCCTACGGGCGCCCGGGCGAGCGCCCGCCGCTCGAGGGGCGCACCGATGCCGAGGCGGCGGCGATCGCCCTGCTCGACGCCTCGACGCTGCTCGGACTCGCCCTCGATCCGGCCTCGCTCGTCGACTCCGCCCGGGTGCGCTGGGCCAACGTCCGGCCCGCCGCGGCGCTCGGCCGCCGCGCGCACCTGGAGGCGTTCCGCGAGGCGCTCCTCCCGATCGAGGGAGTCGCCGTGACCGGCACCTGGATCGCGGGCACGGGCCTCGCCTCGGTGCTCCCGCACGCCGCCGAGACGGCCGCCCTTATCCGGCGCCGACTGGTGCGTCAAGGAGTCGGGCTGCCGAGCGACGCCCACGACGCCGACGGCTACTCTTAGGCCCAGGCATCCGCGCGAGCGCGCGGCGTGCCCCGGCACGAGTGGTCACCGACCGCGTGGACGATCGCGAGAGCGACCCAGGACGAGGAGTAGGCGTGAAGGGCAAGATTCTTTTCGTGGCAGGAGCCGCAGCCGGGTACGTGCTGGGAGCACGCGCCGGCCGCAAGCGGTACGAGCAGATCGCCTCGGCGGCAGGCCGCTTCTGGCGGACCCAGCCGGTGCAGGACGTCGCGGGCGCCGTCGGCGGTGCCGCGAAGACCCAGCTGAGCAGCGTCTCGGACAAGGCGTACGAGGTCGTGCGCTCGGTGGTCGTCAAGGCCGTGTCCGGCGGCAGGAAGGCCCAGGGAGCGAGCGACGCGGAGGCGTCGGCGGCCGCCCGCAAGGCGGCCTCGAAGGTCGACGAGGCCGCGGCGTCGGCCGGCTCCGGCGGGTCGACGACGTCCACCTCCACCAGCAGGGCCTAGTGCTCATCCCTCCGGCCGTGCCAGGCGCGCGCCGGCCGGCACGTCCCACCCTCGAGGAGCTCCCGTGGTGAACGAACGCAATCCCAAGAACGCCCGATCACTGGGAGAGCTGGTCAGCGACCTGCCCGGCCTCGTGATCGAGCTCGTCAAGGCCGAGGTCGCCTCGCTGAAGAACGAGCTGGCGGGCAAGGCGAAGAGCGCGGGTCTGGCCGTCGGCCTGTTCGCGGTCGCGGCCTTCCTCCTCCTGACCGCGTGGGCGACGCTGGTCGCCTTCGCGATCATCGGCATCGCCTCCTGGCTGCCGGCCTGGCTGTCGGCGCTGATCGTGACGGTCTTCTTCCTCCTGGTGGCCGTGATCCTCGCCCTCGTCGGCGTGCGCACCATCAAGAAGGCCGTGCCGCCGGTGCCGCAGGACTCGATCGACAGCATCAAGAAGGACGTCCAGGCGTTCAAGGGAGTGGGCAGCTATGACAACTGAGCGATCCGTCAGCAGCACCACGCCCCGCTTCGTCGACCCGGCGGAGCTGAAGCCCGGCCAGCTGAAGGCCGACATCGAGCGCGCTCGCTCCGAGCTCGCCGCGACCCTCGACGCCATCGAGTACAAGGTCAACGTGCCGCGCAAGGTGCGTACCGCCCAGCGGACGATCGAGCGCAAGCTCCAGGTCGTGCGCCGCCAGAACCCCTCCGCGCTGATCGCCGGAGCGGTCGGCGCCGCCGCCGCCGTGGGCCTCGTCGTCTGGGGCGTCGCGAAGCAGATCATCGAGGACTGAGCGCCGGAGGGCCGGGGGCGCTAGCGTCCCGGGCCCTCCGGCGCCAGAGCCCCCGCCGCTTTTGTGCATCGGCACGAGCGGAGGGATGATGGATCAATGACCGATCAGACCGCCGGCACGGCGGGTCCCGTTCAGTCCGCCCCCGACACGAGCGCCGCCGCTCCGGCGCCGCAGCCCCCCGCCGATCAGGATCACTCCGATCAGGCCCTGGGATACACGCTCTGGGCGGTTCTCCGCAGGGATCCCGCACGTCCGTTCACCCTCTCCAGCGACGCCGTGGATCCCGCGGTGAAGCAGTACGAGCACCTCGTCGCCCAGCTCGAGGGCGAGGGCGTGACCGTCCGCGGCACCTACGACGTCTCGGCCCTGCGCGCCGACGCCGACATCATGCTGTGGCTCACGGGCCCGGCGCCCGAGGAGCTGCAGCGGGCCTACCGCGAGCTGCGGCGCACGGAGCTGCTGGTCGGCCTCCTGCCGACGTGGAACGCGATGGGCGTGCACCGCGACGCCGAGTTCAGCTCGAACCACCTCCCCGCCTACATGCGCGGGAAGGCGCCGGCCCGCTGGCTCACGGTCTACCCCTTCGTCCGCTCCTACGAGTGGTACATCCTCCCCGAGGAGGAGCGTCGCGCGATGCTCGCCCAGCACGGGCGCCAGGGCTCGCGGTTCCGCTCCGTCCTGACCAACACGGTCGCCTCGTTCTCGCTCGGCGACTACGAGTGGATCCTCGCCCTCGAGGACGAGGAGCTCGTCAACCTCGTCGACCTCATGCGCGACCTGCGCGCCACCGAGGCCCGCCGCCACGTGCGCGAGGAAGTCCCCTTCTACACAGGACGGCGCATCGACGCCGACCAGATCGCCGAGGTGCTCCGATGAGCGACACGACCAGCGAGCCGATCCTCGTCCGCGGGGCCACCCCCGCGGCGGCGTCCGGCCCCGAGCACGTCGAGGTCCCCGTGGCGTACGACGCGATCCTCCTCGCCGGCTTCGGCGGGCCCGAGGGTCAGGACGACGTCATCCCGTTCCTCCGCAACGTCACCCGCGGCCGCGGCATCCCGGAGGAGCGCCTCGAGGAGGTCGCCCACCACTACCGCCACTTCGGCGGCGTCAGCCCGATCAACGCGCAGAACCGCGCGTTGAAGAAGGCGCTCGAGGCCGAGCTCGCGAACCGCGGCATCGACCTCCCCGTGCTCTGGGGCAACCGCAACTGGGCGCCCTACATGAGCGAGGCCGTCGCCGAGGCGAAGGAGCGCGGGTTCACCAACCTGCTCGCCATCGCCACCAGCGCGTACTCCTCCTTCTCGTCCTGCAGGCAGTACCGCGAGGACTACGCGGCGGCGCTCGACGCGACCGGCCTCGAGGGCGAGCTGCGGATCGACAAGGTGCGCCAGTTCTTCGACCACCCCGGCTTCGTCATGCCGTTCGTCAAGGCCGTCCACGACGGGCTCGACGAGCTGCGCGAGCGGATGCCCGACCTCGATGTCACGTCCGAGGTGGAGGTGCTGTTCTCGACGCACTCGATCCCCATGGCCGACGCCGAGCGCAGCGGACCCCACGAGCGCCACGACGACGGCACCGTCGTCGACGTGCACGAGTTCGGACCGGGCGGCGCCTACGAGGCGCAGCACCTCGCCGTCGCCGAGGTCGTCATGGCCGCCGCCACGGACGAGGACGTGCCCTGGCAGCTGGTCTACCAGTCGCGCTCCGGCCCGCCCACCCAGCCCTGGCTCGAGCCGGACATCAACGACGCCATCGCGGAGCTGCCGGCCCGCGGCCGCCGCGCGCTGCTGATCGTCCCGCTCGGCTTCGTGTCCGACCACATGGAGGTCATGTGGGACCTCGACAACGAGGCCCTCGAGACCTCGGAGGAGCACGGACTCGTCGCGCTCCGCGTCGCGACCCCCGGCACGGACCCGGTCTACGTCTCCGGCCTGATCGACCTGGTCCTCGAGCGCGTCAACGGCGTGCCGACCGAGGACCGGCCCTCGATGACGGCGCTCGGCCCCTGGTACGACGTCTGCCGCCCCGGCTGCTGCGAGAACGTGCGAGCGGGGTTCAAGCCCGCCCTGGCGGGGGTCGCACCGTGATGAGGAGTCGTCTGTCGTGAGCATCAGAGTCGGCACCCGCGCGAGCGCGCTCGCGGTGGCGCAGACCCGGATGACGGCCGATCTGATGTCGGCCGCCGCGGGGGTCCCCGTGGAGCTGGTGCGCATCGAGTCGGACGGCGACCGCATGCGCGGCTCGCTCGCCTCCCTCGGCGGCACCGGCGTGTTCGTCAGCGCCCTGCGCGACGCGCTGCTCGCCGGGCGCTGCGATGCGATCGTGCACTCGCTGAAGGACCTGCCCACCGCTCCGGTGGAGGGCCTGCTGCTCGGAGCGGTCCCCGAGCGGGAGGACCCGCGCGACGCGCTCTGCGCCCGCGACGGGCTCACCCTGGCGACCCTGCCGGTCGGCGCCCGCGTGGGCACGGGCTCGCCCCGCCGGCGCGCGGCGCTGCTGGCCGCCCGTCCGGACCTCGAGGTCGTGGACATCCGCGGCAACATCGACACCAGGCTCCGGAGGGTGCTGCCCGGCAGCGACTCGCCGCTGGACGCGATCGTGCTCGCCCTGTCCGGCCTGCGCCGCCTCGGCCGGGTCGACGCGATCACCGAGGTGCTCGGCTTCGACGTCTCCCCGCACGCCCCCGGTCAGGGAGCGCTGGCCATCGAGGTGCGCGACGAGGAGCCGTCGGAGGAGCTGCGTGCCGCTCTCGCCGCGGTCGAGCACGTGCCGACCCGCGCGGCGATCACGGCCGAGCGGTCGCTCCTCGCCTCCCTCGAGGCCGGGTGCGCCGCTCCGATCGGAGCCTCCGCGGTCGTCGAGGAGGACCGCGTGGTCCTGCACGGCGTGGTCTTCGCCGTCGACGGCACGGCGTCCCTCGCACGGGAGGTCGCGGAGCCGGTCGATAACGGTTCGGTCGGCGGTGGTCGACACCGGGCGGATCCGCAGTATGGTGGTCGCGAACTGCCCGTCGTCGAAGCCGCGTTCCGTTGCGGCTCTCTGCTCGCTGACGCGCTTCTCGGTGCGGGTGCCGCCGAACTCGCACCCCTGGGAGCCCCTTCGTGATCGTCCCCGCCGCCTACTCCCAGTGGGAGAAGCCGTTGCAGGGGTGGCGCATCCTCGTCCCCCGCGGAGGCCCGTGGGGGGACGGTGTCGCCGCCGCTCTCCGTGCCAAGGGAGCCTCGCCCGTCGTCGCTCCGATGATCAACTTCGCGCCGACCGACGACTTCCCGGCGCTCGAGCAGGCCCTCGCCGACCTCGAGGCCGGCGCCTTCGACTGGATGACCGTCACGAGCGCCACCACGGTCGACGTCCTGTCCCTCCTGCGCACCACCGTGCCCGCGAGCACCAAGGTGGCGGCGGTCGGCGAGACCACGGCGGCCGCGCTCGTCGCCGCCGGGTACTCCGTCGACCTCGTCCCCTCCGAGGACAACTCCGCCCGCGGCCTCCTGGCCGAGTGGGAGGAGGCCACCGGCGGCCGACACCCCCTGCGCGTGCTGACGCTGCGGTCCGAGATCGCCAAGCCGCTGCTCACCGAGGGCCTCACCCGCATCGGGCACGACGTGCGCTCCGTGGTCGCCTACCGCACGGTCGGCGTCCCGGTGGAGGAGCGCGTCGTGGCGGATGTCGCCGGCGGAGCCGTGCACGCGATCCTCGTCACCTCGGGCAGCGTCGCGGAGCAGGTCCAGAAGCAGCTCGGCCCGGTGCCCGAGTCGATCCTCGTCGCCGCGATCGGCCCGCAGACCGCGAAGGACGCCCGCGCCTTCGGCCTGCGCGTCGACGTCGTCGCCGACGAGCGCTCGGCCTCCTCCCTCATCGACGCGGTCGCCGCCGTCGCCACGGAGCGCGCTCCCCGCTGAGCCGCCTCCCCAGCGCGACGTCGGCCGGGAGGGGCGGGCCTCGCCCCACAGGCCGGGGACCCGCCTCTCGGCTGAGGTCCTGCGTCCGGAGCACCTCCACCGGGTGGGGCGTCCGCGCTCCCGGGAGGTGCTCGGCGGGGCGGGATTACGCTGGAGGACATGACTGCCATCCGCCCGCGCCGCCTCCGCACGACCCCCGCACTCCGCCGTCTCGTCCAGGAGACGCGCATCCACCCGGCGCAGCTGATCCTGCCCCTCTTCGTGGCCGAGGGGATCACCGAGGCCCGGCCGATCGGGTCGATGCCGGGGGTGATGCACCACTCGCTGGACAGCGTCCGCGGAGCGGTGACGGAGGCGGCCGAGGCGGGGATCGGCGGTGTGATGCTGTTCGGCGTGCCGACCACGCGCGACGCGGTCGGCTCCGGTGCGACCGACCCCGACGGCGTGCTCAACGCCGGGACGCGGGTCGTCGTGGAGGAGGTCGGCGACGCGCTGGTCGTGCAGACCGACCTGTGCCTGGACGAGTTCACCGACCACGGCCACTGCGGTGTGCTCGACGACCGCGGGCGCGTCGACAACGACGCCACGCTCCTCCGCTACGAGGAGATGGCGCTCGCCCAGGCCGAGGCCGGCTCCCACCTGCTCGGGCTCTCGGGGATGATGGACGGCCAGGTCGGAGCGATCCGCGCCGCTCTCGACGGCGCCGGGCACCTGGACACCGCGATCCTCGCGTACTCGGCGAAGTACGCCTCCAGCTTCTACGGTCCGTTCCGCGAGGCCGTGCAGTCCACGCTCGAGGGCGATCGCCGCACCTACCAGCAGGACCCGGCGAACCGCCGCGAGGGCCTGCGCGAGGCGACCCTCGACCTCGCCGAGGGCGCCGACGTGGTGATGGTGAAGCCGGCCATGAGCTACCTCGACGTGCTCTCGGACGTCGCCTCCGTCTCGGACGTGCCGGTCTGGGCGTACCAGGTGTCGGGGGAGTACGCGATGATCGAGGCCGCCGCCGCGAACGGCTGGATCTCGCGCGAGCCGGCGATCCTGGAGTCGGTCACGGGGATCCTCCGCGCGGGGGCCGATGCGGTTCTCACCTACTGGGCCGTCGAGATCGCTCGCGACCTGCTGAAGTAGCCGCTCCTCCTCCTGGGAGCGAGCCTCGGCATCTCGTCCGAAAGCGCTCCTCCGGCGCGAGGGCGCCGGGCGGCGCGCGTACCCTGGAGAGGTGACCACCTCGGCGAACGACACCCTGTACGAGCGTGCCCGGCACGCGATCCCCGGAGGCGTCAACTCGCCCGTCAGAGCGTTCCGCTCGGTCGGCGGGACCCCGCGCTTCATGGTCTCGGCCGCCGGCCCGTACATCACGGACGCGGACGGGCGCGAGTACGTCGACCTCGTCTGCTCCTGGGGCCCCGCCGTCCTCGGGCACGCGCACCCCGAGGTCGTCGCGGCCGTGCAGGAGGCGGCCGCCCGGGGTCTCTCGTTCGGCGCGTCCACTCCCGCCGAGACGGATCTCGCCGAGCTGGTCGAGGCGCGGATCACGGCCGGGGGAGTCTCGCCGATCGAGAAGCTCCGCCTGGTCTCCACCGGCACCGAGGCGACGATGACGGCGATCCGCCTCGCCCGCGGCGTCACCGGCCGCGACCTGCTGATCAAGTTCTCCGGCCACTACCACGGCCACTCCGACGGGCTGCTCGCCGATGCCGGCTCCGGTCTCGCGACCCTCTCGCTGCCCGCCTCCGCCGGCGTCACGGCCGCGACCGCGGCCCAGACGATCGTGCTGCCGTACAACGACCTCGAGGCGGTGCGCGCGGTCCTGGCCGAGCGTGGCGCCGACATCGCGGCGGTCATCACCGAGGCCGCGGCCGCCAACATGGGCGTGGTCGCTCCGGACCCGGGCTTCAACGCGGCCCTCGCCGAGCTCGTGCACGCGAACGGATCGCTGCTGATCATCGACGAGGTGCTGACCGGCTTCCGCGTGAGCGCCGGCGGCTGGTGGGGGCTCGAGAACCGCGGCGCCGAGGCTCCGTACCGGGCCGACCTCTACACCTTCGGCAAGGTCATCGGCGGAGGGATGCCGGTCGCGGCTCTCGGCGGCCGTGCGGACGTCATGGACCACCTGGCGCCGCTCGGGCCGGTGTACCAGGCGGGCACCCTCTCCGGGAACCCGGTCGCGGTGGCCGCGGGCATCCGGACGCTGCAGCTGGCCGACGACGCGGTCTACGCCTCGCTGGACGCCACGGCGCTGACTCTCCAGCGCGAGGTGTCGGCGGCGCTGACGGCCGAGGGCGTCGCGCACACTGTGCAGACGGCCGGGAGCCTCTTCAGCTTCATGTTCACGGACCTGGGCCGGCCGGTGCGCGACTACGCCGAGGTCCAGGCGCAGGAGTCGTTCCGCTACCCGGCGTTCTTCCACGCGATGCTCGACGCGGGCGTCTCGCTGCCGCCGTCGGTGTACGAGGCCTGGTTCGTCTCGGCCGCGCACGACGACGCGGCGATCGGGCGGATCGTGGACGCACTGCCGGCGGCGGCGAAGGCCGCGGCGGCCGCTCGGGCGTAGGCTCCGGGGCCACCCGCAGATCAGTCGGGAGGCGCCCGCCGCACCATAGCTCCGGGCGGCGGGCGCCTCGCGCGCCCGGCCGCCGGCGTGCGGCGACCGGGCAGGGGCCCTCAGCCCCGGCGCGAGACCGACTTCGGCAGCACGAACACCAGCGCGAAGGCGGCGACCGCCATCAGGGTGCTGAGGAGCATCGCGGGAGCCGCGGCGTCGAGGAAGCCCGAGGCGACCGTGTCCGGACCCGTGATGACGAGGCTCCCGAACAGCACGCTGCCGATGACCGCGATGCCCACGGCCGAGCCGATGCGCTGGATCGCCGAGATCACGCCGCTCGCCGCGCCCGCGTCCTGCGGGTCGACGGTCGAGACGATGAACTGCACGTTCGGGGCGATGAAGAAGCCGTTGCCGAGGCCCGCGATCAGCAGCGGCGGCAGGAGCTGCCAGTTGCTGATCGAGTCCGGGGTCGCGGTCAGCAGCACCAGCCAGACCCAGCCGAGCCCGACGGCGAGGAGTCCGCTGCCCATCACCAGGACGTTGCGGCCCAGGCGCGCGGTCATCCGGTTGCTCTGCGAGGAGCTGATGATGCTGCCGATCGCGAAGGGGATCGACACCAGGCCCGACTCGAGCGCGGTGTGGCCGAGGCCCGACTGCCAGAGCAGCGAGATGGTGAAGAAGATGCTCGTGAAGGCCGCGAAGTAGACCAGCGCGAGGATCACGCCTCCGGTGAAGGCCGGGTGGCGGAACAGCGACGGCGGCACCAGGGGAGCGCGGCCGCGGCGGACGTGGAGGACCTCCCAGGCGCCGAACGCGGCGAGGAGCAGGACACCGCCGGCGATCGAGAGGAAGGTCCACAGCGGCCAGCCCTCGTCCTCGCCCTGGATGAGCGGGACGAGCAGGGCGACCAGGCCGCCGGAGACGAGCACGAGGCCGAGCCAGTCGACGCCTCCGCTCGGGGCGCGGTCGCCGGCCTCGAGGTCGCGGCGGGCGGGGAGGAGGACCGCGGCGGCGATCAGGGTCGCGACGCCGATGGGCAGGTTCACCCAGAAGACCAGGCGCCAGCCGTTCTCGTCGCCGAAGGCCTGGATGATCAGGCCGCCGATGATCGGGCCGAGCGCCGACGAGACGCCGAGGACCGCGCCCATCACCGCGAAGGCCTTGCCGCGCGAGGGGCCGCGGAAGAGGAGCTGGATGTAGGCGTTGACCGCCGGGACGAAGACGCCGCCCGCCAGGCCCTGCACGATGCGGGCGATGACGAGCTGGGTGTCGTCCGCGGCCAGTCCGCACGCGAAGCTGGCGACGGTGAAGAGGGCGATGCCGCTGACGAAGACCCACTTGTGCCCGAAGCGGTCGCCGAGGCGGCCGGCGGGGATCAGGGCGAGGCCGAACGCGAGGGCGTAGCCGGAGATGATCCAGGAGAGCGTCGACTCGGAGGCGTCGAGCGTGGTGCGGATGGTGGGCAGCGCCACGTTCACGATGGTCGTGTCGAGCAGGGCGATGAACATGCCCGCGAGCAGGACGATCAGCGAGCGCCAGGCGCGCTTGTCGGGGGCGGGAGGGGCGCCGGTCGATCGGGCGGTCGACGTCTCGGTCATCGCAGGAGTGCCTTTCGAGCAGGGGGGGGAGGGGTGGTCCGTCAGACCTGTTCGAGGGACGCGACCGGATGTGAATGCTCGCAGGAGAAACCGGGTTTCCGCACGCCGGGATCTGTGGGGGCCTTCAGGCGGAGGGCTCGCCGCAGGCTCGTCTCGCGGGGCGTCAGCGGATGCGCGACTCCGCCAGCCGGGCGCAGTCGATGCAGAGCTCGGCCGTGGGCCGGGCGGCGAGGCGGGCGGCTCCGATCGGGCGGCCGCACGAGGCGCAGTCCCCGTAGCCGCCGGTGCCGAGGCGGGTGCGAGCGGCGTCGAGCTCGCGCGCCGTGCGGGCGAGAGCGTCGCGGACTCCGGCCATCCGCGACCACTCGGCCGAGAGCGGCGTGCCCTCCGGGTCGTGCTCGTCATCGGCGGTGCCGTCGGCACGGTCGCGCAGGAGCTCGGCCAGCGAGGCCTCGAGCCGGGCCGCCTCGTCGCGCGTCTCGGCCTGCCGCTCGGCCAGCAGCGCGTCGAGGAGGCGCGCCTCGTCCGGATCCATCGGCATCCGACCATGCTGCCACCCACGCGGGCGGCGGGGCATCGTTGTGCGATCCGGCGCTGACCCGGCGGCGGGCGGCGGGGCAGACTAGAGGCATGCCCGTCGTGACCGTGCTCCCCGACCGCCTCGAACTCCGCCTCACCGCGGCCGAGCGACTGCTCGCGTTCCACCGCAGCGACGTCGTCGTCGACCGGTCGAGCATCCGCTCGGCGACGGTCACCGAGGACCCCTGGATCTGGGTGCGGGGCATCCGCGCGCCGGGCACCGCGGTGCCGCTCACGCTCGCGGCCGGCACGTGGAAGTTCCACGGCGGCAAGGACTTCCTGCTGATCAAGCGCACCGCCTCGGCCGTCGTGATCGACCTGGTCGACGAGGACTACTCCCGCCTGATCGTGAGCACCAAGCACGCTCCCGAGCTGATCGCGGCCCTCCAGCTGGGGACGACGACCGCGGCGATCCCCGTGATCGAGACCGACGACCTCGTGATCGTCCCCGAGGTCGCCGAGCAGGCGGAGCGGGCCCAGGCGGCCGCCGCGGAGAAGCGCGCGAAGAAGAAGGCGAAGGCGGCGGAGGCCGCGGCCGTGGCCGCGGAGGCGGCGGGTCCGGCGACGGTGGTCGAGGGTCAGGAGGTGGCGAGCGGCGGGAGCGCGGCGACAGCGGCGACCGCGGCTCCGGAGGCGGACGGCGCCGCGGAGGACGTCGCGGCTCCGACGGAGTCAGCAGCGGGGGCCGCTCCGAAGAGCCCGAAGGCCGCTCCGAAGACGAGTGCTCGGACCGCCGCGAGCACGCGGGCCGGGTCCGGGGGGTCCGCGCCCGTGGACGTCATCGGCTCCGAGCCGATCGACTCCGCAGCCCCGGTGAAGCCCGCCGAGCCGAAGCCCGCGGAGCCGAAGCCCGCCGAGAAAAAGTCCGCGGGATCGAAGCCCGCCGAGCCGAAGCCCGCCGGATCCGAGTCCGCCGAGCCCGCCCCCGCGAAGCCGGGGCCGGCCGCGAAGCCCGCGCCGAAGCCCCGCACGCCGGCGAAGCCCCGCTCCGCGCGCCCCGACTCCTCCGTCGGTCACGCGTCGGCCGAGCCGAGCGGCGCCACCGAGGCCGCGGAGTAGCGCACCGCCGCACGAGCAGCCGCCCCGCAGCGCCGGCCCAGGCGCCCCCTCCTCCACGCTCGAGGCGGGCGGACGCCCTCCGGCGAGGCCGAACCGTCAGGCGCGGACGTCCACCACAGTCCGACCGTGCGAGCGGCCCGCGAGCACGTCCTCGGCCGCGTCGACCGCCCCGCCGAGCGGCACCGTCGTCGTCAGCTCGTCGAGCAGCTCCAGGTCGAGGTCGTGAGCGAGGCGGCGCCAGGCCTCCTCGCGGAGCTTGCGCGGCGCCTCCACCGAGTTGATGCCGGCCAGCGTCACTCCGCGCAGGATGAACGGCATCACGCTCACCGGCAGGTCCGGGCCCTGCGCGAGACCGCACGCCGCCACGGTGCCGCCCCACCGCGTCTGCGCGAGGGCGTTCGCGAGCGTGTGCGAGCCGGCGGAGTCCACCGCTCCCGCCCAGCGCTCGGACTGCAGCGGCTTCCCGCCCTCCTGCAGCTCGGCGCGGTCGATGACGTCGGAGGCGCCCAAGCGCTGGAGCAGAGCGCCGTGCTCGCCGAGCCGGCCGGTCGAGGCGACGACCTCGTGGCCCAGGCGCGCCAGGAGCGCGACGGCGAGCGACCCCACGCCTCCCGAGGCCCCCGTCACCAGGACGGGACCGCTGCCCGGCCGCACGCCGTGCCGCTCGAGCGCCAGCACGGCCAGCATCGCCGTGAAGCCCGCGGTGCCGATCGCTCCGGCCCGTGCCGCCGAGATCGCGCCGGGCAGCCGGAGCAGCGACGCGGAGTCGACACGCGCCCGCTCGGCGAGCCCGCCGTCGTGGCGCTCGCCGAGGCCGGCGCCGTTGAGCACCACCCGGTCGCCGGAGTCGAAGCGCTCGCCCGCCTCGCCGTCCGCGTACTCCACGGTGCCGACCAGGTCGATGCCGGCGACGAGCGGGGTGCGGCGCACGATCCCGGGCCGCCCCGCCAGCGCCAGGGCGTCCTTGTAGTTGACGCTCGAGTACTCGACGGCGATCGACACGTCGCCGTGCGAGCGGTCGGGATCGTCGCGCTCGAGGAGGCGGGCTCGGTTGGGGGTGTCGGTGTCGGAGTCGGAGTGCCGCTCGACGACGATGGCTCGGTACATGGGCCCACGCTACGCCCGCGGGCCCGCGGCCGGGCGGTCAGTTCAGGGGCCGGGTGCCCTCGGGGAGCGATCCGCCGGAGTAGAGGGCGGCGGCCGCGTCCTGGAGCGCCGTCAGGGCGACGCGCTGCGTCCACGGACCGTAGGAGACGCGGGCCAGCCCGAGCTCCTCGAAGCGGGCGGGGGACTGCGATCCGGGGACGCCGATGACGCTGACGCGCTGCCGCCCGAGGGCGGCGACGAGGGACTCCAGCTCGGCGTCCTGGAGCAGCCCGGGGACGAAGAAGCAGGTGGCGCCGGCGTCGAGGTAGGCGCGGCCGCGCTCGACGGCGTCGGCCAGGACCTCGCCGCGGTCGCGGTCGCCGGCGCGGAGGAGCACGTCCGTGCGGGCGTTGAGCGCGAAGGGCACCGCCTCCTCCTCGGCCGCGGCGACGGCCTTCTCGACCGCTCGCAGCGCCTCCGGGAGCGGCTTCGCCTGGTCCTCGAGGTTCGCGCCCACGACGCCGATCCCGATCGCGCGCCGGACCGTCTCGCCCGCGTCGCCGTAGCCCGCCTCGAGGTCGGCCGAGACCGGGACCTCGACGGCGGCGACGATGCGCTCGATCATGCCCAGGTGCAGCTCCAGCGGGATCCGCTCGCCGTCCTCGTAGCCGAACGCCGCCGCGATGGAGTGGCTGGCGGTCGCGAGCGCCCGGGTCTCCGGGAGTGCGGCGATCGTGGTCGCGCTGATCACGTCCCAGACGTTCACCACCTGCAGCAGCTCGGGGGCGGTGTGGAGGTCGACGAGGGTGCGTCCGCGCGCTTCGATGCTCATGGCACGAGCGTAGGGCCCGCGTGCGCGGCGCAGGCCGCCGCATCGCAGTCCGCGCACACCACGAGCTGGGCGCGGCAGGAGAGGTCGGTGCAGTTGCGCATCCGGCTGGTCGGCGCGGCGCACGAGGTGCAGCGGCCGAGCACCTCGGCGTCGGGGGAGAAGGAGACGGAGCCGCGGCCGTCGAAGACGTACAGGGCCCCCTTCCACAGCCCGCGGTCGCGCCGCGCCTCGGCGTAGCGGACGACGCCGCCGTCGAGCTGGTACACCTCGCCGAAGCCGCGCGCCGTCATCAGGCTCGACAGCACCTCGCAGCGGATGCCGCCGGTGCAGTACGTGACGACGGGCCGGCCCTTGAGGTGGTCGTAGACGCCGGCGTCGAGCTGCTCGACGAACTCGCGGGTGCTGGAGACCCCCGGCACGATCGCCCCCTCGAACCTGCCGATCTCGGCTTCGAAGGCGTTGCGGCCGTCGAAGAGCACCACGTCGTCGCGCTCGGCGACCAGGGCGTCCAGCTGGTCCGGGTCGAGCCGCGGCGCCGTCCCGACGACCCCGTCGGCGTCGACCCGCAGCTCGTCGGGCGCGCCGAACGAGACGATCTCGTCGCGCACCTTCACCGAGAGACCGGGGAAGTCGAGGCTGCGGCCAGCGTCGTCGAGCCCGGAGCCGTCGCTCCACTTCACCTCGAGCCCGCGGAAGGCCGAGTGCTCACGGGTGCGGCGGACGTAGCGCTTCAGGGCGTCCATCCCGCCGCCCAGCGTGCCGTTCACCCCGTGCTCCGAGATCAGCAGGCGCCCGCGCAGGCCCAGCGACTCGCACAGCTCGCGCTGCCACAGCCGCACGGACTCGGGGTCGGCCAGCGGCACGAAGCGGTAGAACAGCAGGATCTTCGGCAGCACCGGCACATCCTACGAGGACGTCCGGACCGGGGCGCGGCGTGTGGCAGCATCGTCGGGTGCCCGACGCCTCCGCCCCCGTGCCGCACTCCCGCCTCGAGGACGTCTTCGGTCTCGTCACCGGTGCGTTCGTCGTGTCGCTCGGCCTCTACCTGCTGCGCGCGAGCCAGGCGGTCACGGGCGGCACCGCGGGTCTCGCGCTGCTGCTGGGGTACCCGCTCGACATCCCGTTCGGCGTCATCCTCGTCACGGTCAATGTGCCGTTCCTCGCCCTCTCGCTGTGGAAGAAGGGCTGGCGGTTCACGCTGCGGACCATGTTCTCGATCGTGCTGGTCTCGGTCCTGGCGGGGCTGCACCCGCTGGCGTTCGGCGAGCTGCGGATCGAGCCCGTCTACGGCGTCCTCACGGGCGACGTGCTCGCGGGGATCGGCCTCCTGATCCTCTTCCGGCACGGGTCGAGCCTGGGCGGATTCAGCATCGTCGCCCTGATCGCGCAGGAGCGGCTCGGCTGGCGGGCGGGCTACGTGATGATGGCGCTCGACGCGTGCGTGGTCGCGGCCGCGCTGCTGGTGGTGCCTCCGCTGAACGTGCTGATCTCGGCGGCGGGAGTGGTGGTGCTCAACCTGGTCCTGGCGTTCAACCACCGGCCCGGGCGCTATCTCGGGTCCTGACCCCCTCCGCAAGCCCTTCGGCGCGCACCGCCGGGTTCCTAGGCTGAGGGCGCGGGCCCCCGCCCGCCCTTCCCGAACGGAGAAACCGGATGTCCGACTGGACCTACGACCCCTACGCCCGCCTCGGCGAGGTGCCGACCTTCGCGCTCGAGAGCGACGACATCGCCGACGGTGCGCCCCTGTCCGCCCGCCACTACGGCGAGGGCTCCGGCGGGGAGGACGTCTCGCCGCACCTGCGCTGGTCGGGAGCCCCCGCCGAGACGAAGAGCTTCGCCGTGACGGTGTTCGACCCCGACGCGCCCACCGGCTCCGGCTTCTGGCACTGGGCCGTCTACAACCTCCCGGCCGACACCACGGAGCTCCCCACGGGAGCCGGAGCCGCCGGCTTCGAGCTGCTCCCGGCGGGCGCGCAGACGCTGCCCAACGAGATGCGGCTGCGCCAGTTCGTCGGAGCGGCGCCGCCGGACCGCGAGCACCGCTACTTCTTCGTGGTGCACGCCCTCGACGTCGAGTCGCTCGACCTCGATCCGGAGTCGACGCCGGCGGTCCTCGGCTTCAACGCGCACTTCCACACCCTCGCGCGGGCGCAGATCGTCGCCACGGCGACGCCGGACGGCGCGAAGGGCTGACCCGCTCCGCGGGGAGCGCGCGCTACCCGAAGAGGGTGCGCGCCTCCTCGTAGCGGGCGTCCGGGACCGTCTTGAGGGTGCCGAGCGCCTCGGCGAAGTCCACGTGGTAGATGTCGGTGCCGCGCAGGGCGACCATGCGGCCCCAGTGCTCGGCGACGACGGAGTCGATGGCGGCCATGCCCAGGCGGGTCGCGAGGACGCGGTCGAACGCGGTGGGCGTGCCTCCGCGCTGGATGTGGCCGAGCGTCGTGGCGCGGGTCTCGATGCCGGTGCGCTCCTCGATGAGCGGGGCCAGCAGCTCGCCGATGCCGCCGAGGCGGGGCCGGCCGAAGGCGTCGAGGCCGCGCTCGGAGTGGGCGTCGTCCATCGTGTCGAGCGAGAAGCCCTCGGCGACCACGACGAGCGGTGCGCGCCCGCGGTCCTGCGCGCTCTGCACCCACTCGACGATCTGGTCGAGGGAGGTGCGCTTCTCCGGGATGAGGATGACGTGGGCGCCCGCGGCCATGCCGGAGTGCAGGGCGATCCAGCCGACGTGGCGGCCCATGACCTCGGCGACCATGCAGCGGCCGTGCGAGTCGCCGGTGGTGCGGAGGCGGTCCATCGCGTCGGTCGCGATGCCGACGGCGGTGTCGAAGCCGAAGGTGTAGTCGGTGGCGCCGAGGTCGTTGTCGATGGTCTTGGGGACGCCGACGATCTTGAGACCCGCGTCCGTGAGGCGCTTGGCCGCGGCCAGGGTGCCCTCGCCGCCGATCGCGATGATCGAGTCGATGCCGTTGCGGTCCATCATCTCGGCGATCTTCTCGGGGCCGCCGTTCTCGCCCTCGAACGGGTTCGTCCGGCTGGTGCCGATGATCGTGCCGCCCTGCTTGGCGATGCCCTGGATCTCGGGGCGGCCCAGGGGCAGGAGGTCGCCGTCGACCACTCCGCGCCAGCCGTTCCGGAAGCCCACGAACTCCTGGTCGTAGACCTTGATGCCCTTGTAGACGGCACCGCGGATGACGGCGTTGAGGCCGGGGCAGTCGCCACCGGAGGTCAGGATCCCGATCTTCACCCGCTCAGGTTAGAGGACCCGGTGAACGGATGTGCACGCGGACGACGACGGGCCCCTCCTCGCCGCCTCGAGGAAGGGCCCGTCGTCGTGCTCGGTGCTGGTGGGACTAGGTCGTGACGAGCTCGCCGTTGACGCCGCGGGGGAAGAATCCGCCGGTGCGCGTCCCGGCCGCGGGGTTCAGGTACACGATGTTGAGGACCTGGCCCGGGGTGCGGCTGAACGCGATCGAGCTGGCGTCGGTCGGGACGATGTTCGCCTGGCCGTTGACCTTGACGCCCTGGTCGAGGTCGGTCTTGCCGTCGAGGCTGTCGCGAGCGTCGGAGAGCTTGTTCGCCGAGTCGGACA
Source organism: Rathayibacter sp. AY1F3 (assembly GCF_002931975.1). NCBI lineage: Bacteria > Bacillati > Actinomycetota > Actinomycetes > Micrococcales > Microbacteriaceae > Rathayibacter > Rathayibacter sp. AY1F3. The sequence goes on along the minus strand of NZ_PSVF01000005.1, from coordinate 107,232 downwards.
GGTCGGCGGCGTAGATCGCCGAGCGGATCGCGCCCGCGTGGTACGCCTCCACCGCGAGGATGCCGGCGGCCGCGTCGAGGTAGGTCTTCGACTGGATGAGCGGGGCGGCGCCCTTGTAGGCGGTCACTCCCACGTCCTCGAAGACGAAGGCGCCGAGCAGGAAGTTCGACTCGCTCGCGAACGGGTCGAACGACTGACCGGCCTTGATCAGCCCCGCCGCAACGGCGGCGGAGTTGAAGCTGTCCTTCAGGTTGATCGCCGGGCGGGCCACCTTCGCGGTGCCCAGCGCGGCCCGCAGGAACTGCACGTGGGCCTTCTCGTCGTTCGCGACCTCGGTGGCGAAGCTCTTCAGCCACGGGGTCTTGAAGTCGACGGGGCGGCCGCCGATGACGCCGCCGGGCGTGCCCTTGCCGGTCACGTCCGAGCCGCCGAGGCCGGTGCCGTAGACGGCGCGGAGGTAGAACTCGGCCTCGAGGTACTCGAGGTTGAGGGCGAAGTTGAGGATCGAGGCGTCGCTGGGGCCGCTGGCAGCGACCTCCTCGGCGGAGGCGGTGGGCGCGGCGAGGGCCGCGGCTCCGATGCCGAGGCCGGCGACGCCGGTGGCCTCGAAGAAGCGGCGACGGTCGAGAGCGGTCTCAGAGCTCTTGACGATCGCGTTGCGGATGAAGGTCGTGTCGAACATGTGCGCATCTCCAGTGATAGGCGGGTGCCGGGCGGCTGGAGCGCCGCCGCGACAGCGCGAAGCTACGCCCGGGATCGACCTGCTGACCAGTGGAAACGGGCGATCGGATCCGCGCATGTGTTCACGCCGTCTGAACCAATCCGCCGGGCGTGTCGCTCCGAACACGTCGTGGATGGGGGTTCTGCGGAGGAGCGTCCGATCCGGTGTCGGAGCCGCCGGTTACCATCACTGCGTGTCGATCCCCGCCCCTGCTCCGGAGCCCGCCTGGGCGACGGTCTACGCGCCGGCGGAGCCGGTGAGCCTCGCGCTCACCCTCCGCACGCTGCTGCGGGGCTCGGGCGACCCGACCATGCTCCTCGACGCGTCCGGCTTCTGGCGGGCGTTCCGCACGCCGCTCGGCCCGGGCACCCTGCATCTGCGGCAGGCGGTGGACGGCGCGGTCCACGCGCGCGCCTGGGGCGGGGGAGCGGAGTGGCTGATCGACGCGGTCCCCGAGCTCCTCGGCCACGGCGACGACTGGAGCGGGCTCGACCTGTCGGCCCACGCGCCGCTCGCCGAGGTGCTCCGCCGCTCGTCGGGCCTGCGCCTCACGCGCGCGAACCTGGTGTTCGAGATGCTCGCGCCGTCGGTCCTCGAGCAGAAGGTCACGAGCACGGAGGCGTGGCGCGCCTACCGGGTGCTGGTGCGCCTCCACGGGGAGCCCGCCCCGGGGCCGGTCGCTCTGCACGTGGCTCCGAGCGCGCAGCAGTGGCGGCGCGTGCCCTCGTGGGACTGGCACCGCGCGGGAGTGGATCCGCGGCGCTCGCGGACCGTCCTCACCGCCGCGCTCGTCGCCTCCGGCCTCGAGCGGACCCTCGCGCTCGGGCGGGGCGGCGACGAGGTCGCCCGCCGGCTGCAGTCGGTGCCGGGGATCGGGCCGTGGACGGCGTCCGAGGTGATGATGCGCGCCCACGGAGATCCGGACGCGGTCAGCGTGGGCGACTACCACCTGGCCGCGGCCGTCGGCTTCGCGCTCACGGGCCGGCTCGGGGTCGACGACGACGGCATGCTCGAGCTCCTCGAGCCGTGGCGCGGGCACCGGCAGCGGGTCATCCGGCTGATCGGCTGCAGCGGAGCGAGGAAGCCGCGGCACGGCCCGCGGATGACCATCCAGGACCACCGCCGGCACTGATCCGCTCCTCCACAGGGGCGGCTCGCGGGCGAGTCGGCGCGACCACCGCGTCACGCCGCGTCCGGGCGGCGGGTCGGGCTTAGCCTCGGAGGATGCAGCAGTCGACGACCCCAGGTGTGCCCGGCAGCGACCCGGAGCGCGACCCCGACGACGCGGCCGTGCGGAGCGGGGTCGACGCGACGATCGGTGGTCGGACGCCGGAGGGCGGCACGGGGTCGGACGACGAGGTCGAGGCCGGTGAGGCGCGCGACTCCGTGAGCGGGGCCGAGGTCGTGCCGGCGCCGGAGTCCGCGTCCGAGGACGCGGCCGAGCCTCAGGACGAGCAGGAGTCCGACGCTGAGGACGAGGACCTGCGCGAGCCCGGTGTTCAGGACGAGGACGAGGTCGTGCGCGACGCTCAGGACGAGGCCGTGAGCGAGCCCGATGCCGAGGACGAGGTCGTGCGCGATGCTGAGGACGAGGTCGTGCGCGGGCCCGACGCCGCGTCGGAGTCGGAGCACGCGGCGCCCGCCGCCGCCGAGCCCGAGGTCGACGACCGCCCGATGATCGAGCGCGTCGAGTCCCTGGTCCGCCGCTGGATCGCGCGCAGCGGCGAGTTCCCGGTCGAGCCCGCCGCCCAGCGGCTCGCGGGCGTGCTCCAGGACCCGAACGGACTCGACTTCACCGTCGGGTTCGTCGACGGCGTCGCCCGGCCCGAGGACCTCTCGGTCGCGGCCGAGAACCTCGCGGCGCTCACCGCGAAGACGCCCGCCTTCCTCCCCTCCTACCTGCGCGCCGCGATCAGCACCGGCGGCGCCGTCGGCCCCGTGCTGCCCTGGGTGGTCGTGCCCGCGGCCCGCCGGGTCCTCCGCCGCCTCGTCGGGCACCTCGTGGTCGACGCCTCGGAGGCGCGTCTCGGTGCGGCCGTCGCCGCGCTGCGCGAGGGCGGCGACCGGCTCAACCTCAACCTCCTCGGCGAGGCCGTGCTCGGCGAGCGCGAGGCCCGCCGCCGCCTCGAGGGGACCCTCCGCCTGCTCGAGCGGCCGGACGTCGACTACGTCAGCGTCAAGGTCTCGAGCGTCGTCAGCCAGCTGTCGATGTGGGCCTTCGAGGAGGAGGTCGACCGCGTCGTGGAGCGTCTCACCCCGCTCTACCAGGCCGCCGCGTCCGGAGCCGACCCCACCTTCATCAACCTCGACATGGAGGAGTACCGCGACCTCGACCTGACGGTCGCCGTGTTCCGGCGCCTCCTCGAGCAGCCGGGCATGCTCGACCTCGAGGCGGGCATCGTCCTGCAGGCCTACCTGCCCGACTCCGTCCGCGTGCTCGACGAGCTGACCGGGTGGGCGCAGGAGCGCCGGGCCCGCGGCGGAGCCCCGATCAAGGTGCGCGTCGTGAAGGGCGCGAACCTCGCGATGGAGAGGGTCGACGCGGCCCTGCACGACTGGCCGCTCGCGACGGTCGGCAGCAAGGTGGAGGCCGACACGAACTACAAGCGCCTGCTCGACCGGGCACTGCGGCCGGAGCGCGTCGACGCGGTGCGCGTGGGCGTCGCCGGGCACAACCTCTTCGACCTCGCCTGGGCGTGGCTCACGGCGACCGAGCGCGGGGTGACCGGCGCGGTCGAGATCGAGATGCTGCTCGGGATGGCGACCGGGCAGGCGCGCGCCGTCCGCGAGGACGTGGGACGCCTCCTCCTCTACACGCCCGTCGTGCACCCGCACGAGTTCGACGTGGCCATCTCGTACCTCATCCGCCGGCTCGAGGAGAACAGCAGCCCCGAGAACTTCCTCTCGGCCGCGTTCCGCCTCGACGACGAGGAGGTGCTGCAGCGGGAGCTCGGCCGCTTCCGCGCCTCGCTCGAGGCCCTCGACGACTCCGTCCCGCCGCCGAACCGCACGCAGGACCGCCTGCGGGAGTGGTCCTCCGGCTCCGGCCGCCGCCTCGTGCAGGAGCACGCCCGCGCCGGCGAGCGGGCGCAGGACCCGGCCGCCGCGGGCCTGACCCAGGCCGTCCTCGGCCTCAGCCGCGGCTCCGGCGCCGCCGCCGCGACCGCGGGCTTCCACAACGAGCCCGACACCGACCCCGCCCTCCCCGGCAACCGCCGCTGGGCGCGCCTGATCACCGAGCGCATCGCCGGGTCGACCATCGGAGCGGGCACGGCCGACGCCGCACGCGTGAGCACCGAGGCGGAGCTCCAGGAGGTGCTGCGCACGGTGTCCCGCCGCGCGGAGCGCTGGGGCGAGCGCCTGGGCTACGACCGAGCGGCCGTGCTCGACCGCGCCGGCCTCGTCCTCGCCGCGAACCGCGACCGCCTGATCGAGGTGATGGCCTCCGAGACCGGCAAGACGATCGCCGAGGCCGACCCCGAGGTCTCCGAGGCCATCGACTTCGCCCACTACTACGCCACCCGCGCCCGCGAGCTCGACGCCGTCACCGGGGCCACCTTCGTCCCCGCGCGGGTCACCGTCGTCGCTCCGCCGTGGAACTTCCCGGTCGCCATCCCGGCCGGATCGATCCTCGCGGCGCTCGCCGCCGGCTCCGGAGTCGTGGTGAAGCCGGCGCCCCAGGCCCGCCGCTCGGCGGCTGTGCTCGTCGAGGCGCTCTGGGACGCGGGCGTCCCGCAGGAGCTCCTCGCCCTGGTCGACCTCGACGAGGAGGAGCTGGGACGGGCGCTGATCACCGACCCCCTCGTGGACCGCGTGCTGCTCACCGGCTCCTACGAGACCGCCCGCCTCTTCCGCTCCTGGCGGCCCGGCCTCGCACTGCAGGCCGAGACCAGCGGCAAGAACGCGATCATCGTCACTCCCCACGCCGACTACGACCTCGCCGTCGCCGACATCGTCCGCAGCGCCTTCGGGCACGCCGGCCAGAAGTGCTCCGCCGCCTCCCTGGTGATCCTGGTCGGCTCGGTCGCCCGCTCCAAGCGCTTCCGCGCCCAGCTGGTCGACGCCGTCACGTCGCTCCGCGTCGGCCGGCCCGACGACCCGTCGGCGGTGATGGGGCCGCTCATCGAGGAGCCCACCGGCAAGCTCCTGCACGCGCTCACCACGCTGGGCGGAGGCGAGTCGTGGCTCGTCGAGCCGCAGCGCCTCGACGAGAGCGGCACGCTCTGGTCACCCGGGATCCGCGAGGGCGTCACCGAGGACAGCTACGTCCACCTCACCGAGTTCTTCGGCCCGGTGCTCGGGATCATGCACGCGGCGACCCTCGAGGACGCCGTCCGGATGCAGAACGGCACCGAGTACGGGCTCACGGCCGGGCTCCATTCCCTGCACGCCGACGAGCTCGCCCTCTGGATCGACTCGGTCGAGGCGGGCAACCTCTACGTCAACCGGGGCATCACCGGAGCGATCGTCCGGCGCCAGCCCTTCGGCGGATGGAAGCGCTCGTCCGTCGGCGGCGGCGCGAAGGCGGGCGGACCCAACCACCTCATCGGCCTCGGCTCCTGGAAGCCCTCGCCCGCGCGCTCCTCCTCGACGCTGCACCTGCGCGGCCTCGACGACCGCGCGCGCCAGTTCATCGAGGCGGCCCAGTCCTCGCTCCGGTTCGAGCAGTTCGACCTGCTCCGCCGCTCCGCCCTCTCCGACCAGCTCGCCTGGGCGACCGAGTTCGGCGTCGTCACCGACATCTCGAAGGTCGGCGTCGAGCGGAACCTGTTCCGCTACCTCCGCGTGCCGATCGCGCTGCGCCTGGCCGACGGCGGCGACCTCGGAGAGCTCCTCCGCGTCATCGCCGCGGGCCTGCTGACCCGCTCCCGGATGGACATCTCCACGTCCCTCCCGCTCCCGCCGCGGGTGCAGGAGATGCTCGGCGGCGACGAGCTCGCCGAGATGGCGGGCCTCGTCCCGCGCATCGTCGTCGAGACCGATGCCCAGTGGCTCGAGCGCGCCGCGGCCGGCCGCATCACGGCGCCGCGCATCCGCATCATCGGCGACATCGTCTCCGACCGCGTCGACGGCTACGCGGGCCCGCAGGCCCCCGGCAGTCCGACCCACGGACAGCAGGCCGTCGTCCGCCGATCGTCCGACTCGACCGGCTCCTTCACCGACGTCGTCGCCGGCATGACCCGCGGCAGCACGGGCACGCCGGTCCCGCTCACCCGCGCCGACGGATCCCGCGTCCCCCTCGCGACCGCCCTCGCCGAAGCCCTCGGCGGCGCCCTCGACACCGCCGTCTACGCCGACCCGGTCACCCCCGCCGGCCGCGTCGAACTGCTGCCCTTCCTCCGCGAGCAGGCGATCTCGATCACGAACCACCGCTTCGGCAACCCGATCGATCTGAGCGACGACGTGCTGTAGTCGATTCCACGCCCGTCCCTGACGGGCGTGGCGCGGTCGGCTTCTCGACGGGGTGCGTTCTGAGGAGCGGGGTGCGTTCGGCTACAGCGATCCGCTGGTACGCGGATCGCTGGGTCGCCTCGGGGGCGGTGCTCGCGGGGATGGTGTGGATTCTGTGTGGCGCGGTCGGCTTCGCGACGGGGTGCGTTCTGCAGGGCCGGGTGCGTTCGGCTGCAGCGATCCGCTGGTACGCGGATCGCTGGGTCGCCTCGGGGGCGCTGCTCGCGGGGATGGTGTGGATCGGGCGGGGCGCGGTCGGCTTCTCGACGGGGTGCGTTCTGTGGAGCGGGGGACGTTCGGCTACAGCGATCCGCTCGCACGCGGATCGCTGGTTCGCCTCGGGGGCGGTGCTCGCGACGATGGTGAGATCAGGCTGGCGCTGGTCGGCCTCCCGACGGAGCCCCGGGACGCGGCTCAACGAGGCGCGGGGGGACTTACTTGTCGCGGCAAGTAGTGGGTAGGGTGGGGGGATGAGTGCGCCCGAGACACGCTGGCTGACGCCCGATCAGCTCGACGCCTGGCTGCGCTTCATCGCGGTCGTGGAACTGCTGCCGGGCGCCCTCGACACGCAGCTGCAGCGCGACGCGGGGCTCACGCACTTCGAGTACCTGACGCTGGCGATGCTGTCCGAGGCGCCCGACCGCGCCCTCCGGATGACCACGCTCGCCGCCCGCACCAACGCGACCCTGCCCCGGCTCTCGCACGTGGTGACCCGCCTCGTCGCCCGCGGCTACCTCGAGCGCCGCCCCTGCGCCTCCGACGGCCGCGCCACGAACGCGGTGCTCACCGACGCCGGCCTCCAGAAGATCGTCGACACGGCGCCCGGTCACGTCGCGACCGTGCTGGCCGACGTCATCGATCCGCTCGACGCCGAGCAGATCCCGCAGCTGGCCGACATCATGTCGCGCATGCTCGCCCGGCTCGACCCCGAGGGCAGGATGACGGTCGACGCCGTGCGCTCCTCGCTCGGAGACCCCGACACCCGCTCCTGCTGAGCGCACCGACCCCTCGCTCCCGGGGCGGACCGGCCTCGGCCGCGGCCGAATTCATGTACAGGGACTCCCGGACGTGCCCGTCAGGGTCCTCGAGGCCGCGCCCGCATGGAGCCGAGGTCCTGCACCGCGACCGGCTCGGCGCCGCCGGAGGCCGGCCCGTTCCCGAGCACCTCGCCGACCTCCTCCCTGCTGCCGACGCTCACCGCGAAGAGGCCCTGCACCCGGGAGCGCGCGTCGACGATCTCCTTCGATCTGGAGGTCGAGAAGGAGGGGGGCGGGAGGAGCATCGCGGACACGTGCTCGGAGGCGACGGAGCAGGCGGCGTCGTCGCTGAACAGCGGATTCAGGGCTGAGCAGAGGATCCAGGGTCCGGCCGAGCGCCGGGGAGATCGCCCTCGAGCGCTCCGGATCCGTGAACGGGAGGTCGACGAGGATCGAGTCGACGGCCCTCCGCGTCAGTCCGGCGATCGGCCGCGCGACACGCGGGAGTCCGTGCCATCATCGCCTCGTGCAGTTCACGACGACGCTCTTCCGGATCGGCAACAACACCGGCATCGAGGTGCCGCCCGAGGTCCTCGAGGCACTCGGCGGCGGCAAGCGTCCCGCCGTCGCGGTGACGGTGAACGGCTACCGCTTCACCAGCACGGTCGGAGCGATGGGCGGACGCGCGCTCATCCCGTTCTCGGCCGAGAAGCGCCGCGAGACGCAGCTCGCCGGCGGTGACGCGATCGACGTCGTGATCGAGCTCGACACCGTGCCGCGCGAGGTCGTCGTGCCGGAGGACCTGGCGTCCGCGCTGGCCTCGGCGGGCGCTGCGGAGCGCTTCGCCGCGCTCTCGCCCAGCGCGCGGAAGGCCCACGTCACGTCGGTCGAGGGCGCGAAGGCCGCCGAGACGAGGGCGCGCCGCGTCGCCTCGATCGTCGCGGCGCTCGTCGGCTGACGGGCGCGCCACGGTCCGGGACGCCACCTCGTCGCCGGATAGGCTGCCTCCGGCGCCCCACGGCGGAGCGCTCTGGAAGCGGAGTCGGGGGACTTGATGGGTGCGGTTCGGCGTTGGGTGTTCCCGATCGTGTGGATGGTCATCATCGGAGCGGCGAGCATCGCCCTGGTGAAGATCGCGTTCTTCCCGGACGGCGCGGCCGAGGCCGATCCGACGCAGCCGACCGGTGAGATCACCGAGCCGACCGTCACGGTCGCCCGCGGCACGGTCACCAACGACCTCACCCTCCAGGGCACCGTCGCCGCCGACCCCGCCGTGCCGCTCAAGGCGACGGCGGCCGGAACGGTCGACGACGTCTACGTGCAGCAGGGCGCGGCCGTCGCGTCGGGCGATCTCATCTACGACATCCGCGTCGAGACTCCGCGCGACCCGGTCGAGACGACCGGCCCGGACGGCGCCGTCACCCTCACCCAGCAGGAGCCCTCCGTGCGCTTCGAGCGGGTCTACGCCGCGACCGGCGGCACCCTCAGCGCGCTCGGCGTCATCCACGACCAGGCCGTCACGGTCGGCGAGGTGACCGGACAGGTCGCGCCGCCGAGCTACGCCGTCACCGGCACGATCGACGCGCAGCAGCTCTACCGCATCCAGAACCGGCCGACGGAGGCGCAGGTCGCGATCACCGGCGGGCCCGCGGGCTTCACCTGCACCGACCTCACCATCAGCACCCCTCTCGCCGGAGCCGGCGAGGGCGGCACGACCGGCGGCGCGACGGACGGCGGCGGCGGGACCTCCACCGGCGGCTCCGGCACGAGCTTCACCTGCCAGGTGCCGACGGAGGTCACCGTGTTCCCCGGGCTCGCCGCCTCGGTGACGCTCGCGGGAGGCAAGGCGGAGGACGTCCTCGTCGTGCCGACCACCGCGGTCGAGGGCACCGCCCAGTCCGGCGTCGTGTTCCGCCGGGCGGACGACGGCAGCACCGAGGAGGTCCCGGTGACGCTGGGACTCACCGACGGCAGCTCCGTCGAGATCACCGGCGGAGTGGAGGAGGGCGCCGAGCTCCTGCAGTTCGTGCCGGGCGCGGAGGAGGCTGCTCCCGACGTCCAGCTGGGCGGCGACTGCATCGCGCAGCCCGACGGCTCGGTCTTCTGCTCGTGACGATCCTCCGGCTCGAGGGGATCCGCAAGGTCGTCCCGCTGCCCGACGCACCGCCGCTGACGATCCTCGACGGCGTCGATCTCGAGGTGGGCGAGGGCGACCACGTCTCGGTCGTGGGGCGCAGCGGCTCCGGCAAGTCGACGCTGCTCAACATCCTCGGACTCATCGACGAGCCCACCGAGGGGCGGATGCTGCTCGAGGGCGCTCCCACCGAGACCCTGTCCTCGCGGGCCCGCGCGCGCATCCGCGGCGGCAGCATCGGCTTCATCTTCCAGCAGTTCAACCTGCTGGAGGGGCGGACCGCCCGCGAGAACGTGATGACGCCGCTGCTCTACGCGACCGGATCGGAGTTCTGGCGCCGCCGCGACCTCGCGGCCGAGATGCTGGAGCGGGTCGGCCTCGGGCACCGCGTGGACTCGATGCCCGGGCGCATGTCCGGCGGCGAGCAGCAGCGGATCGCGATCGCCCGCGCCCTGGTGCGCCGACCGCGGCTGATCCTCGCCGACGAGCCGACGGGCGCCCTCGACACCGACACCGGCGAGAGCGTGATGGGCCTGCTCGACGAGATCGCCCGCGAGTCCGGCTCCGCGCTGGTCACCATCACCCACGACCCGGCCATCGCGGCGCGGGCCGAGCGCCACTACCGGCTCGACCACGGCCGCCTGGGCTCGACTGCGAATGCGGGCCCCGTCGCCGAGGCGGTGGTCCTCTGATGCGCGCGCTCGTCGGGATCGCCGGCGCGATCGTCGAGGCGTGGACCGAGCTGCGGATCCACCGCGGACGCGTGCTCCTCTCGCTGATCGGAGTCGCGGTGGCCGTCGCCGCCCTGACCGCGGTCGTCGCGGCCGGCGGCATCGCCCGCCAGGCCAGCATCGAGCAGGCCGAGCGCTCCAGCGGGCGCCCGGCGAGCCTCTTCCTCTCCGCCTACCCCTCCGGTACCGGCACCTCCGAGGTGGATGCCGACGCACTCCAGGCCGCGTGGACCGGTGCGCTCGAGCGCTACTCCATCACCTACGCGAGCCGCTCGACCTACGGCAGCGCGCGCGTTCAGTTCGCCGACGGCGCCGTCGACGTCGCGGTGCAGGCGGTCGACCAGCCCTTCGCCGAGATGCACCGGCTGAAGATCGTGGACGGCTCCTGGTTCACCGCCCGCGACTCCCAGCGCCTCGCTCCCGCACTCGTCGTCAACGAGCGCTTCTGGGAGCGGATCGGGAGCCCGGATCTGCGCACCCACCCGGTGGTCACCCTGCTCGGCTCCGAGCGCGACGTCACGGGCGTGGTGGTCGGCGTGACTCCCTCCTCGCAGTTCGAGACGGATCCGTCGATGATGATGCTCGCGGACGCCTACCCGGCGGTCGCCCGCGACGCCGACCCGCAGTACGGCGGGCAGGGCGTGCCGAACTACGAGATGTGGGTGCCGCTCGACCTGGCCGAGCCCCTCGCCGCGGCGGTGGAGCGCGACGTGGCCGGCGCCCTGGGATCCGACTTCGAGGTGTCGGTCGACCGGCAGGACTACCTGGTCTACGACTCCGACCCCTTCGGCGTGCTGACCTGGGTGATCGGCGGCGTGGCGGGCCTGGTGCTGGCGCTCGGCGCGCTCGGACTGCTCAACATCGCCCTGGTCACCGTCCGGCAGCGGATCCGCGAGATCGGCATCCGACGCAGCTTCGGCGCCTCCTCCGGCCGCATCTTCTTCTCGATCATGATGGAGAGCGTCGTGGCGACCGTCGTCGCGGGAGTGGTCGGCGTGACGGTCGCGGTCATCCTCGTCACCAACCCGTGGACGGTGGCCTTCGTGCAGGACAACGGGATCGCCGACATCCCGCCTTTCCCGGCCGAGGCGGCGCTGCTCGGGCTCGGGGCGGCGACCCTCGTCGGCGCGCTCGCGGGCCTGGTGCCGGCGATCGTCGCCGTGCGGGTGAAGGTGATCGACGCGATCCGCTACTGAGGCCCGCCGAGGGTGACGACGAGCTCGTCGCCCTCGAGCGCGGCGTGCGCGTCGGAGTAGTGCGCGATCCGGGGCAGCCCCCGGGTGCTCGCACTCTCGTGGCTCCCGACGACGATGACGCGCATGCCGGCGTCCAGACCCGCCCGGATGCCGGCCTCGGCGTCCTCGAACACCAGCGCGTCCTCGGGGGAGACGCCGAGCAGGGCCGCGGCGGCGAGGTAGCCGTCGGGAGCAGGCTTGCCGTTCGCGACGTCGTGCGCGGTGACGACGGTGTCGGGGGAGGGGACGCCCGCCGCGGCCAGACGGGCGGCCGCCAGTGCCGGGCTCGCGGACGTGACCAGGGCGACGCGCTCGCGGGGGAGTGAGGCGAGGAACGCCGTCGCGCCGGGGATCTCGACGGTGCCCTCGGTGTGCTCGAGCTCGTATGCGTCGAGCTCCGCGACGATCGCGTCGACGTCGCTGCCGGCCGGAGCGAAGCGGCGGACGCTGTCGGCGGCGCGGACACCGTGAACGGCGCCGAGCACCGCGTCGTGGTCGAGAGCGAAGCGCTCGGCGAAGGCACCCCAGATGGTCTCGACGACGGCCGTCGAGTCGACGAGCGTCCCGTCCATGTCGAAGAGGGCGGCGCGGGCTCGGAGGAGGTGGGGCATGCGTCCATCCTGGCGGTCGACGGCCTCCGACGCCTGCCGGTGCGGACAGCGCTCGGACAGCGCGCGATCAGCCCGCCCTCAGGCCATGCATCGTGTCGCGGCGCTACGGTGGTCCGAGATCGCGGGCAGACGCCCGGAGGGGAGTGGAGGACGCCATGACGGACGACAACGGAACCGGCACGGACCAGGGCGCGAGCACGGGCGGCGAGGCCTCCGGACCCCGCGCCGGGTGGTACCCGGACCCGGCGGGCTCGTCCCGTCAGCGCTGGTGGGACGGGACCGGCTGGACGGAGTCGCTCCGCGACGCGCCGGCGGCCACTCCCACCGCCCCGGCCGAGAGCGGGTCGGCGCAGGCCGCCGCGACTCCCGTTCCGCCGACCGCACCGACTCCGCCCGCGCCGCCCGCCGAGCGTCCCGCCTACGGGGAGACGTCGAGCGGAGCGGCGACGAGCTACGGGCAGTCGGCCTCGGGCCGGTATCCGCAGCAGCCGTCGTCCGCCGACCCGCAGCAGAGCTACGGGCAGCAGGGCTACGGCCAGCAGGGGTACGGCCAGCAGCCGCAGCCGCAGCAGCCCTCCGGCCAGCAGGCTCCCCAGCAGTACGGCCAGCAGGGGTACGGCCAGCAGCCCTACGGCCAGCAGCAGCAACAGCCTTACAACCAGCAGCAGCCGCAGTACCCGGCCTACGCCGCGGCTCCCGGAGCACTCGTGCAGCAGCGCGACACGAGCATCGTCACGTCCACCCCGTGGATCTGGGTGGTGGTCCTCCTGCCGCTGCTCTCGGCGCTGTCGATCTTCCTCCTCCCGCCGAGCGCGATCGTCGACTCGTCGATGGCCTCGACCTACGGGCCGAGCTCCTCGATGGGGATGTCGACCGCCTACCTCGTCGGCCTCGGCGTGCTCCAGGTCGTCGGCTTCCTGATCTACGCGGCGGAGGTCGTCTTCGCCTTCCTCGACTGGCGCCAGCTGAAGCGAGCCGGCCTGCAGCGTCCGTTCCACTGGGCGTGGGCCTTCCTCGCCGCTCCCTACGTCTACGTGATCGGCCGAAGCGTGGTCGTGAAGCGCGTGACCGGCGGCGGACTCCTCCCGCTCTGGGTCTTCCTCGGCGTCGTGGTCGTGTCGTTCCTCATCGCGATCGGCTGGACGGTGTCGCTCTTCTCCCAGATGACGCAGGCCTTCGCTCCCGCGGGCTTCTGAACCCGTGCGCGCCGCCGATCTCGTCCTGACCGGCGGCGCCGTCTTCACCGCCGACGCCGTGCGCTCCCGAGCGCACGGCGTCGCTGTCGTCGGAGGGCGGATCGTCGCGGTCGGCGCCGACGCCTCCGACCTGATCGGGCCGCGCACCGAGGTGGTCGACCTCGAGGGCCGGATGCTCGTCCCCGGCTTCCAGGACGCCCACGTGCACCCGGTCTGGGGCGGCGCCGCGCTGCTGCGCTGCTGGCTCGGAGCGGGAGGGTCGCCCGCCGAGCACCTGGCGACGGTCGCCGGGTACGCGGCTCGGGAGAGCGGAGCGGAGTGGATCCTCGGCGGCGGCTGGAACCTGCCCGACTTCCCCGGAGGCACCCCGACCGCCCGCGAGCTCGACACGGTCGTCCCTGACCGGCCCGCCTTCCTCACCAACGCCGACGGGCACGGCGCCTGGGTCAACTCCGCCGCACTGCGCCTCGCGGGGATCGACCGCACGACGCCGGACCCCGCCGACGGCCGCATCGAGCGCCTGGCCGACGGCACCCCCTCCGGCACCCTGCACGAGGGGGCGATGGACGCGGTCCGCCGCCACCTCCCGCCCGCGAGCGCGGACGAGCTCCACCGCGCGCTGCTCCTCGGGCAGGAGACCCTGCACTCGTTCGGAGTGACGGCGTGGCAGGACGCGATCATCGGCTCCTACGGCGATGTGGGCGACCCCGGTCCGGTGTACCGCCGCGCGGCGCTGAGCGGCGAGCTGACCGGGCGCGTCCGCGGTGCGCTGTGGTGGGATCGGGGCCGCGGCGTCGAGCAGATCCCGGAGCTCGTCGAGCGGCGCGCGGCGCTCGCCGCCGACCGCTTCGCGCCGACCACCGTCAAGATCATGCAGGACGGGGTCGCCGAGAACTTCACGGCGGCGATGCTCGAGCCCTACCTCGACGGGCACGGCGGCCACGGTCACGGCGACGGCCTCTCGATGGTCCACCCGCGCCTCCTGAACGAGGCCGTGCCGCTCCTGGACGCGGCCGGGTTCCAGGTGCACTTCCACGCGATCGGCGATCGGGCCGTACGCGAGTGCCTGGACGCGGTCGAGCGGGCGATCCAGGCGAACGGGCGCCGCGGCAACCGCCACCACCTCGCCCACCTGCAGGTCGTGCATCCGGACGACCTGCCGCGCTTCCGTGCGCTCGACGTCGCGGCCAACCTGCAGATGCTGTGGGCCTCGCTGGAGCCGCAGATGGTGGAGCTGACGCTGCCGTTCCTCGGTGAGCGGCGCGGCTCGTGGCAGTACCCGTTCGGCGACCTGCTCCGCTCGGGCGCGGTGCTCGCCGCGGGGAGCGACTGGCCGGTGTCGACGCCCGACCCGCTCGCCGCGATCCACGTCGCGGTGAACCGGCTCTCGGCGCCGTCCGAGCGCGAGCCGGGGTGGAGCGAGGAGGTGTTCCTCCCGGAGCAGCGCCTCGACCTCGCCACCGCCCTCTCCGCCTCCACGGCCGGCTCGGCGTGGGTGAACGGCCTGGAGGGCGAGTCGGGCTCGATCGCCGTGGGACTCGCGGCGGACTTCGCCCTGCTGGACCGGGACCCCTTCGCCGGCGACCCCCGGGCGATCGGGGACACCCGGGTGCTGGGCACCTGGATCGGCGGCGAGCGCGTCCACACCGCAGCGGACGCGCCCGCCTGATCCGGGTCGTTCAGGAGGCGGCGCTCAGCAGGTGATCGCTCCGCCGATGATCCCCGCGAGCAGCCCGCCGGTCGCGGAGGCGATCGCGCCGGGACCGGAGATCGCGCCGATCACCCCGCCGGTCGCGGCACCGCTGACGCCGCTCCCGGCGACGCAGTGGCCCCACTCGGGCGAGCTCCAGTCGCTGTTCAGGTGCAGGCCGCCCGCCGCCGAGCGGGACGCCGAGTCCGGGGCGAAGTGGAAGGTGAGCGTGTCGGAGTCGTCGATCGACCAGTGGCCCGACACGGTGCGGCCGCGTCCGACGTCGATCCTCTCCGGGAGTGCGTCGGACGTCTCGGCGCCGTCCGTGAAGCCGACCCCGCCGCCCGCCAGCTCGACGATCCGCGTGCCGTCGGTGACGTCGAAGGTCACCGTCGACGCCGATCCGCCCCGCGCCTCGAGGTGCACCCGGCTGCTCGTCTCCTGCCTCGCCGGCTCGGCGTGCGCGGCCTGCGCTGTGAACAGCGGCACCGCCAGCAGAGCGGCCGCCGCCGCGACCAGTGCCGTGCTCGTCCTCTGTCGTTCCATCGTCGTTCCCTCCCTCGGATTCCGATCCAGGAGGGAGGGCTCAGCGCCGCCGGTCGACGAGGGCGAGGACGACGGACGCCACCGCTGCCGCGACGGCGGCGGTGACCACGACGTCCCACGGATCCTCGGCGCCCACCGCGGTCGCGACGAGGTGCCCGGCCAGGACGCCGACGAACAGTGCCGGCAGCATCAGCCAGATGCGCCGTCTCCGTCGTGCCGCCGTACCGGCCTGTTCCCTGTCGCTCATGCTCGCCCTCCTGGATTCACCATACAGGTATGGAGTACCAGGCGGTCGCGACGCGCGTCGAGGAGGTGGCGCGATCCGTCAGGCCTCGCTGCGCTGGATGAGGCGGGAGAGGACGATCGCGGAGCGCGTGTGGTCGACGTTGGGCGCGATGCGGACCTTCTCGAGGGCGAGCTCGAGGCTGGGGATGTCGCGCGAGCGGATGTGGACGATCGCGTCGGCGGAGCCGGTGACCGTGCCCGCGTCGACGACCTCGGGGACCGCGGAGAGGATGCGGCGGAGCTCGTCCGGAGCGACGGTGCCGCGGCAGAAGAGCTCGACGTAGGCCTCGGTGGCCATGCCGTCGACCGCGGGGTCGACCTTGATCGTGAAGCCGCGGATCACGCCGTCGGCCACGAGGCGGTCGACGCGGCGCTTCACCGCGGAGGCGGAGAGCCCGACCACGCCGCCGATGTCGCCGTAGCCCGCGCGGGAGTTCTGGCGCAGCAGATCGAGGATCTTCCGATCGATGTTGTCCATGCTCCGAGGATAGGCGCGGCCGGAGCGGCGCCTGGGCGGCAGCAGAGTGCCACTGGAGATTCGTGACGCCCGGCTATATAGTTGCTCTCGGTCAATAGTTGATCGCGGTCAACTAGAACCGCCGCCGTGCTGAAGAGGAGCCCATGTCACACCCCGAACACCGCGCCGCATCGCGCGGAACCGCCGCGCCGCACGCCCCCGCCGGGCCGGACGGCGCCATGTCGCACCGCCAGGTGCTCGAATCGCTCAGCGGCCTGCTGCTGGGCATGTTCGTCTCGATCCTCGCGGGCACGGTCGTGTCGACCTCGCTGCCCCGGATCATCTCCGACCTCAAGGGCGACCAGAACGCCTACACCTGGGTCGTCACCGCGACCCTGCTCGCGACCACGGTCTCCACTCCGCTCTGGGGCAAGTTCGCCGACCTGTTCAACCGCAAGCTGCTGATCCAGCTCGCCCTCGGGCTGTTCGTCATCGGCTCCGCTCTGGCCGGCTTCTCGCAGGACACGAACATGCTGATCGTCTTCCGCGTGTTCCAGGGCCTGGGCGCCGGCGGACTCGCCGCGCTGAGCCAGATCATCATGGCCGACATCATCAGCCCCCGTGAGCGCGGCAAGTACGCCGGCCTCTTCGGCGGCGTGATGGCGATCGGCACCGTCGGCGGCCCGCTCCTGGGCGGCGTCGTGACCGACGCGTTCGGCTGGCGCTGGAACTTCTTCATCGCGATGCCCGTCGCGATCGTCGCGATCGTCCTCCTCCAGATGACCCTCCGCCTCCCCGCGCACCCGAAGCGCAAGGTGCGGATCGACTACCTCGGCGCCGTGCTCATCGCGGGCGGAGTCTCGCTCCTGCTGATCTGGGTCTCCCTCGCCGGCAAGAACTTCGACTGGGCCTCGTGGGAGACCGCGGTCATGGTCGGCGGTGCGGTCGTGCTGCTGATCGCCGCCGTGATCACCGAGCTCACCGTGGCCGAGCCGATCATCCCGATGGGGATGTTCAAGAACCGCACCTTCAGCCTCGCCGTCGTGGCGAGCATCTCGGTCGGCGTCTCGATGTTCGGCGTCGCCGTCTTCCTCGCGCAGTACATGCAGCTGGCCCGCGGAGCCACGCCGACCCAGTCGGGCCTGCTCACCATCCCGATGATGGCCGGCCTGCTGATCGCGTCGACGATCTTCGGCGGGATCATCTCCCGCACCGGCAAGTGGAAGGCGATCATGATCAGCGGCGGCGTGCTCGCCGTGATCGGAACCTCCCTCCTCAGCACCCTCCGCTACGACACGGACCTGGTCCTCGTCGGGATCTACATGGCCGTCCTCGGCGCCGGCCTGGGCATGCTGATGCAGAACCTCGTCCTGGTGGTGCAGAACTCGATCGAGGTGAAGAACCTCGGCGTCGCGACCAGCGCGGTCACGTTCTTCCGCAGCCTCGGCGGCACCGTCGGAGTCTCGGTCCTGGGCTCGATGCTCGGCACCGTGATCGCCGACCGCATCAAGACCGGCATCGCGGGTCTCGCTCCCGCCGACCAGGCTCTCGCCGCGCAGGCGCTGGGCAGCGGCACGATCCCGCAGCCGGCGACTCTGCCCGACGCCGTGCGCGTCGTGGTCGAGAGCGCCTACGGGATCGGCGTGGGCGACGTGTTCCTCTACAGCATCCCGCTCGCCGTGGTCACGCTGATCGCCGTCGTCCTCCTGCCCAACGTGAGCCTCGGCTCGAAGAACGCGGTGCAGCTCAAGGCGGAGCCGACCACTCCGCTGCAGGCCGCGGAGGACGCCCTCATCGCCGCCTCGGACGGCCAGGCGGCGCTCCGCCCCGTCGGCCAGGCCCGGCGGACGGACGACGCGACGCACGCCCGGGAGGGTCGCGGGGCCACTCCCGTCGGACACGGCCGCCACGCCGACGAGGAGCGGCAGGAGGAGTCGGTCGGGCACGCCCGGCACGCCGCTCCCACCGGCTCGGTCGACGTGATCGAGCGCTCCTGA
This sequence comes from Rathayibacter sp. AY1F3, assembly GCF_002931975.1. Classification (NCBI taxonomy): domain Bacteria; kingdom Bacillati; phylum Actinomycetota; class Actinomycetes; order Micrococcales; family Microbacteriaceae; genus Rathayibacter; species Rathayibacter sp. AY1F3. Next base: position 89,201 of record NZ_PSVF01000005.1, on the reverse strand, counting down.
TGCCCGCCGCCGCGCCCTCGGCCGAGGCGCTGCACGAGGTCGAGGAGCAGATCACCGTGCTCGCCGTCCAGGTGCGCCTCGCCGTCCGGGACGCGGCGGCGTCGATCGACCCGGCGCTGCCGCCCTTCGGACTGCGGCTGCTGCGGATCCTCGAGCGCTGCGGTCCGGTCCACTCCGGCGCCGCGGCGGAGCGGCTCGGGGTCGACCGCAGCGCGATCAGCCGCCAGGCCCGCCAGCTCGCCGAGCTGGGCCTGGTCGAGATGACCACCGATCCCGCCGACGGCCGAGCGCGGTTCCTCTCGCTCAGCGCGGCCGGATGCGAGCGGATGCGCGACCTCGGCGGCCGTCAGCGGCAGCGGATGCAGGAGGCGCTGAGCGCCTGGCCCGAGGAGGATCTGCGTGCGTTCGCGGGATACCTGGAGCGGCTGACCGCGGCGGAGTGAGCCGCGTGATCTGAACGAGTGGCGCGGACCGATGCGGTCCGCGCCACTTCTGCGTGCGGGTCGCCGGACGGAGCGTGGGCGCGCTGACCGCGCGCCGTCTCGCGCCACGCGGTGCCGACGGCGTCGTGGCCGTTCTACATTTCCTGAGATGTTCTCACTCAGGAGGCGATGACCCTGTTCTCTTTCGACCACGCAGCAGCGGCGGAGCTGGTCCGCGCCTCGGACGAGGCGGCGGAGGCGCTCGCCTCCCAGGGGCTGCTGAGGTCCGTCGCTGCCGAGTACGCGCTGGGCGAGTTCCGCGGCGCGTACGCCGAGCTGTTCCGCCGGGTCTGCGTCTGCGACGGGGAGAACCGCGGTCGGCTGAGCGCCGAGCTGCACGAGCTCGCCGACACGGTTCGGCTCGTGGCACGGAAGGCCGAGGAGGAGCGTCGGCGCCGGGAGGAGTACGCGGCCTGGAAGCGGCGGGCGGACGAGCGCGAGCAGCAGCGCCGCCTCGATCCGGTCGCGGCCCTCGCGGCGGGAGTCGAGGAGGTCGTCGACCGGCCGCCGTCCGATCGGCCGGTCGTGCCTCCGCCGATCCGTGCGCTGTTCTCCCCCCGGTCGGTGCCCCGCACGTCCCCGGGCGGCCCCGCCGCGGGAGGCACGACCTCCGCCGACCCCGAGCGCCTCGACGTCTTCGTCTCGCAGACCCGGCAGGCGGACGAGGCGATGCGCTCCCTTCTCCAGGATCTGATGGCCGCCTGGGGAGCCTTCGGCAACCGCTGCTCGTGGGCGCCGGTCGAGTCCTTCTCGGTGCTCCGGGGCTTCCGCGAGCTGCTGTCGATCGGTGCGGCCGACGCGACCTGGGTCGAGCAGATCTCCCTGGCCTTCACCGCCGCCGGGGGAGCGGCGCTCTCCGTTCCCGTCCTCGACGCCGTCGGCACCCTGGCGCGGCCACGGGGCGGCCGGAGCCTGCTCGACTCCCTCGCGGCGCTCTCGTCCGATGATCTCGCGACACTCCTCGCCGCGTCGCCCGATCTCGCGGCCCGCCTCGGGCGACTGGCTCCGACCCTCGTGAACGACTGGTGGCGGAGCCTCGACTCCACGGACGGCGCGCGCTTCTCGCCGCAGCAGGAGGCGCTGGTCGCCGGTCTGCCCGGGGTGATCGGGAATCTGGAGGGTGTTCCCTACCGCGCCCGGGTGAGGGCGAACGAGAGGGCGCTGAGGGCGCGGATCGCGGCGCTGAGGAGCGAGGCGGCGGGCCTGCGCGGGAAGGCGGGCGACGGGGAGCGACTCGCGGCGGTGGAGTCGCAGCTGGTGGCGCTGAGGGACGTGCGGGCATCGCTCCGGCGCGGTCTCGGTCAGGACCCGCGCTTCCTCATCTCCCTGACCGCCGACGAGCCTCCGCTCGCCGCCGTCTCGATCGGCGATCCCGACACCGCCACGAACGTCACCTACGCCGTCCCCGGGATGGGACAGACGACGGAGAGCATGACCCGATGGACGAAGGCGTCGCAGAATCTGCAGTCGCTCCTCCCGCCCGGCAGCGCCGTCGTCTCCTGGATCGGCTACGAGACCCCGCCGATGGCGCGGCTCGGCGGGAACGGCATGGACGTCCTCACCTCGAACCAGGCGGTCGCCGGCGGCGCCGCACTCGCCTCGGCTGTCCAGGGGCTCTCCGCGGTCCGGGGCGACGACCTGCCGAAGCCGAACGTCGTCGCACACTCCTACGGCAGCACCGTCATGGCCGTCGCCGCCTCGCGCTCGGACGTCGAGCTCGGGGTCGTCGTGACGCTGGGCTCGGCCGGCCTCCCGGACAGCGTCGACGAGGCGAGCGACCTGCACGCGGAATCCGTCTTCGCGGGGCAGGCGCGGGACAAGTACCTCGGCGAGACCGAGAGCGGCGACGAGGCCGCGTGGATGGGCCGCGCCTTCAGCTGGAACCACCACACGGATCCCGCTGACGAGGACTTCGGCGCGCGCGTCTTCGGTGTGGAGACCGGAGGCGAGGCCGGGAGGATCGTGACGGATCACGCTGCGCTGAAGAGCGACGACGGCGATCTCGCGGGGTATCTCGACAAGAACACCGAGTCCCTGCAGAACGCGGCGTGGGCCGTCTCCCGGCGACTCGACCTGCTGACCGAGAACCGGCCGCTCGGACCGACCGCCTTCCAGAAGGCGGTCGTGGGAGCCTCCCATGGCGGGTAGAGGTTCTCCTCAGCGGACGGGCGTCGCGCTGACCGTCGCCGCTCTGCTCGTGATGTCGATGACCGCTTGTGCAACGGAGAAGGAGACGAGACCGGTGAGCACGATGAGTCCTCGGGAGGGTCGGGACCGGGTGGTGGATTTCGTGCGGGACTCCGCGGGGCGGCTCGATGTGGAGGGGTGGTGGCCGCGGAGCGGCGCGGCCAGGCCCGATGTGTGCGGCCCCGGCGACCGGGTGAGCGGCGCGAGCTACAGCTACGACTGGTGGGCCCCGGCGGGCACCGATGTCGAGGGGGATGCGCGGAAGGTCGCGGACTACTGGGAGTCGCTGGGGATGACGGTGAGAGTGACCGATTCGACTCCGCGCCCGACGGTCTACGGGCAGGGCGGACCGGTGCTGCGGGCGAGCTTCGTCACCGGCGCTGTCGAGGAGATGTACATGATCGGGGCGGAGATGCCGTGCGCGCCCGGCGATTTCGAATCACTCCTCCTCGAGGACGAGGCTCAGCGCGCGGCGGGTGCGGTCCTTCCGGGTGATGAAGGGGTCGTCCCGAAGCCGGATCCGTGGGACCTCCCACTCCCCTCCGATCCGTCGGGTTCCGGCTCGGAGGGATGAGCCGCCCCGTCCACCGCGTCCGGATCGGATGATGCCGACGTCGCTCCCCGTGAAGGGGGAGGGGCCGGCCTCAGCGCGGTGCGCCCACCAGCTGCGCGACGTGCACGACGAAGGCGCGGCGGCGGTCGCGCGTCTCCTCTCCGCTCCGGGAGGCGAAGGGGGTGAGGTGCCAGATCTCGCAGAGGCCGAGGAGGGCGATGAAGAGGTCGTCGGCGGACCAGCTCGCGTCGACGACGCCGGTGCGCTGCCACTCGAGGACCCGGGCCTCAGGGGCGGGGACCCCGCCGAGCTGCTCGCCGGCCTCCTCCCAGACGCCGGCTCCCTCCAGGCGCGCCCAGGTGAGCAGGCGCAGGAACTCCGGGTGCTCCCACACGTGGTCGAACATGCGGCCCGCGAGGTCGGGGAGGTCCGCCGCCTCGGCGAGGAGCGTCTCGTCGAGAGCGCCGAGCGCCTCGACGACGGTCGCGACGAACAGGCCGCGCTTGCCGCCGTAGTAGGCGTAGAGCCGCTCCTTGTTCAGACCCGCGGCCGCGGCCACACGGTCGACCCGGGCGCCCGCGAAGCCGTGGGCGGCGAACTCGACGGAGGCCGCGCGGAGGATCCGCTCGCGCGCGGGCAGCGCCGCATCGGATGTCGGCTCCATGGTTCACCTCCGGGCGCTCGAACGATACACTCTTCTTCGCCCAACCAACTGGTTGGGGTGGTTCGGCCCCGATGACGCGGCTCGGATCCGGACCCGCCGGTCCCGCTCCGCTCCGTGTGAAAGGCCGCCATGCCCTCCCCGTCCGCTCCCTCCTCCGCCCGCCGCTGGTGGGTGCTCGTGATCCTCGCGCTCACGCAGCTCGTCGTCGTGCTCGACGGCACCATCGTCACGATCGCCCTCCCCGCCGCGCAGGCCGATCTCGGCCTCACCGACGTCGAGCGCCAGTGGGTCGTCACCGCCTACGCCCTCGCGTTCGGCGCGCTCCTGCTCCTGGGCGGCCGCATCGCCGACTACACCGGCCGCAAGCGCACCTACCTGATCGGCATGATCGGCTTCGGCGCCGCCTCCGCCTGGGGCGGCCTCGCCACCTCGGGCACCGAGCTGATCGCCGCCCGCGGGCTGCAGGGCGCCTTCGCCGCGCTGCTCGCCCCGGCCGCTCTGGCCCTCCTCACCGTCTCCTTCCCCTCCGGCCGAGAGCGGGGCACGGCCTTCGCCGTCTTCGGAGCGGTCGCCGGAGCGGGCGCCGCCGTCGGCCTCGTGCTGGGCGGGCTGCTCACCGAGTTCGCCGACTGGCGCTGGTGCCTCCTCGTCAACGTCCCCGTCGTCGTGGTCGGCGCGATCGCCGGCCAGCTGCTCGTCACCGAGAGCCGCGCGGAGGGGCGCAACCGCTTCGACGTCGCCGGGACGATCACCGTCGCGCTCGGGCTCGCGAGCGTCGTCTACGGCTTCACCCTCGCCGAGCAGGGCTGGCTCCGCGTCGACACCCTCGGCTTCCTCCTCGTCGGCGTGCTGCTGCTGGCCCTCTTCGTGCGGATCCAGGCCCGCTCCGACCACCCGTCGCTGCCGCTGCGCATCGTCGCCGACCGCGTCCGCGGCGGAGCCTTCCTGGTCCAGGCGATCGTCGGCAGCGTGATGATCGGCTCCACCCTCTACCTGACCCTGCACCTGCAGCTGGTCCTGGGCCTGCCGCCGCTCGAGGCGGGCCTGGCCAATCTGCCGATGACGGTGACGATCATGATCGTCGCGGGAGTCGCCGCCAAGCTGCTGCCGCGCACCGGCCCGCGCGTGCTGATGATCGTCGGCCCGCTGATCGCGGCGGCCGGGCTCCTCTATCTGAGCCGCATCACCCCCGACGGCGGCTACCTCCTCGAGGTGCTGCCCGCGCTGATCCTCCTGGGCGTCGGCATGGCGATGGTCTTCGTGCCGCTGCAGAACCTCGCGCTCACCGGAGTCGCGGCCCACGACGCCGGTGCCGCCGGAGCGACCGCGAACGCCGCCATGCAGATCGGCGGCTCGATCGGGCTGTCGATCTTCACGACCCTCTACGCGGGAGTCGCGGGCGAGCAGCAGTCGCCGGTCGCCTTCGTCGACGGCTACTCCGCGGTCTTCGTCGCGGCCGCGATCGGGCTGGTCGTCGCCTCCGTCGTCGCCGTCGCGATGATCCGGGTGAAGAAGGAGGAGTTCCTCGCCCAGGCTCCGAAGGAGGCCGTCGCCCACCTGGGCTGATCCCGGCCTAGGCTCGGAAGCGCCATGCAGCCACTGACCGAGACCGAGATCCGCGAGTCCTTCGTCAACGCCTCCCGCAAGGAGGTCGCCGACCTCGCGCTGCCGAAGGACTTCGACGCGCTGGACTGGTCGGTCATCGACCATCTCGGCTGGCGCGACCGGAGGATGGGCCGCCGCGCCTACGTCGTCGTGCCGCTGGAGGAGCGCCTCGTCGGGGTCCTGCTCACCCAGGCCGACGCCCTGCCGCGCTCGCGGGCGCAGTGCTCGTGGTGCCGCGACGTGCAGCTCCCGAACGACGTCGTCTTCTTCGGGGCGCGGAAGGCCGGAGCGGCCGGGCGGGCGGGGGACTCGCTCGGCACGCTCGTCTGCTCCCGCTTCGAGTGCTCGGTGAACGTGCGGCGGCGCCCGTCGGTGGCCTACATCGGCTTCGACCTCGAGGCGGCGCGAGCGCAGCGGATCGCGACTCTGCGGGCGCGCACCGAGGGCTTCGCGCGCGAGGTGCTCGGCGAGGCGTGACCGCGCTCAGCGGCGCGTTGACGCGCGCACGTGCATCCGCTCGCCCTGGCGGCCGAAGAGGCTGAGGAACTCGACCTGCTGCTCGTCGGCGCGGCCGAACCAGTGCGGCACCCGGGTGTCGAACTCGGCGGCCTCGCCGGCCGGCAGCACCAGATCGTGCTCGCCGAGCCGCAGGCGGAGCCGCCCGCTCAGCACGTAGAGCCACTCGAAGCCCTCGTGCGCGCGCTGCCCCGCCGGCTCCGTCACCGGCCCGGCCGGGAGCGTGTGCTTGAACGCCTGGAGCGCACCCGCGTCGCGGCTGAGCGGCTGGATGAGCATGCCGTTCCGGCGCACCGGCCGGCCGTGCACGCGGGGATCCTCCGGCGCAGCGCCGACGAGCTCGTCTAGCGGCGCCCCGAGGGCGCGGGCGATCGGGAGGAGCAGCTCCAGCGTCGCGCGACGGCCTCCGCTCTCGAGGCGCGAGAGGGTGCTCGCCGAGATGCCGGTCTCGGCCGCGAGGGACGCGAGCGTGCGGTCGCGGCGGGTGCGCAGGCGCCGGAGCCGTGGTCCGACGGCGGCGACGATCTCGTCGTCGGAGGGGGCGGGCGGGGTCTCGGGCACGACGCCATCCTGGCACGGGCGGTCGCGCCGCATGCCGGAACGGCACGGATCCTCGCGGCCCAGCCCGGGGCGGCGGAGCATCGACCCATGACCTCCACCGACGCCCCCACCGGCCCGTCCGCCCCCGCGCCCGCCGACGTCCTGATCCTCGGCGCCTCCTTCGCCGGCCTCGCCGCCGCCACCGCCCTCGGCCGCAGTCTCCGCGACGTCCTCGTCGTCGACGGCGGACCTCCGCGCAACGCACCCTCGCCCGGTGCCCACAACGTGCTGACCCGCGACGGCGTGCCGCCCACGGAGCTGGTGCGCCTGGCGCGCGCCGAGGCCGAGGGCTACGGAGCCCGGGTGGTCGAGGGCGAGGCGGTCCGCGCCTCCGCGGGTGCCGAGGGCGTGACCGCGACCCTCGCCGACGGCACGGTCCTCCGCGCGCGCCGCCTCCTGCTCGCGACCGGCGTCCGCGACCTGCTGCCGGAGATCCCCGGGCTCGGCGCCCGCTGGGGACGGGACGTCCTGCACTGCCCCTACTGCCACGGCTTCGAGGTGCGCGGCCGGCGGATCGGCGTGCTCGGCAGCTCGTTCGCCGGGCACCAGGCGCAGATGTTCCGACAGCTCAGCGACCGGACGTCGATCCTGCTCCACGGCGCACCCGCGCCCGCCGGCGACGAGGCGGCGGCGCTGGCCGCCCGCGGGATCGCTCTCGTGCCGGGTCGCGTCGAGAAGGTCCTCGTCGAGGACGACCGCCTGGTCGGCGTGGTGATCGACGGTCGGCGGCACGAGCTCGACGCGCTCGTCGTCGGCCCGCGGGTCGAGGGGCGGCTCCCCGAGGGGCTCGGCCTCGAGCTCGCCGACCACCCGTCGGGAGTCGCGCGGCACCTCGCCGTCGATCCGATGGGCCGGACCGGCGTCGCCGGGGTCTTCGCCGCGGGCTCGCTGGTCGAGCCCATGGCGCAGGTCGTCGCCTCGTCCGCCGACGGGCTGCGCGTGGGCGCGGCGATCAACCACGACCTGATCGAGGAGGAGATCGCCGCCGCACTGCGGGCCGCCTGACGCGCGCTCAGCGGCGGCGGTACTCCAGCTCCGGGCGGCCGGGGGAGCCGTAGCGGGGCGCGCGGTCCGCCACTCCGGAGTCGGCGAGGTGCTCGAGGTAGCGGCGGGCCGTCACCCGCGAGATGTCGAGGCGGGTGGCGAGCTCGGCCGCCGAGAGGCCGACGGGGCCCAGCAGTGCGGTGACGGCCTCGAGGGTCTGGGCCGAGAGCCCCTTGGCCAGACCCGGGGCGTTGGAGGTGCGGAGCGCCGCGAAGGCCCCGTCCACCTCGTGCTGGCTGGCGACGTCGGCGCCGTGCATCCGCTCGCGGTACGACCGGTAGCTGGCGAGCTTGGCGGCGAACGCGCTGAAGACGAACGGCTTGATCAGGTACTGCACGATGCCGGCGGCGACGGAGGCGCGCACGTTCGCGGCGTCGCGGACAGCGGTGATCGCGATGACGTCGACGTCCAGGCCCGCCGCCCGGACGGCCCGGCAGAGGTCGAGGCCGCCCATGTCCGGCAGGTTCATGTCGAGCAGGATCAGCGCGATGCCAGGGTCCGCGCGAAGCGCCCGGATCGCCTCCGCCCCGCTGCCGGCGACCGCGGCCACCTCGAAGCCGTCGACCCGCCGGACGTAGTCGGCGTGGGCGCTCGCGGTCAGCGGCTCGTCCTCGACGACGAGCACCCGGATCACGACGCCACCCGCGCGGGCAGCGGCAGCTGCACCGTGAACACCGCGCCGACGTGGCGCGAGACCTCGATCGAGCCGCCGAGGCGCTCCACCACCTGCTGCACCAGCGCCAGGCCGATGCCGCGGCCGAAGCCGTCCGACTCCTTCGTCGAGTAGCCGCGCGCGAAGACGTCGGCGGCGCTCGCGACTCCGGGGCCGCTGTCCGACACCTGCACCACCAGCTCGCCCTCCGCGAGGCCGAGGTAGACCTCCACCCACGGCTCGCGGTCCGGAGCGGACGAGGCGGCCGCGTCGAGGGCGTTGTCGATCAGATTGCCGAGCACCGTCACGAGGTCCCCGGGCTCCAGCCCCTGCGTGCCGGGCTCGAGGTGCGTCTCGAAGTGCAGCTCGACGCCGCGCTCGCGGGCCTGCGCGGCCTTGCCCAGCAGCAGGGCGGCGATCACCGGCTCCTGCACGGAGCCGAGGACCCGGTCGGCCAGGCGCTGGCTGAGGTTCAGCTCGCCGGCGGCGAACGCGAGCGCCTCGTCGGGCCGGCCGAGCTCGATCAGCGACGCGATGGTGTGCAGGCGGTTCGAGAACTCGTGGGTCTGCGAGCGCAGCGCGTCCGAGAGGGTGCGCAGCGACTCCAGCTCGCCGCTCACCCGCTGCAGCTCGGTGCGGTCCCGGAGCGTGACGACCGTGCCCAGGGGGCGGGCGCCGGGGGAGGCGGCGGGCCGCTCGTTCACCACGAGGATCCGCTCGCGGGCCACGACCAGGCGGTCCGAGACGGGCTCGTCGTCCTGCAGCAGCTCGCGCAGGGCGCCGGGGAGGTCGAGCTCGGCGACCGGCACCGGCGTCCGCACGCCCTCGAGCCCGAGCAGCTCCAGCGCGTGGTCGTTGGCGAGCACCAGTCGGCCGCGGTCGTCGACCAGCAGCAGCCCCTCCCGCACCGAGTGCAGGACGGACTCGTAGTAGGCGAAGACCTGGCTCATCTGCTCCGGGCCCCGCCCGCCCGTGACCCGCCTCAGGTAGCGGGCGAGGAGCCACGAGCCGAGTGCGCCGAGCGCGACCGCACCGAGCGCGCCCCACGCGACGACCTGCACGCGGGCGGCGAAGGAGGCGTCCACGGCCGAGAGCGTGACGCCCGCCGACACGAGCGCGACGACCGCGCCGTCGGCGTCCTCGATCGGTGCGACGGCGCGGACGGAGGGCCCGAGCGTGCCGGTGTACGTCTCGGTGAAGGTCCGCCCCTCCAGCGCGGGCTCGATCGTGCCCTGGAACGGCAGGCCGATCCGGTCGCGGTCGCGGTGGGTGTACCGGGTGCGGTCGGGGGCCATGATCGTGAGGAAGTCGACGCCGGTGTCCCGCATGACCTCCTCGGCGTACGGCTGCAGGCTCGCGGAGGGATCCGCGCCGGCCGTCGACTCGAGGACGAACGGATTGTCGGCCACCGTCCGCGCCACGACGAGGCTCCGCTGGGCGGCCTCGTCGCCCGCCCGGCTCCGCGCGTCGAGGGCCAGCACCGCGACGGCCGCCGCGGCGATCAGCAGGATGCTCAGCAGCTGCACGGCGAACAGGCGCGCGGCGATGCTGCCGCGCGGTCCGCGTGCGCTCGGCGTCCTGACCATGCCACTCCCTCGTGAGCGAGCGCTCGGGGCGCCCCGCCGTGAACAGTATGAACGCAACCGTGCCGGGCTCCGGAGGCGGGGCCACCATCGTCCTACCCCCTCACCTCGACGAAGAGAAGGACACCCCCATGGCGAAGACGCCTCAGACGCCGTCCGACCGGTTGATCCCCGCGGTCACCCCTCCGAAGACCCGGCGGCGCATCGACCGGAACCACTGGCTCTACATCGCCGTCATCATCGCCGTGGTCGCCGGCGTCGTGGTCGGACTCGTCGCTCCCGCCTTCGCGGCGACGCTCGAGCCCGTCGGCAAGGCCTTCGTCGGACTGATCAAGATGATGATCGCGCCGATCATCTTCTGCACCATCGTCATCGGCATCGGCTCCATCGCGAAGGCCGCCACGGTCGGCAAGGTCGGCGGACTCGCGCTGGGCTACTTCATCGTGATGTCGACCTTCGCCCTTGCGATCGGCCTCGTCGTCGGCAACATCCTGCACCCGGGCGAGGGCCTCGACATCTCGAGCGCCACCTACGACACCAGCGACCTCAAGGCCGAGAGCACCAGCGACTTCGTCCTCGGGATCATCCCCGTCTCGCTGTTCTCCTCGCTCGTGGACGGCAGCATCCTGCAGACCCTCTTCGTCGCGCTGCTCGTCGGCTTCGCGCTGCAGAAGATGGGCGCCAAGGGCCAGCCGATCCTCGGAGCGATCAAGCAGCTCCAGGTCCTGGTCTTCCGCATCCTCTCGATGGTGCTCTGGGTCGCCCCGATCGGCGCGTTCGGCGCCATCGCCGCGGTCGTCGGCAAGACCGGCTGGGGAGCGGTCGTCGCTCTCGCCACCCTGATGATCGGCTTCTACATCACCTGCGCGATCTTCGTGGTCGTCGTCCTCGGCCTGCTGCTGCGCCTGGTGACCGGCGTCAGCATCTTCTCGCTGATGAAGTACCTGGCCCGCGAGTACCTGCTCATCGTCGGCACCTCCTCCTCGGAGGCGGCGCTGCCCCGCCTGATCGCGAAGATGGAGCACCTCGGCGTCTCCAAGCCCGTCGTCGGCATCACCGTGCCCACCGGCTACTCCTTCAACCTCGACGGCACGGCGATCTACCTCACGATGGCGTCGCTGTTCATCGCCTCGGCCACCGGAGCGCCGATGTCGATCCCGGAGCAGATCGGCCTCCTCCTCTTCATGATGATCGCCTCGAAGGGCGCCGCGGGCGTCACCGGAGCGGGCCTGGCCACGCTGGCCGGCGGCCTCCAGTCCTTCCGCCCCGACCTGGTCAACGGCGTCGGCGTGATCGTCGGCATCGACCGCTTCATGTCCGAGGCCCGCGCGGTCACCAACTTCACCGGCAACGCGGTCGCCACCCTTCTCGTGGGCACCTGGACCAAGCAGATCGACATGGTGCAGGTCCGCGAGGTCCTCGGCGGGCGCTCGCCCTTCGACGAGACCACGCTCGGAGCGGACGAGCACGAGGCCCCCGCGTCGGGCACCTCGATCACCGAGGGGATCGCCTCGATCCAGGACTCCGACGAGGCGTCGCGGATGCGTGCGGAGATCGCGGCCAAGCGCTAGCCGATCCGATCGCGAAGGCCCCGCCTCCCGGAACCGGTCCGGGAGGCGGGGCCTCCGTCGTGCGCGGGTCAGTGCCTCCGCACCCCGAGCAGAGGCAGGGTCACCGAGCAGAGCGGCCCGATCAGCACCGCGAAGAGGAGGGTGCCGAGGCCGGCGTCGCCGCCGAGGGCCCAGCCGATGAGCAGCACCGTGAGCTCGACGCCCGAGCGCGCCACCCAGATCGGCAGGCCCGTGCGGGTGTGCAGGCCCAGCATCAGTCCGTCGCGGGGCCCCGGACCGAGGTGGGCGCCGATGTAGATCCCGCTCGCGACCGCCAGAAGCACGAGGCCTCCGGCGAAGAGCAGGCCGCGGGCCCACCACTCCTCCGGCGTCGCCAGCACGCGCAGCCCGACATCGATCATCGTGCCGACCACGAGCACGTTCAGCACGGTGCCGAGGCCGGGCCGCTGTCGGAGGGGGATCCACAGCAGCAGGACGAGCAGGCCGATCACGTTCGTGAGCAGTCCGATCCCGAGCCCGGTCTGGTGCGCGACCCCCTGGGCGAAGACGGTCCACGGGTCCACGCCGATCGCCGCGCGGATCATCATCGCGTCGGCGAATCCGTAGAGGATCAGGCCCACCAGCAGGCGCGGCACGGGTCGGAGGCGCCACTGGCCCGCTGGGGGAGCGGCGGCGGCAACGGGAGCGGTGAGGGTCATGGACTCATCACAGCGCGACATTGGCCTTCTTCGCGCGGTCCAATCCGGCTACCTTGGACGCATGGCTGATGTCCACTTCGGCGCGCGCGCCCTGCAGACCCTCCTCGGCGACTGGCGCGAGCAGCGCGGCACCCGGCCCGCCTACCTCGCGCTGGCCGATCGGATCCGCCTCCTCGGGATCGACGGCCGCATTCCCGCGGGCAGCCGCCTGCCCGCCGAGCGCGAGCTCTCGGCCCGCCTCGGCGTCAGCCGCACGACCGTGGCCGCCGCGTACCGCGAGCTGCGCGACAGCGGCTACCTCGTCAGCGTGCGCGGCTCCGGCAGCGTCACCCGCCTGCCGGGAGCGGCCGTGCACGCGGTGCCCTCGCTCGCGCCGGACTTCCTCGACTTCACCAAGGCGGCCCTGCCCGCCGTCCCCGAGCTGGCCGAGGCGTACACCCGCGCGGCGCAGGCGGCCCCCGAGCACTTCGACTCCGGCTCCTACGACACCGTCGGCCTGCCGGTGCTGCGCCGCGCGATCGCCGAGCGCTACACCGCGCGGGGTCTGCGCACCGAGCCCGGCCAGATCATGGTGACCATCGGCGCGCAGCACGCGATCGCGCTCGTCGCCCGCACCCTGCTCGCGCGGGGTGACCGGGCGCTGATCGAGGCCCCGACCTACCCGCACGCCTACGAGGCCCTCCGGCTGGCCGGCGCGCGGCTCGTGCCGGTGAACGTCGACGGGGCGGACGGCTGGGACGGAGAGGGCCTGATCGCCGCGCTGCGCGGCACGAGCCCGAGCCTGGCCTACCTGATGCCCGACTTCCACAACCCGACCGGCCGCTCCATGGCCCCCGAGCTGCGGGAGCGGGCGATCGCCGCCGCGGCCCGGCAGGGGACCCTGATCATCGCCGACGAGACGACGGCCGAGCTCGACATCGACCGGCGGATGTCGCCGCTGCCGTTCGCCGCCTACGGGCCCGAGGGGACGGTGCTCTCGATCGGCTCCGTCGGCAAGACGCTGTGGGGCGGCATCCGGATCGGCTGGATCCGCGCCGAGCGGGCGGTGATCCGCAAGCTGGCGCTGGCGCGCTCGGCGAGCGACCTCGGCACGCCGATCCTGGAGCAGCTCCTGGTCGCGGACATGCTCGGCCGGATGGACGGCGTGCTCGAGCTGCGGCGCTCGCAGCTGCGCGCGGGCCGCGACCACCTCGAGGCGGCCCTGGCGCGCGCGATCCCGGAGTGGAGCGTGCCGCGGGTCTCGGGCGGCCTCTCCACCTGGGTGGGCCTGGGCCGGCCGGCGAGCTCGCAGCTGGCGCTCGCCGCCCGGACGGCGGGCCTGCTGATCACCGCGGGCCCGCGCTTCGGGATCGACGGCGCCTTCGAGCGCTTCCTCCGCATCCCGATCGGCTACTCGCCCGAGGCGACCGACCGGGCCGTGGAGGCGCTCGCGACGGCGTGGGCGCAGGTAGCCCGGCACCCGGCGGCCGACCCGGGGTACCTCGCCGACGTGGTCTGAGGTGGAGTGCCCGCCGGGCGTGTGAGATCGTTCTCTCATGAGCGACGGGTACGGCTACCTGCTGGTCCACTTCGTGGAGGACCGGACCGGCCACAGCGAGAAGATCTTCCTCTCGCTCAGCCGGGGCGACGATCCGCTGCGCTGGCGCGCGCTCGGGCCGGTGCTGGAGTGGACCGGCGGCACGGGCGGCGTCCGCGACCCCCACATCGTCCGCGGTCCGCGGGGCTTCCACCTCGTCGCCACCGATCTCCGCGTCTGGCGGCCCGAGGGCCCGGACTGGGACCTCTACCGACACCGGGGGAGCCGCGACCTCGTGGTCTGGGACTCTCCGGACCTCCTCGAGTGGTCCGAGCCGCGCGCGGTCGCCGTCGCTCCCGAGGGCGCGGGCATGGCCTGGGCGCCGGAGTCGGTCTACGACCCGGTCTCGGGCGACTTCCTCGTGCACTGGTCCTCCGGCCTGGCCGAGGACGGCGACCCCGCCACCGGCGAGACGGGCGACAGCGGCATCCTGATGTCCCGCACGCGCGACTTCCGCACGTTCACCGAGCCCGAGACCTACCTGCGGCTGCCCGGCGGAGTGATCGACATGACGCTGCTGATCGAGGGCACGGCCGTCCACCGCTTCGCCAAGCAGCACGACGAGGCCCCCGACACGATGCAGGTGTTCCAGCAGGTCGGCTCCTCCCTCCTCGCGGACGACTTCGCCACCGTCGCCCGGGGGATCGGGCAGGAGCTCGGCCCGAGCATCGAGGGCCCGCTGGTCTTCCGGCACCACCGCGAGGAGCGCTGGTCGCTCTGGGTCGACCAGTACGCCCTCCGCCCCTACGGCTACCGCGCCTACACGAGCACCGACCCGGCCTCGGGCCGCTGGGAGCTCGCGGAGGAGTTCGACCTGCCCGAGGACACCAAGCACGGAGCGGTCCTCCCGCTCACCCGATCCGAGTACACGGCGCTCGACGAGCGCCACCCCGCCTGAGAGGCCCCGCATGACCGACTTCAGCCCCCGTCTCGCCGACGCCCTCGTCACCGTCCTCGGTGCCGACGGCGCTCCGCTCGCCCACGCCGACGTGACGGTCGAGCAGCGCCGCCACGCCTTCGCCTTCGGCTGCACTCCTCCGAGCACCGACCCCGCCCGCGCCGAGGAGCGCCGGCTCTGGCTCGACCTGTTCGACACGGCGACGCTCCCCGTCTACTGGGGACGCTTCGAGCCGGAGCGCGGCCGCACCGCGACGGAGGAGGTGCTCGCCGAGGCGCGCGCGCTCGCCGCGGACGGCGTCCGGCTCAAGGGGCACCCGCTGGTCTGGCACTACGTGAAGCCGGAGTGGCTCGACGCGCTGCCGCTGGACGAGGCCGAGCAGCTCCTCCGCGCGCGCATCCGCCGGGAGGTGGGCGCCTTCGCCGGGCTGATCGACACCTGGGACGCGATCAACGAGGTCGTCATCATGCCGCGCTTCGCCAACGAGCCGGACGGCGTGACGAACGCCGTCACCCGCCTCGCCCGCGAGAAGGGACGCGTCGGCATGGTCGAGCTGGCCTTCTCGGAGGCGCGCAGCCTCGGCACCGGATCGGTGCTCGTGCTGAACGACTTCGACCTCGGGCCCGAGTACGAGCGGCTGATCGAGGACGTGCTCGAGGCCGGGATCCGGCCCGACGCGATCGGCCTGCAGTCGCACATGCACCAGGGGTTCCGCGGGGAGGAGCAGATCACGGCGATCTGCGACAGGTTCGCGCGCTTCGGCCTGCCGCTGCACTGGACCGAGACCACCCTCGTCTCGGGCGAGCTGATGCCCGCCGAGATCGAGGACCTCAACGACCACGTGGTCGAGGACTGGCCGACCACCCCGGAGGGGGAGGCGCGGCAGGCGGACGAGATGGTGCGGCACTACGAGACGCTGGTCGCGCATCCGGCGGTCGAGGCGATCACCTACTGGGGCTTCGACGACGCCGGCGCCTGGCTCGGAGCGCCGGGCGGGTTCCTCCGCCGCGACGGGAGCCCGAAGCCGGCCTATGAGGCGCTGCGCTCGCGGATCCGCGGGGACTGGTGGCTCGAGCCGACGGTGCTCCGGACGGACGCCGAGGGGCGCGTCGGCGTGCGGGCCTTCGCCGGGGACTTCGCGCTCTCGAGCGCGGGGGCGGGCGCTGCAGTGAGCCTCCCCGTCGGGTCGTCGACGGCTGAGGTCCGCCTGGGCTGAGGGCGTCCGGGGCCGGCCGGTGGCGCCGGTCGCCCCGTCGCGCGCCCCGGAACGCCGCGTCCCTCCCAACACTCAGTCGGCTGATGGAAGACTCGGAGGGTGCATCTCCTCGCGGTCCTCAGCATGAAGAACCGGGCGCTCATCGCGCTCGTCACCGTCGTCATCGCCGTCTTCGGCGGAGTCGCCCTGACCGGGCTCAAGCAGGAGCTCGCGCCGTCGATCTCCTTCCCGCAGCTCGCCGTCGTCACGTCCTATCCGGGCGCCGCTCCGGAGGTGGTCAACGACGACGTCTCGACGCCGATCGAGACCGCCATCCAGGGGGTGCCGGGGCTCGAGACGACCAGCGCGACGTCCTCCACGGACTCCTCCCTCATCTCGGCGTCCTTCACCTACGGCACCGACCTCGCCACCGCCGAGCAGAAGATCCTGCAGGCGATCAACCGGATCAAGAGCACGCTCCCGGACGGCGTCGACCCGCAGGTGGTCACCGGCTCCCTCGACGACCTGCCGGTGCTGCAGCTCGCCGTGTCGAGCGACGGCGACGCGGACGCGCTGGCCGAGCGCCTGCGCACCACGGTCATCCCGGACCTGGAGAAGGTCGAGGGCGTGCGCGAGGCGGCGCTCGTCGGCGAGACCGCCCAGCGCGTCACGATCACTCCCGATGACGCGGCGCTCGCCGCGGCCGGCCTCTCGACCGGCGACATCCGCTCGGCCCTGCAGCAGAACGGCGTGCTCGTCGCGGGCGGACAGATCACCCAGGACGGGTCGACCTTCTCGGTGCAGTCGGGCGTCAAGCTCGACTCGACCGACGCGATCGCGGCGCTGCCGCTGCTGCCGTCCGCAGGTGCCTCCGCGGGTGCGGGCGGCGCCGGTGCGTCAGCGGGCGCGGGTGCCTCCGCGGGCTCCGGCGCTTCAGCCGGCGGCTCCGACGCCGGAGCGGCGGCGGGAAGCGCAGCCGCGACCGCGGAGCCGACCGTCACCACCCTCGGCTCCGTCGCGACGGTCGCCGTCACCGACGCCCCCGTCACCTCGATCTCGCGCGTCAACGGCCAGCCCGCCCTGACTCTCTCGATCACGAAGCTCCCGGCCGCGAACACCGTCGACGTGTCGACCGGCGTGGCCGCGCTGCTCCCGGACCTCGAGGAGTCGATCGGCGACAACGCCGCCTTCACCCCGGTCTTCGACCAGGCGCCCTACATCCAGGAGTCGATCGCGTCGCTCGCGCAGGAGGGGGCGCTCGGCCTCGTCTTCGCCGTGCTGGTGATCCTGCTGTTCCTGCTCTCGGTGCGCTCGACCCTGGTCACGGCCATCTCGATCCCGACCTCGGTGCTGATCACCTTCATCGGCCTGCAGACGGCCGGCTACACCCTCAACATCCTCACCCTCGGCGCGCTCACCATCGCGATCGGCCGTGTGGTCGACGACTCCATCGTCGTGATCGAGAACATCAAGCGGCACCTCGACGCGGGTGAGGACCGGGCCCGGACCATCGCGGTCGCCGTCCGCGAGGTCGCCGGCGCGATCACCGCCTCCACGATCACCACGGTCGCGGTGTTCCTGCCGATCTCGTTCGTCGGCGGCACCACGGGCGAGCTGTTCCGGCCCTTCGCGCTGACCGTGTCGATCGCCCTGCTCGCCTCCCTCGTGGTAGCGCTGACGATCGTGCCGGTGCTGGCCTACTGGTTCCTCCGCCCCTCGAAGCGGCCGGCGGTGCGCCAGGCCGCGCAGGCGGCGCTCGCGGAGGAGCGCGCGGCGGCCGGAGGGGCACCCGCCTCGGGCGTCCCGGCCGACACCGCTGCGCCGGTCGAGGAGGTCCCGCACCACGGCGCCCACGCCGCTCCCCGGCGGGCGCGCGGGCTGCAGTCGGTCTACGGCCCGATCATCCACTGGACGCTGAAGCACTCGGTCGTCACCGTCCTCCTGGCGCTGCTCGTGCTCGTCGGGACCGGTGCTCTGTACCCGCTGATGAAGACGAACTTCCTCGGCTCCAGCGGGCAGGACACCTTCACCGTCACCCAGACGGTCCCCGTCGGCCAGAGCCTCGACGCGCAGGACGCGACGGCGCAGCAGGCGAGCACGGCGATCCTCGGCGTCGGCGGCGTCGAGACCGTCCAGCTCACCGTCGGCTCCTCCGGCGGTCTGCAGAGCGCGTTCGGCGGGGGAGGAGGCGGCGGCACCTCGATCCGCTACTCCGTCACCACCGACGAGTCGGCCGACCAGGAGGCCGTGCAGGCGGACGTCCGCGACGCGCTGTCGGGCGTCGCCTCGGCCGAGGACATCAGCGTCGCCGCCTCCTCCGGCTTCGGCGCCTCCTCGGACATCGAGGTCGACCTCTCGACCGCCTCGCAGAGCGACCTCCAGAGCGCGAGCGACCAGCTCCTCGAGGCCCTGCGCGGGACCGACGGGATCAGCCAGGCCGAGAGCAACCTCTCCTCCTCGCTGCCCTACATCGCGGTGCGGGTCGACCGCGACGCCGCGGCCCGGACGGGTCTCAGCGAGGTCGCCGTGGGCACGATCGTCAGCCAGGCACTCCAGCCCAGCCAGGTCGGCAGCGTCGTGATCGACGACCGCACCCTCTCGATCTACCTGGCCGACGGGCAGCCGCCGGCCACCGTGGACGAGCTGCGGAACCTCGAGGTGCCGACCCTCACCGGCGCCGTCGCGCTCTCCACCCTCGCGGCGGTCGAGCAGACGGACGGTCCGGCGAGCATCACCACCGAGCGCGGGCAGCGCACCGCGACCATCACCGTCACCCCGGAGGGCGACGACCTCGCCTCGGCCAACGTCGCCGTGCAGAACGCGATCGACGCGACGGCGCTTCCGGCCGGTGTCGACGCCTCCCTCGGCGGAGTGACCGCCGACCAGGCCGACGCGTTCTCGCAGCTGGGCATCGCGCTGCTGGTCGCGATCCTGATCGTCTACGTCGTGATGGTGGCGACGTTCCGCTCGCTCCTGCAGCCGCTGCTCCTGCTCGTGTCCGTGCCGTTCGCGGCGACCGGCGCGATCCTCCTGCAGGTGATCACCGGCGTGCCGCTGGGCGTGCCGTCCCTGATCGGCGTGCTGATGCTGATCGGCATCGTCGTCACGAACGCGATCGTGCTCGTGGACCTGGTGAACCAGTACCGCGATCGCGGGATGCCGGTGCGGGAGGCGCTGCTGCACGGCACCGAGCGGCGGCTCCGGCCCATCCTGATGACCGCCCTCGCGACGATCTTCGCCCTGCTGCCGATGGCGCTGGGGATCACGGGCCACGGCGGCTTCATCTCGCAGCCGCTGGCGATCGTCGTGATCGGCGGCCTGGTGTCCTCGACGGTGCTGACCCTCGTGGTCCTGCCCGTCGTCTACAACCTGGTCGAGGGGTATCGTGAGCGGCGGCGTGACGCCCGCGCCGGGAAGGCGTCGGCATGACGGACATCAGGGATGCGGCCGAGACGGTCGGCTCGCGCTGGCGCAGCGGCCCGGAGCGCGCCACCGCGGTCCTCGACGAGATCGGTCCGGAGCGCTTCGTCGCCCGCGACTTCCGCCCGGGCACGCTCCGGCACCTCGTCCTGATCCGCTTCCGCCCGACGGCGCTGGTCGCCGAGGCGGACGAGGTCACCCGCCGCTTCCTCGCCCTGGCCGACGAGTGCGTCCGCGACGGACGGCCCTACATCGAGTCGATCGAGACGGGGCCGCAGCTGAGCATCGAGGGCGCGGGCGAGGGCTTCGACCGCGCGTTCCTGCTGACCTTCTCCTCCGAGGGCGACCTGCACTACTACCTCGGCCGGCCGGCCGTCGAGGACCCCTCGCACTGGGATCCGGCGCACGACGCGTTCAAGGAGTTCGTCGGGCCGTTCGTCGACACGGCCGGCATCGTCGCGTTCGACTTCCGACCCGAAGAGCACTGATGGCGACTCCCGACTTCGTGCTGCGACTGCGCGAGCGGATCGGGACCGAGCTGCTCTGGCTC
The DNA here is from genome assembly GCF_002931975.1 of Rathayibacter sp. AY1F3. NCBI lineage: Bacteria > Bacillati > Actinomycetota > Actinomycetes > Micrococcales > Microbacteriaceae > Rathayibacter > Rathayibacter sp. AY1F3. The sequence continues at coordinate 69,407 of NZ_PSVF01000005.1, read as the reverse complement.
ACCGGCGTGACCGCGGTGATCCTCCGCGAGGAGCCGGCGCTCGAGGTCCTGCTCGTCCGGCGCGCCGACACCGGAGCCTGGACGGCCGTCACCGGGATCATCGACCCGGGCGAGACCGTCGCCGGGACCGCCCGCCGCGAGGCGCAGGAGGAGGCGGGCGTCGAGATCGAGGTCGAGCGCCTCGTGCAGGTGCACACCCTCCCGCCGATGCAGTACCCCAACGGGGACCGCTCGCAGTACCTCGACCACGTGGTGCGCTGCCGCTGGATCTCGGGGGAGGCCCACGTCGCGGACGACGAGTCGACCGAGGTCGGCTGGTTCGCGCCCGACGCGCTGCCGCCGATGTCGGACGAGCACCGCGCCCGGATCGAGCGGGCGCTGTCGGACGAGCAGGGCTGCTCGATCGACTGACGGCGGGGGTGCGCGCCGGACGAGGGCGGGGCCGCCTCTCGGGAGCGGCACACGGATGGCGCCGGGCGTCCTGCCGTGTCGGCCTCCGACCGGACGGGCCCTCGGACCGGGCTCCTCGGACCAGGCTCGCCTCGGAGCGGGCGCTGCTCAGACCGGACGCGCGAAGCAGAGCACCGCGTCGTCGCCGACGTGGGCTCCGAAGCCGTCGATCGCCGTGAAGCCGAGCGCCCCGGCCGCAGGGGCGAGCTCCGGCGCGGCGGCCAGGCGCAGCGTGCGGATCCGCTGCACGCGCGCCCACGACTCCGCCGCCGCGACGAGCCGTCGGGCGACTCCCGTGCGCCGGTGGACGGAGGCGACCACGAGCTCCAGCACCTCGGCGAAGTCGTCCGGGCCGGGAGCGAGCACCAGCACGCCGGCCGCCGCCCCGTCGATCCGGGCGATCAGGACGCGGGCGTGCGGGGGTGGGACCGCGGCGAGGAGGCCCTCCGCTGCGGCTGCGTCCTCGAGGCGGACGACGACTCCGCTCACGAGCCCAGGTGGGCGCGGAGGAACTCGACGACCCGAGCACGCAGAGCGTCGTCGAGGAGCGCGATCGAGTGCAGCGAGCCGGGGAGGACGAGGAGGTCGACGCTCGAGCCCGCTCCGCGCAGCGCCTCCGCGAAGCGGGTCGACTGGCTGAGCGCGACCCGTTCGTGCGCCGCGTGCGCGATGAGGAACGGCGGCTCGGAGCCGTCCACCTGCGCGAGGGGCGAGGCGGCGGTGGCGGCCGGGCAGGAGGCGAGGTCCGCGCAGTCGAGGTAGCTGCGCACGGCGGCCGCGACTCCGACTACCGGGTCGTCGTCGGCGAGGCCGGCGGCGCTGAGATCGGAGGGGCCGCTCAGGTCGACCACGGCGGCCAGGCGCGACGAGGTCGCCGGCAGCGTGCCGAGCAGAGAGGCGAGGTTGCCGCCGGCCGAGCCGCCGAAGGCCGCCACCTGCTCCGGATCGATGCCGAAGCGCGCGGTCTGCTCCGGCTCGAGCAGCCAGTCGAGGGCGGCCGTCACATCGTCGAGCTGCGCGGGGAACACGGCGGCGGGCGCGAGGCGGTAGTCGACCGAGACGGCGACGAATCCCTCCGATCCGAGCCACTGGCAGATCGGGCGCCAGTTCGCGTCGGCCTTGCCTCCACGGGCCCAGCTGCCGCCGTGCACGACGAGGACGGCGGGCCGCGGCTCCGCCGACGGGGCAGGGGAGGAGCAGACGTCGACGCTCTGCCCGGTGCTCGCGTCGTAGACGACGTCGGCTGTCACGCTCACGCCGGACCAGTCGGGTGCGGGTGCCGCTCCGAGCGCCTGCGCCACCGGCTCCGAGACGGGAGTGGTGCTCGCGCAGCCCGAGAGGAGGAGTGCGAGGGCGGCCAGGACCGCGGCGACGCGTCGCGGGGATCGGGTGGGCTCGCGCATGAGTGCGATCAGCGTACGGGGTGCCCGGCGCCCCGGATGCGGCACCCCCGCGATCAGGGGGTGCCGGGCTCGCGCTGCAGCCGGACCAGGACGACCCCCGCGAGGATCAGCGCGCCGCCGCCGAACTGGATCGGCGCGGGCAGCTCGCCGAGGATCAGCCACGCGGCCGCGATCGAGAACAGCACCTCCGTCAGCCCGACGAAGGAGGCGATCCGCGTGCCGAGACGGCGTCCGCCCTCGATCCCGAGCAGATACGCCAGCACCGTCGACATGCCGAGGATCACGCCCGCGGGAAGGAGCCAGCTGACCTCCGCTCCGACGAACACCACCCCTCCGAAGGTCGCGCGCAGCGGTGTGACGCCGAGCGCCCCGAGTGCCAGCAGGATCGCGGCGCCGACCGTCATCGCCCCCGCCGTGAGCGCGATCGGCGGCAGCTCCGGATCCACCCGGCCGGCGATGACGTAGTAGACGCACAGGCCGAGCGAGGCGGTCAGCGCCCAGGCGATGCCGACCAGCTCGGGGGTCGACTCGCCGGACAGGTCGAGCACGAGCACCAGGCCGCCGAGCGCGAGCGCGGAGCCGGCGAGGGTGAAGCGGCCGGGGTGCCGGCGCGTGCGCGCCCAGGCGAAGAGGACGAGGAACACCGGCGCGAGGTACTCGATCAGCAGGGCGACGCCGACCGACATGTGCTCGATCGCGCTGTAGAAGCAGAGCTGCGCGGCGATCACGGCGAAGACTCCGTAGAGGGCGATCGTGCCGAGGTTGCGGCGGAGCACGGGCCAGCGGCCGCGGAGGGACAGGATCGCCGGGATCGCGAGGATCAGGGCCGCGCCGCCCGCCCGCCAGAGGACCGCGGACGCCGGCGTCCAGCCCGCCTCGAGGAGCGGCTTCACGAACGGCCCGCCCAGACCGAACGCCGCCGACGCGGCCAGCGCCGCGACGAGGCCGGAGCCGAGGCGCCGTGCAGGCGCGGGCGCGCTCGCGGCGGGGAGGGTGACGGCGGCGGTGCTCTCGGCGGTCATGGCCGGCTCCTTCAGGAGTCAAAAGGATTACACTCGTGACAGCGAGCTGATCGCACACTACTGAGCCGCACTGTCAGGAGTCAACATGGTGTTCGCCTATGACGTCGAGGCGTCGCTCACCTCCACCGCCACCCTCGTCAACACGCTCCCCGAGCTGTCGCCGTCCGGCGAGGACGAGATGGCGACGATCGAGCAGCTGGACGACTTCCTCCTCGAGAACCGGTACACGGGCAGCCGCGACGGATCGGCTGAGGAGCTGGAGGCCGTGCGGGCGATCCGCTCCTCCCTCCGCACCCTCTGGCTCACGCGGGCCGAGGAGGACCTCGTCCCCGTCGTCAACGGGATGCTCGACTCCGGCCGCGCGCTCCCGCAGCTGGTCCGGCACGGACCCTACGGCTGGCACCTCCACGCGACGCGCGACGAGAGCCCGCTCGCCACGCGCATCCTGGTCGAGGCCGCCATGGCGTTCGTCGACGTGATCCGCGGCGACGAGCGCGAGCGGATCCGCGTCTGCGCGGCGGAGGACTGCGAGGCGGTGCTCGTGGACTTCTCCCGCAACCGCTCGAAGCGCTACTGCGACACGGGCAACTGCGGCAATCGCGCGAACGTGGCCGCGTACCGGGCCCGGCGGGCGTCGCAGTAGCGGACGGGCGGTCGTTGCGCGCGGGCTCGCGCGTCGGTGGTGCTGCGGCTCGGGGCCGGGGGGCTGTATGCGGGGCGACTCCGCGGGGGACCGGTTGCGGAGGTGCGCGACTCCCGGGCTTCGCGGCTCCCGACCTGAGCGGCTCCTGGCTGCACGTCTCCCCGCCCTAGCCAGGCTCCGGGGCCGCGTGTAGACTCGCTCGGTCGGCTCTTGACACCGTGCGTTCTCGTGCGGATGGGTTTGTTAGTCAAGTGGGCCGAGTCTCCGACAGTCGTCGTGAGACGAATCACATGTGTGAATCGGCCCCGGTCAATGACTCGCCCGGGTTCTCCCCCTGCTGCCCCGCAGCAGTCCAGCGCACGGACGCCCCTCACGACGGGGCTCCTCCGGCGTCGCCTCCTCGCGCACGACCTGAACCCAGGAAGAACTGCCATGCCCAAGAACAAGAAGCCCGCCGGCGGACGTCCGGCCAAGAACTTCGAGCCCAACCGCTTCGGCGCCTCGAGCGGCAAGTCCCAGCTCGGCGGCCGCTCGCGCTTCCCCGGCGCCAAGCCGGGCTCGCGCAGCGAAGGCCACCGCGGCTTCCGCGCCGTCGACGAGAACGCCCCGAAGAAGGCGCGCTGGAACGCCGACGAGCGCGCCGAGCGGGCCACCGAGCGCGCCGATCGGCCCGCCCGCGGGTACGACCGCGACGAGCGGCCCTCGCGCGGCTACGACCGCGACGCACGTCCGGCGCGCTCGAACGACCGTGACGAGCGTCCGGCCCGCGGGTACGACCGCGACGCACGCCCGGCCCGCTCGAACGATCGCGACGAGCGTCCGGCGCGTTCCTTCGATCGCAGCGACCGTCCGGCCCGTTCCTTCGACCGCGATGCGCGTCCGGCCCGCTCGAACGATCGCGACGATCGTCCGGCGCGTTCCTACGGGCGCGATGAGCGTCCTGCGCGTTCCTTCGACCGGAGCGACCGTCCGGCCCGTTCCTTCGACCGTGACGCGCGTCCGGCCCGCTCGAACGATCGCGACGATCGTCCGGCCCGCTCCTACGGACGCGACGAGCGTCCGGCGCGTTCCTTCGACCGTGACGCGCGTCCGGCCCGCTCGAACGACCGCGACGACCGTCCGGCCCGCTCCTACGGACGCGACGACCGACCGGTCCGCACCGGCGACCGCGACGAGCGCCCCTCGCGCGGCTACGACCGCACCGAGCGTCCCGCCCGCTCGTTCGACCGCAGCGACCGCCCGGCCCGCTCCTTCGACCGGGATGCGCGTCCCTCGCGCGGCCACGACCGCGGCGACCGCCCGACCCGCTCGTTCGACCGCGACTCCCGGCCCTCGCGCCGCGACTCCGGCTCGGACTTCTACCCCAGCCGCGACGCCCGTGCGCCGCACCAGGCCGACGACGTCGTGCTCGAGCGCCTCGAGGCGACGGCCACTCTCGCCGTCGACGTCGAGGGCGTCACCTTCGGCGACCTCGGCCTGGGCGGGAACATCGTCCGGATGCTGACCGAGCTCGGAGCGGCCGCGCCGTTCCCGATCCAGGCCGCGACCATCCCCGAGGTGCTCGCCGGCAAGGACGTCCTCGGACGCGGCAAGACCGGCTCCGGCAAGACCATCGCCTTCGGCGCCCCCGTCGTCGAGCGCCTGATGGAGAACAACGGAGCGAAGGGCCGCAAGCCGGGCCGCGCTCCGCGCGCGCTCATCCTCGCGCCGACCCGCGAGCTCGCCATGCAGATCGACCGGACCATCCAGCCGATCGCCCGCTCCGTCGGCCTGTTCACGACGACCATCTACGGCGGCGTCCCCCAGTACAAGCAGGTCGGAGCCCTCCAGCGCGGAGTCGACATCGTCATCGCGACGCCGGGCCGCCTCGAGGACCTCGTCGAGCAGGGGCGCCTCGACCTCTCGAACATCACCATCACGGTGCTCGACGAGGCCGACCACATGTGCGACCTCGGCTTCCTCGAGCCGGTGCAGCGCATCCTCCGCCAGACCGCCGACGGCGGCCAGCGGCTGCTGTTCTCGGCCACGCTCGACAAGGGCGTCGCGACGCTCGTGGACGAGTTCCTGGTCGAGCCGAGCGTCCACGAGGTCGCCGGCGAGGACCAGGCGTCCTCGACCATCGACCACCGCGTGCTCCTGATCGAGCACCGCGACAAGGCCGAGATCATCGAGCAGCTCGCCGCCCGCCAGGGCAAGACGCTGATCTTCGCCCGTACCCGCGCGTTCGCGGAGCAGCTCGCGGAGCAGCTCGACCACGCGGACATCCCCGCGACGAGCCTCCACGGCGACCTCAACCAGTCGCGCCGCACCCGCAACCTCGCACTGCTCACCAGCGGACGCGTGGACGTGCTGGTCGCGACCGACGTGGCCGCGCGCGGCATCCACGTCGACGACATCGACCTGGTGATCCAGGCCGACGCTCCCGACGAGTACAAGACGTACCTTCACCGCTCCGGCCGCACCGGCCGCGCGGGCAAGACGGGCACGGTCGTGACGCTCATCACGCGCAACCGCCGCCGCCGCATGGAGGAGCTGCTCGACCGTGCCGAGATCGAGGCCGAGATGATCGAGGCCCGCCCCGGCGACCGCGTCCTGCGCGAGATCAGCGCCCCGGCCGAGTAGCCGCCGACCGCACGACGACGAGGCGCGGACCCCTGCATCGGGGTCCGCGCCTCGTGTCGTTCGTGGTGGGTGCTGTGGTGCGGAGTGACGGCGAGTGCCGGGTCATGGTGACCCTCCGACTCCGCGCTGCGCAGGGCTCCTCGCTGTGCGGCTTCCCGTGGGGCGGCGCTGCGTTGCGCGACTCTGTGCTGGACCACTCTGTGCTGGACGACTCTGCAGTGCCCGGCTTCGCGGAGGGCTTCTGCACGCACGAACGCCGAAGGGCGGACACCGCGAGGTGCCCGCCCTTCGGCGTGTTCACCGGCCGGAGCCGGTGAGGGGAATTAGCTGGCCGGGGGGGTCAGCACGGTGTCGATGAGGTAGACGGTCGCGTTGGCGGTCTGGACGCCACCGCAGATGACGGACGCGTCGTTGACCTTCAGGTCGTCGCCGGAACCGGTGACGGTGAGGTTGCCACCCTGGACGGTGGCGTGGTCGCCGGCGATCGCGTCAGGGGCGATCTGGCCGGGGACGACGTGGTAGGTCAGGATCGAGGACAGCGTGGCGGCGCCCTCGGGGGTCTTGAGGGAGTCGACGGTCGCGGCGTCGAGCTTGGCGAACGCGTCGTCGACCGGGGCGAAGACGGTGAACTCGCCGCTGTTCAGCGTGTCGACGAGGTTGACGTCGGGGTTGAGGCCACCGGAGACCGCAGCGGTCAGGGTGGTGAGCAGCGGGTTGTTCGACGCGGCGGTCGCAACGGGGTCGAGCGACATGCCCTCGACCGAGCCGGCGCCGTCCGGGACCTGCTCGGCGTAGGCGGCACAGCCGGGGCCGACGAGGTTCGCGGCCGGGTCCATGGTCGCCATGGGGGTCGAGGAGGCGGAGGCCGACGAGGTGGCCATCGGGGTCGACATCTCGGTCGCCGCGTCGCTGGCGGCGGTGGTCGAGCCGCTTCCGCTCGAGCAGGCGGTGAGGCCGAGGGCGGCGGTGCCCAGCAGGGCGAATGCGGCGAGGGCGGAACGCTTGGTGGATCGCATGGGATTACTCCTTCGTGAGACGGCCCCCACGTGATGCGGAGGACCTGTTCTGTGTGGACCGTTTCGCGGCCGTTGACATGTGTTCGGAGCCCTCCCTGCGGGGGTTTGGATTTCTTTCGGTGATCTAGGTAACGGCTTCGTAACGGCAGGGAACCGGGACGGCGGGGAGCTGCTCCGCCGCGTCGATTACCCTGGAGACGTCGCGCGCACGCGTCGACGCGACGACGAGAGGACGGGCGAGTGCAGACCCGAGGTGCACGAGTGGCTCGCGGCGTCGCCGCCGCTCTCGCCGCGACCGCCACGGCCGCCGCCTCCCACACGCTCGCGGGCGCCGAGACCCCCGCTCCTGCCGTGCTCGCCCTCGCCGCGGCGTTCGCCGTTGTCGTCTGCGTCCTCCTCTCGGGGCGCCGTCCGTCCCTTCCCCGGCTGACGCTCTCCGTGCTCCTCAGCCAGATCGCGTACCACGGCCTCTTCCTCATCACGGGCAGCGGTGGGGAGGTGAGCGTGGTCGGGACGACGGGCACCGGCGCGCACTTCCACGACGGGTCGACCATCGAGCTGATCGCCGGCGGAGGCGGACACGCGGCTCACGCGCCGGTGATGCTCGTCGCCCACCTCGCTGCGGCTGCCTTCACGATCGCGGCGTTCCGGTACGGCGAGCGCCTCTTCTGGACGCTGGGAGCAGGCCTCCAGCGCGTCGTCGTAAGGATCGTCGCCCGCGCGTCCGCGGTCGCGCTCCCGTCGGCACCCTGCGTCTCGATGACGGGCACCCCCGAGCCGCGGGCGCCCCGTTCCCTCGACGCGGTCCTCTCGATCCTCCGGCACCGCGGGCCGCCGCTGCGGGTCCTCCGCGCCGCCTGACGCCCCTCCCGTGCGGGAGCGGCTCCGGTCGGCGCCCCGCACGCACCGCGAACCCGCGCTGCGTCCAGAACTCCCGGCCCCGCGCCGGATCTCCCCCGAGGACACGACCGTCATGACCCGTTCTTCTTCTTCTTCTTCTTCCTTCTCGCGGCTCCGCCTCGTCGGCAGCGGCGCACTCGTCGCCGCCGGATCGATCGCGCTCGCTGTCGCCGCGCCCACGGCGGCCAGCGCCCACGTGACCGCGGCGGCGAGCAGCACCGCCGCCGGCTCGTACACGGTGGTGACGTTCTCGCTGGCCCACGGCTGCGAGGGCTCGCCGACGACGGGACTCACGATCACGATGCCCGACGGCATCAACTCGGTCAGCCCGACGATCAACCCGAACTGGGACGTCGTGAAGAACGAGGTCGCGATCGCCGACCCGGTCACCGACTCCCATGGGAACACCGCGACCGAGCGGGTCTCGGACGTGGTCTACACGGCGAAGACGCCCCTCGCCGACGGCTACCGCGACACCGTCGCCCTCCAACTTCAGCTCCCCGAGGACGCAGCCGGCTCCACGCTGGAGTTCCCCGTGCTGCAGACGTGCGAGAGCGGCAGCACCGCCTGGGATCAGCCGACCGTCGACGGCCAGGACGAGCCCGAGCTGCCCGCTCCCACCGTCGCGGTGACCGCGGCGGAAGCGGGGTCCGGCCACGGGGGCGGACACGACGACGACGGCGACGGTGACGACGCGGTCGCGACCACCGCCTCGGCGACGACGGCCACGAGCGGCGACGACGTGCTCGCCCGCATCCTCGGAGTCGGCGGGCTCGTCGTCGGCGCGGTCGGCGTGGCCGTCGGGCTCGCCTCCCGCCGCCGCGGACCCCGGGCGTCGGCGTGACCCGTCGGAAGGCCCTCGTCGCCGCGACCGCGATCGGGCTGCTCGGCTCGATCGCGGTGGCGGCGCCCGCCAGCGCGCACAACTACCTCGTCTCGACGACTCCCGCTGCGGACTCGACCGTGACTGAGCAGCCGGGAACGCTGGTGCTGACGACGAACGACGACCTGCTCGTCCTCGGGACGGACGGGACGGCGGCGGCTCTGCGCGTCGTCGGGCCGGACGGGCTCTACTACGGCGACGGCTGCGTCAGCGTCGTCGGGCCGGAAGCGTCGATGCCGCTCGAGCTCGGCGCGGCGGGGGAGTACGAGGTGACCTGGCAGATCGTGTCCACCGACGGGCACCCCGTGTCGGGCCAGTACGCGTTCGACTGGGCGCCGGCCGACGGGACCGCGCTCGCCGACGGGTCGGACTCGGTCCCGGACTGCAACGGCACCGTCGCGGTCTCAGGAGGACAGGCCGAGTCCGCTGACGGGGCGCAGGCGACGTCCGGATCGGACCCGGCGCTCCTCGGGGATGTGCTGTGGATCGGCGGCGCTCTCGCCGCGGTCGCCGCCGCCATCGGAGTGACGCTCCTCGTGCTGCGACGGCGACCCCGCGACTGAGGCTCGTGACCCTCCTGGGGTGGCGGTCGGTCAGTTCAGGAGGCTCGCGAGGGGCCCTTCACCGAGACCGGTGAGGACGGCCGCCGCGTCCTCGTAGACGGCGACGGCCCCAGCCTCTCGGAGTTCGTGCTCCGAGGTTCCGCCGGAGAGGACTCCGACCGTTGCCAGGCCCGCGCGCTCGGCGGCCAGGACGTCCCAGGTCGCGTCGCCGACCATGATGGCGCGGTCGACGGAGACGCCCGCGCGGTCGAGCGCGATCGAGATCAGGTCGGGTGCTGGCTTGGCGGTCGAGACGTCTGCGCCGCTGGTGACAGCGTGGACGGAGCCGCCGAAGTCGAGGACGTCGAGAAGCACGTCCAGTTCGTTCTGCGGTGCCGAGGTGGCGAGGACGACGTGGACGCCTCGACCGACGAGCGTCGCGACGAGCTCGCGAGCTCCCGGGAGTGGACCGATGCGTGCTGTCGTCTCGGCGTAGTTCTTGGTGTGCAGCGACTTCACCAGTGCGCGCTGCTCCTCCTTCACGTCGTCCTCGAGGAGCATGTCGAGCAGCTCCGACGAGTCTGCGCCGATCGCTCGTTGGATGCGCCAGGCGGGGACGACGAGGTCGGCCTGCCAGAAGGCGCGCGACCACGCCTCGACGTGGAGGAAGTTCGTGTCGGCGAGGGTCCCGTCGATGTCGAAGAGCACCGCCGAGGTCCCCGTCGTCGCGTCTTTCCTGTCCTTCGTTCCTGCCATGTCGCTGCCCCTCTTGTCGCTTCCACGCCGATCGGCCCGTGCGTCCACGCTACGCGGGCGCGCCGAAGCGGGCCCGCCCCTTGACCTGCCGGTCCACGCCACCCGACCTGCCCCTTGTCACGGCCCGCCGGTCCCGGTCGGATCGTGTCCGCCCTCCGCCCTGTCCCCCGGCTCCCCGGGCCGGGTGACATGCTGCCGTCCCGTCGGGCTCGTCCAGCGCAGCGTGCCGTCCGGCTCCTGCCGGTGCATCCATCCCGTGGTGTGGCGGAGCCGGTGGTGGTGTCGGCAGAGGTGCGCGAGGTTGTCGGCCGACGTGGTGCCTCCGTGCTGCCAGTCGTTCGTGTGGTCAACGTCCGCGTGGCGGGTGCTGCGGGTGCATCCCGGGAACCGGCAGGTCCCGTCGCGGTGCTGGAGGTGGCGACGCAGGTCCGCCGGCACTCGGTAGGAGTCGCGTCCGACGGAGAGGACCGCTCCGCTCTCCGGATGGGTGAGCAGCCGCGTGAACGAGGGAGCACCTGCTGCGAGACGCCGCGCGGTCTCCGGATCGACGGGTCCGTATCCGTCGAGGACGGCGGGCTGGTCGGAGCGCCCGAGGAGGGTCAGTGCAGGCACGGTCACCGCGACTTCGGCGCGCACTCCCGCCGGCATCGACGTGCCGTCTCCCTCGGCCGATGTCTCCCCGTCGACCAGCAGCGCAGCGGCGATGTCCGCGCGGAGCTGGCCCAGCGTCCGCTCCTCGTCCGGCAGATCCGCGAGGGAGCGGGCGGCCCGGTCGATCCTGTCCATCGCGCCGAGCACATCGGGAGCTGCGGTGTAGAGGTGCAGGATCGCCATCCCGTCGTCGAGGCCCTCCACCCAGAGCGCGCGACGACGGGCGCAGTCCCGATGACGTTCGCTGAGCGTCTGCGGGTGCAGCCGTTCCCGGAGCGACCGGAGGGCGCGTCGCAGCTGGGGCGGCGTGCAGGCGACCGCGATCGTCGCGGCCTCCTCGTCGAAGCGCCCACGGACCTCGGCGGGGACGTCGAGCGCTCCTCGCACCACGAGTCGCGCGTGCTCGGGGGAGAGCGCTCCGTCCGCGAGTGCGCGCAACGTCGCCGGGAGGTCGTTCACCAGCAGGCGTGCCTCGTCGACCAGTGCAGAGGCGTGCGCCTCCGAGACCCGGAGTCCCGTCGCGAGCTCCGCGATCAGCGCCCGGTGCGCCGCCTCCGCCCGATCCACCTGCACCTGGACGTGCTCGCCGACGAGCGCCGCCGGTGCCGCCATCGCGAGGCGGCGTGCCTCCTCGACTGCCCGGTACCGGGATGCCTCGACGGCAGAGCGCTCGGCGTGCCGTGAGCAGACCGTCCCCACCGAGGTCAGCAGGTCGCTCCCGGAGGCCTCCGGATCGTTCGTGATGTGCATGTCGCCAGTGAAACGATCGCAGGCCTTCCCCGGATGGCTCCCCGCTCGCTCTGTGAGAAGAATGTCGAGTGGACCGCCTGTGGAGGAGCGACTATTTCCTGGCCTTCAGGCGTAGGCGCGCACTGTCTCCCGGATCGTCTGGGCGTGCTCGTAGATCTCGTCGAGCGAGGCGATCGGGTGCCGGGTCTCGACCTTCTCGGCGTCGAATGTGCCGAGGTACTTCTGCTTCCGGTTGAAGTGGAGCCGAGCCACCGGCCTGCGGTTGTTGTCGTCGAGGATGACGGCGAAGTACGACTTCGCGTCTCGCTGCGCGATCCGGTTCACCTTCACTTCGCTGCAGGCGATGGCCTTGATGATCTGGTAGCCCTCGAGCTCTTCCAGCGTCGTCTCGATGTCGCTCTGCTCCTCGAGCTCCTCCTCCACGACGACCTGGCTGGTCAGCGACTGCTCCGCTGCAATCGCCTCCGTGCGGGGGAAGTTGGGTGCGCCGAGGGCGGTCTTCAGCCGCTCGTTGACCTGTTCGTTGAGGAACTGCTTCGAGGCTTTCGATACCAGTGCGGAGAACTGCTCCCGCACCTTCTGCGTGTAAGCGCCGTCGTAGACCCGCGTGGTGAAGAACTTGATCCACTCGTCGCTCGGAGCGGTGAATTGAGCGCCGAGCTCCCGCTTCAGCTGCCCGATGTACTTGAGCTCGCCGGCCGCGTTGATGATCGAATCGAGGTCGAACACCTCTTTCGTGAGCTTCATCAGCTCAGGGATGAGAGTCTCGTCGATATCCGTCAGGTCGAGTACCAGGAACGGCTTCGCGTCCATGCGGTTGGGCGCGTCGAGGTCCGTGTAGAAGTGGTACTGCTCGCCGTTCGTGAGGATCGCGATCCTCGCGTTCGTGACGGCGAAGTAGCGGAAGAGCTGCGAAGCGTGCTCGATGCGGAGAGGCTCGGTGGACTTCTTGCATTCGATCAGCATCTGCACATCGCCGTTGTGGACGATCGCGTAGTCGATCTTCTCGCCCTTCTTCACCCCGACGTCGGCGATGAACTCGGGGACGACCTCGAGCGGGTTGAAGACGTCGTATCCGAGGATCGTCGAGATGAAGGGCATGATGAAGGCGTTCTTGGTCGCCTCCTCGGTCTGGATGATCTCCCGCTGCTGATGGACCTTGGTGGCCAGGGCGATGAGACGTTCGGTGAATTCCACGGTTGACTCCCGGTGAAGCTGAGCTGACATCGATGCAGACGAATGCTCTCCGATGAATGTCGGTCAGCGCCACCCCCCACGAGGGTCGCCCCCCTCACACCTTCCGCGGCACCGTGAACACGGTCTCCACTCCGGCCGAGTACAGCACCGAGTCCGGCGCGCGCGTCGCCAGCCCGGGGAAGCCCGCGGCGTCGAGCAGCCCGTCGTCGAGCGCGAGCAGCTCCGCGCGTCGCAGCGGCCACGGCCGGTGCAGGTTGCGGCCGTACCAGGTGGAGCCCAGGTGGCGCTCGTGGTAGGCCCAGCGTGCGGTGAGGAACGAGCCGAGCGGGTCCTCGCCGACCGGGTCGCCCGGGCGGACGACGATCCGGGAGCGGGCGGCCGAGTCCGAGTGCCGGATCGTGTCGTAGATCACCGCGCCGTGGCGGTGCTCGATGCTCATCCGGGCCCAGCGGTAGGGGAGCCCGAACACCGCCTGCGCGGTGAGCACGGGAAGGAGGTGGGAGGCGTCGAGCGAGACGAACACGACTCCGCGTCGTCCCTGCTCGTCGACGGAGTAGAGCCGGACGTTCACCTCGGGGAAGGTGCCGAGCCAGGGCACCCGCGGGCCGCCGAGGAAGGCCGTCCGCGAGAGCCGGAACGGGATCAGGCCCACCCAGGAGGAACCGTCGTGCTCGTCGGGCCTCGTCCCGGCCGGGAGGTGGGGCGCCACCAGGGCGGGGTCGACCCGCCAGTGCAGGAACGTCGCCTCGGTCCAGCGCTGCTTCAGGATGCGCGGTCCGCCGAGCGCGGGCGCGGAACGGGTGACGGGTTCGACGGAGCTCACGCGCCCATCGTGCTCCGATGTGCTGCGAGCTCGCCCGTGCAGGCGCGCTCAGCGGCGCGCGGCGAGGGCCTTCAGTGTCTCCAGCACCAGGGCCACCGGTGCGGAGGAGGCGGCGGAGTTCCGCACGACGGCCTCGAGGGAGCGGACGGGCCGGGGACGGACGACGGGCACGGCGCGGACGCCGTCCGGCAGGCGGTGGGCCGCGAGCTCCGGCAGGACCGTCACGCCCATGCCCGCGGCGACGAACGCGGCGGCGGTGATGTGGTCGTTGGCCTGGACGTGGAAGGGCGGCGCGAACCCGGCGGCGGCGCAGGCCTCCACGACGTTCCGGCGGCACCAGCCGGTGGGCAGGTCGTTGTCGACCCAGCGCTCGTTCGCGAGCTCGGCGAGGTCGATCTCGCTCCGGGAGGCGAGCGGATGACCGTCGGGCAGGACGACGAGGTAGGGGTCGTCGAGGAGGTGGTGCGCCGTGAATCCGGGGGCGGTCGGCTCGGAGGAGGCGACGAGGAGCTGCACGTCGGGGCGCGCTCCGAGGTCGTCGTCGAGCTCCTCTCCCAGGCGCAGATCGAGGGCGAGGCCGGGGAACGCGGCGGTCAGCCGGCGGGCGACCTCCGGCATCCAGGCGCTGCCGACGGAGGCGAAGTACGTCACCGAGAGGCGGCCGGAGCGGCCCTCGCGCAGCTCCTCCACCACGGCCTCCGCTTCGGCGAGGCGCTCGAGGACGCGGTCCGCCTGGGCGGCGAGGGCGCGTCCGGCCGGGGTCGGGCGGACGCCGCGGCCCACCCGCTCCAGCAGGGTCAGTCCGGTCTCGCGCTGCAGAGCGGAGAGGTGCTGGCTGACGGCGGACGGCGTGTAGCCGAGGCCGGAGGCGGCTCCCGCGATCGAGCCGGAGGCGACGACGGAGCGGAGGATGCGGAGCCGGTGCACGTCGAGCATGAGACGACCGTACAGTCCGGCTGAACGATCCGACAGTGAACGGAACTGGTGCTGAATCCCCCGCGGCGCCACGATGGCCTCATGACCGACGTCTCCTCCCCCGCCCCGCCCTCCACGAGGGACGCCCTCCTGCTGTGGGGCGCGATCGCGGTCACCGTCCTGCTCTGGGCGTCGGCCTTCGTCGGCATCCGCGCCACGACGGAGGACTTCGGCCCGGGCGCGCTGACCCTCGGCCGCATCGTGGTGGGGTCGCTCGCGCTCACGGTGGTGCGCGTCGTCCTCACCGCCCGGAGGCGACGCTCGGAGGCGGCTCCGGATCCGCGCACGGCGGTCCCGCGCGGGCGCCTCCTCCTGCTCGTGCTGGGCTGGGGGGTCGCCTGGTTCGGGGTCTACAACCTGGCGTTGAACGCTGCGGAGCGGCACGTCGACGCGGGGACGGCGGCGCTGCTGGTGAACATCGCGCCGATGATCACCGCCGTGCTCGCCGGGCTGCTGCTGGGGGAGGGGTTCCCCCGCCGTCTCCTCGCCGGGATGCTCGTGGCGCTGACCGGCGTCGCGGTGATCGCGTTCTCCACCTCCACCGGGCAGTTCGACGTGATCGGCGTCGCCCTCGGCCTGGTCGCCGCCGTCGTCTACGGCAGCGCGGCGACCCTTCAGAAGCGCCTGCTGGGACGGATCGACGCACCGACGATGACCTGGCTCGGCTGCCTCGCCGGCACGGTCGCGTGCCTGCCCTTCGCCCCGGAGCTCGTCGAGGCGCTCGCCGCCGCTCCGCTCTCCTCGATCCTGGCCGTGGTCTACCTCGGGATCTTCCCGACGGCCGTCGCCTTCACGACGTGGGGCTACGTCCTCGCGCGCTCCAGCGCGGGTCGCACCGCGGCGTCCACCTACGCGGTGCCCGCGGTGGTGGTGCTGCTGTCCTGGCTCGTCCTGGGCGAGACCCCGCCGCTCGCCGCGCTGCTCGGAGGCGCGCTCGCCCTGGCCGGAGTCGCGGTGGCGACGCTGCGGAGGCGCCCGAAGGCGGTCTGACCGGCGGCGGACGCTCCTCCACAGCCGCCCGATCGCGTCGAGTCCTCGGACGAGGCGGCTCGCGGGGATCCCGCGGGAGGGCCCGGGATATGCTGGGCGGACGTTCATCCCAGTCGGCGCCGAGCGCCAGGAACGGTGAGGATCCCGATGACCGAGGCTCTGCAGCCGCCCGTCCAGAACGCCCTCTCGCTCACGCCTCCGGAGCCGGTGGCAGCGGTGCCGACCACCTCGGCGCCGTCGATCGCGCCGAAGGTGCCGGAAGCCGCCCTGCCCGGCCTCGAGGCGAAGGTCGACGGCTACCTCGACACGCTCCTGGCGACGGAGTCCCGCAGCCCCGAGTTCGCGACGCAGGCCAACGACATCCGCACGATGGGCGACGCCGACATCCGCTCGGCCGCCGACTCGTCGAACCGGCTGCTGAGCACGCCGGTGCGCGCCCTCCAGGAGGGCGGGCTCTCCGAGGGGTCGACCATCGGCAAGACGCTGCTCGAGCTGCGCCGCACGGTGGAGGATCTGGACCCGTCCGAGGACAACCTGCAGAAGAAGATCCTGGGCTTCATCCCGTTCGGCAACAAGATCACCGACTACTTCCGCCGCTACGAGAGCGCCCAGTCGCACCTGAACGCGATCATCCAGGCCCTGTACGACGGGCAGGACGAGCTGCGGAAGGACAACGCGGCCCTGAATCTCGAGAAGCAGAACCTCTGGGAGACGATGACCCGTCTCAACGAGTACATCTACGTCGCCGAGCGGCTCGACGTGAAGCTCTCGGCGAAGATCGCCGAGCTCGACGCGACCGACCCGGAGCGGGCGAAGGCGCTGCGCGAGGACGTCCTCTTCTACGCGCGCCAGAAGCACCAGGACCTGCTGACCCAGCTGGCCGTGTCGATCCAGGGCTACCTCGCGATCGACGTCGTCATCAAGAACAACGTCGAGCTGATCAAGGGCGTCGACCGCGCGACGACCACGACCGTCTCGGCGCTGCGCACGGCGGTCATCGTGGCGCAGGCGCTCGCCAACCAGCGCCTCGTGCTCGATCAGATCACGGCGCTGAACACCACGACGTCCAACATGATCGAGGCCACCTCGCGCATGCTCGCCGACCAGTCGGCCTCGATCCAGTCGCAGGCCGCCTCGGCCACGGTCGGGCTGCCGCAGCTGCAGGCCGCGTTCGCGAACATCTACCAGACGATGGACTCGATCTCGGACTTCAAGATCAAGGCGCTCGACAGCATGGCCCAGACCGTCGGAGTCCTCCAGACCGAGACGGCGAAGGCCGGCGAGTACGTCGAGCGGGCCCGCCGCAGCAACTCGGACATCGACGCGACGTCCTCGCTCGATCTCGGCCGCTAGCCGATGGGCTGGTTCTCCCGACTGTTCACGGGTGCCCCCGCGGCGCCGGAGGAGACCGCGCCCGCTCTGCCGAGCGTCCCGACGAGCGAGGACATCCTCGCGGCGCTCGACAGGGTGGGCGCGCGGACGGAGGGCCGGGTGCCCGGCATCGTCGCGGCGCGCATCCAGCGGATCGACGAGACGGTCCGCGAGATGGTGCCCCGTCTCGACCGCCTCGGCGGGATGAGCCGTCAGGGCCACACCGTCGTCGCGACCGCGACCAGCTACCTCCCCGAGGCGGTGGAGGGCTACCTCCGCCTCCCCAGGGACTTCGCCGACCGTCGCGCCGTGCACAGGGGGAAGACCTCGCTGATGATCCTCTGCGACCAGCTCGACCTCCTCGGAGGCACGCTCGACCGCATCTCGGACGCCGTCTCGCGGCAGGACGCCTCGGCGCTGATCGCGCACGGGCAGTTCCTGGCCGAGAAGTTCACGGAGTCCTCGCTCTCCCCGAGCGGTCTCGACGCGCCTCCACAGCCGGGAGCGCCGTCCGGATCCGGCTCGCTGACCCCGCCGAGCGCCTCGTGACCGCGCTCGCCCCGGCGCTGGACGCCCTCGTGCTCGCGGGGACGGCCGCCGGCCTCGACGCCGCGGCCGTCCGCGACGAGGGTGCGCGGCTGGCCGCCGCCGTCGCCGAGTCGATCCGCGGCGCCGGGCAGGACTGGCTCGCCGCGACCGGCGCGACGGGCGGTCTGGAGGCGTTCTTCACCGCCGCCTCGAGCGGCCGGCGCTGGCGGTCGGGGCCGACCGATCAGCTGGCCGCCCTGGTCGGCGCGGGCTCTCACCACTCCTCCGCCTACGCCCGCGCCCTGACCGAGGTCGTCTCGGCGGCCAGCGCTCTCGGCGACCCGGGCATCGGCGGCATCGCCTCCGCCTCCGCGACCGCCGCGGCCCAGCTCTCCGCCGTCCCGGGCGCCCGGGGCGCCGCTCCGACGACGAGCGGAGGAGTACCGCACACGACCGGCCGGACGCCGGACGGTGCCGCGAGCGCCGACCTGCCGACCGGTCTGCCCGCCGGCGTGCCCGGGGTCGACGAGATCCTCGAGCGCCTCCGCCGGACCGAGCACGACGGTCCGCAGGACGAGCCGGCGCCCGCCGCCGCTCCCGCCGCGGAGCCCGCCTCCGAGCCGGAGCCGCTCGACCCGCCGGAGTCCATCGACGACCTGCTCGCCGAGCTCGACGCGCTGATCGGCCTCGACCGGGTGAAGAGCGAGATCAAGCGGCAGACGCAGCTGCTCCGGATCGACACCCTGCGCCAGGCCGCCGGACTCAGCACGCCCACGCTCACCCGCCACCTCGTCTTCACGGGGAACCCCGGCACGGGCAAGACGACGGTGGCGCGGCTGGTCTCGCGGATCTACCGCTCGCTCGGCATCCTCTCGAAGGGCGTGCTCGTCGAGGTCGACCGATCGGAGCTGGTGGCCGGCTACCTCGGGCAGACCGCGACGAAGACCGCGGAGGTGATCGCCTCCGCGCGCGGCGGCGTCCTCTTCATCGACGAGGCCTACGCGCTCGCGCTCGACCAGTACGGCGCGGAGGCGGTCACCACCCTCGTGAAGGACATGGAGGACCACCGCGGCGACCTCGTCGTGATCGTCGCCGGCTACTCCGGGCCGATGCAGGGCTTCCTCGACACGAACCCGGGACTCGCCAGCCGCTTCTCGACCACGATCGACTTCGCCGACTACTCCGACGACGAGCTCTCGGCGATCTTCGGCCGCCTCGCCGCCTCCGCGGACTTCGAGCCGACCGAGGAGGCGCTCGCCGCGTTCGCGGGCCTCGCCTCGGCGCAGCAGCGCACGGAGGCGTTCGGCAACGGGCGCTGGGTCCGCAACGTCCTCGACGCGGCGATCGCCCGGCACGCCTGGCGGCTCCGCGACGTGGAGGAGCCGACGCTCGACGAGCTGCGCATCCTGCTCCCCGAGGACGTGGTGGAGAGTCCCGAAGCCTCGAGCAGCCCGGACGGGGACGGCGAGGACGACGAGGGCTCGGTCGCGGGCTCTGAGGAGGAAATCGGGCAGGCGGACGCCGCCCCGAGCGGCACGGCCGTCCCCGTCACCGACGACCCCGAGGAGGAGAGCCGTTGAGCACCGCACCCGCCGCGCCGCCCGCGCAGAGGATCCCCGAGCCGCCCCTCGTCCAGGTCGCCAACCGGCCGGCGCAGCGGAAGCCGTCGCTGCTGGCCCGCGCGACCGCGACCACTCCGGCCACCCTGCGCCTCCTGCTCGCCCTGACGGCGCTGGCGGCCGTGCTGTTCGGCGTGTTCGCGCAGCAGGCAGGAGCGATGCAGGCGCGCGCCGCGACGACGGCCCGGGAGCAGTCGGCGCAGCTCCTCGGCGTGCAGAACGTCCGCACGCTGCTGGTGGACGCCAACGCGATCGCGGCCAACACCTTCCTCGTCGGCGGACTGGAGCCGACCGAGCTGCGGGCGTCGTACGTCTCGAGCCTCACCGGCGCCGCCTCCGCGATCGCCGGACTCTCGGCCGCCGACTCGGCGGACACCCGGGCCCTCGCCCGGGTCGCCAGCAGCATCACGACCTACAGCGGGCTGATCGAGCAGGCGCGAGCCAACAACCGGCAGGGCTTCCCCGTCGCCTCGGCGTACCTCGACCAGGCGTCGACGGCCCTCTCGGGAGACGGCGGCATCCTCGAGGACCTCGACGGGCTCGTCGACTCCGGCGCCGACCGGGTCGCGGCCGCCTACGACGCCGTCCGCTGGAGCGTCCTGCTCATGATCGGCTCGCTCGTGATGCTGGTCCTCCTCCTGGCGGCGCAGCTCTGGCTCGCCCGCCGCACGCACCGCTACCTCAACCGCCCGCTCGCCACGGGGACCGCCCTCCTGCTGGTCGTCGGCGTCGGCGGGGCGCTCGCCTACGGATCGGTCGCGGCGGACGCGGGGACGGCGCGGGTCGAGTCCTACCGCGAGGCGCTCACCGTGTCGAACGCGCTCATCGCCGCGAGCGACGCCAAGTCGCTCGAGAGCTTCACGCTGATCAAGCGCGGCTCCGGCGCCGCCCTCGAGGAGCGCTACACCCAGGCCGTCGACTCCGCCCGGGAGAAGCTGTCGGGCGACCTGCAGGACGAGCTGGCGAGGACACGGCTCGTCGACGAGTTCGGGCAGTGGCAGTCGTTCCACGAGGAGATCCGGGAGGCGGACGACGCCGGGAACTGGGACCAGGCCGTCCGCGTCGCCACGATCACCGGGAACGGCACGCCGAACGACCTCTTCACCACCTTCTCCGACGACGCCCGCGACGTGGTGCAGGAGAAGGCACTGGCCGCCGCCACCACGCTCGATCGAGGCGCGGAGTTCGCGACCCTCGTCTCGTGGATCCTGCTGGCGGCGGGTCTCGCCGGAGCCGTGTTCGCCTGGCGCGGCATCGCCCAGCGACTGGAGGAGTACCGATGAACCGCCTGCGCGCCGCCGCCCTCGCCCTGGCCACCGCCGCGGCTCTCGCCCTCACCGGCTGCACGACGGGGGCGGACGACCTCGGCACGCCCCTCGCCGCGGCGACCCCGACTCCGACGGCGAGCGCGTCCGCTCCCGCCGCTCCTGCCGCGGCGGACTGCTCGCCCTCGGCGGTCACCTCCTACGCGCCGACCGGCGTGACCGACAGCACCAGGCTCGCGGAGATCCGCGGGCGCGGGACCCTGCGCGTCGGCGTCTCGGCCGACACCCTCCTGATGAGCGCCCGCAACCCGATCACGGGGGCGATCGAGGGCTTCGACGTCGACATCGCCCGCGAGGTCGCCCGGGCGATCCTCGGCAGCGACTCCATCGACTACGTCGTGATCACCTCCGCTCAGCGCCTCCCCGCGCTGACCGGCGGCGACGGCGCCCCGCAGGTCGACATGGTGGCCCGCACCCTCACGATGACCTGCGATCGCTGGAGCTCGATCGCCTTCTCGTCCGAGTACTACGACGCCGGCCTCAAGGTGCTCGTCTCCGACGACCCCGACGGCGTCCCGATCACGGGCATCGGCGACCTCGACGGCGAGAGGGTCTGCGCGCCCAGCGGCACCACGACGCTCAGCCGCCTGCAGAACGACTACCCGGAGGTCGAGGCCGTCGAGGCCGCCACGCACTCGCAGTGCCTCGCCCTCTTCCAGGCAGGAGAGGTGGACGCCATCGCGGGCGACGACACGATCCTCGCGGGCTTCGTGGCGCAGGACCCGTACGCGAAGGTCGTCGGCGACGCCCTGAGCTCGGAGCCCTACGGCCTCGGCCTGCCCGCCGACGACCCCGACTTCGTGCGCTTCGTCAACGCCTCGCTCGAGAGCATCCGCAGCGACGGCCGCTGGCAGAGCATCTACGAGCGCTGGCTCGGGGTCCTCGGCGAGGCCTCGCCGCCGGCCCCGGTGTACGGCCGATGAGCACCGGTCTCGCGGAGGGGACCCCCGTCGCTCCGGGCCGGCTGGGGGAGGCCGCGCCGCAGCGCGAGCTCTTCGAGTACCTCGCCGCTCTCACTCGCTGGCTCCAGCGGACCACGCGCGAGCTCTCGCGGCTGGACGCCGCCGCGCTGGCGTCGCCGCAGGCCGAGAACTACACAGCCGACGTGGTGCTCGCCCAGTCGCTCCGCGAGTCCGTCACCAGGCGCCTCGCCGAGCTCGAGGCGGTCTGGGACTCCGGCCGCGTCGACGTCGTGGCGCGCGAGCGGATGTCGCAGCTGATCTGGGGCCGTCTCGACGCCTCCGGGAGCGGCGCGGTCTCGCTGGTGGAGGCGGTGCGCCTCTGCGACGCGGTCGTCGGCCAGCTGCGCTCCCGGCTCGAGCTCGACCCCAGCGGCACCGACGTCGCCGGGCGGATCGTGGGGGTGCGCGCCGAGATCGAGCGCTGCCGCGACCTCACCCGTGACGGCGGCGGCACGGTCGACCGCGAGCGGGCGGAGCGGGTCGCCGTGCTGCGGTCCCGCCTCGACGCGCTCGCCGAGCGGGCGGGCCGGGGAGCCGACGTGTCGGGGCCGCTCGGCCAGCTCGAGAGCGACTCCGCCCGGCTCGAGCGCGACCTGATCATCGCCGCGTCCGAGCGGCGCGGACTCGAGCGCGACCGCCGTCGGGCGCGCGAGCTGGCGGAGGCGGCCGAGCGACGCGAGGCGCCGCTGCGCGAGCTCGTGGCCCGTTGCCGCCGCGAGATCGCCGACCCGCCGCGGCTGGCCGTGCCCGACGTCTCCCGGCTGGGCGATCCTCCGTCCGACCGCGAGGCGCTCGACGCGCACCTCGCCCGGCTCACCGCCGTCGGCCGCGCGTTCGACGCGGTCGAGGCCGCCTACACCTCGCCGCTGCGTGAACGGGCCGCCCTGGGCTTCCGCCTTCGGGCGCTGCGGGAGCGGGCCGAGGGCAACGGCCGCGCTGCCACCGCCGTCGGCGTCGCGGCCGAGGAGGAGGTGCGCGCCGCCCTCGGCGCGGTGCCCTGCTCCGTCCCGCTCGCCCGCCACCTGGTCGAGCAGTACGACGTCGTCACCCGCGACCTCCCGCACCCCGACCCCGCGCACCACCGGAAGGCCACCCCATGAACGGCGCCCCCTGCACCGCGACGCCCGGCTGCACCGGGACGATCGAGGACGGCTACTGCAACGTCTGCGGCCTGCCGCCCGAGGAGGGCGCCGCCGCCTCCGCGCCGACCGCGCGCCGCGCCGCGCCGGCCTCCCCGCCGGCCACCGCCTCCGCCGCCTTCGGCACCGGCTTCGTCGAGGGCACCCCCGGCGCCACGGCACCCGGGCCCGCGGAGGAGTCGGCCACCGCGCGCAGCACGCGCACCTCCTCCGCCCGCCTCGCCACCGCCGCCCTCGGCTCCGCCCGCACGGCGCAGACCGGCTCGAAGGTCACCCGCCGCGTCGGCACCACCTCGACCCGACTGCGCGGCCCGAGGCTCGGCGCCGGGCTCACCACCGTCCCGTCCCGCCCGGCCGCCGACCCGATGGCCGCCCTGATGACCGAGGCGGTCCTCCCCGAGCGCAAGCGCTTCTGCTCGCACTGCGGCACCGCCGTCGGCCGCGGGCGCGACGGTCGGCCCGGCCGCACCGAGGGGTTCTGCCCCAACTGCCGCACGCCGTTCTCGTTCACTCCGCAGCTGGTGAAGGGCGATGTCGTCGGCGGCCAGTACGAGGTCGTCGGCTGCCTGGCCTACGGCGGCCTCGGCTGGATCTACCTCGCGCGCGACCGGAACGTCTCGGGGCGCTGGGTGGTGCTCAAGGGCCTGCTCAACTCCGGCGACCCCGACGCGTACGCCGCGGCCGTCACCGAGCGCCGGTTCCTGGCCGAGGTCGAGCACCCGCTGATCGTCGAGATCTACAACTTCGTCCTGCACGACGGCGCCGGCTACATCGTGATGGAGTACGTCGGCGGGCCGAGCCTCAAGCAGATCCTGAAGGAGCGGCTGGACGCCAACGGCGGCGCCGCGGATCCGCTGCCGGTGGACCAGGCGCTCGCCTTCGTGCTCGAGGTCATGCCCGCCTTCGCCTACCTGCACGACCACGGCCTGCTCTACTGCGACTTCAAGCCGGACAACATGATCCAGGTGGGCGACCAGGTCAAGCTGATCGACCTCGGCGGAGTGCGCCGGATCGACGACGAGGACTCCGCCATCTACGGCACCGTCGGCTACCAGGCTCCGGAGGTCGCCGACCTCGGTCCCTCGGTCGCCTCCGACGTCTACACGATCGGCCGAACGCTGGCCTCGCTGGTGCTCGACTTCCGCGGCAACCAGACGACCTTCGTCGCCTCGCTGCCGCCCGTGTCGGAGACGCCGCTGTTCCAGCGCTACGACTCCTTCTACCGCCTGATCGCGAAGGCATGCGCTCCCGACCCGCAGGACCGCTTCGCCACGGTGGACGAGATGCGCGGCCAGCTGCTCGGAGTGCTGCGCGAGGTCGTCGCGACCGACCGCGGTCCCGGACACCCCGCGCTGCACTCGACGGAGTCGGCCCTGTTCGAGGCGCCCGTGGCCGACGTGGTCGACCGCGTCCCGCCGTGGGACGCGCTGCCGGCGCTCCGCCGCGACGAGTCCGATCCCGCCCGGTCGTGGCTCGCGGGCGTGAACGTCGCCGACCCGATCGTGCGCCTGCGCGCTCTCGCGCTCGCGCCCACCGTGACGGTCGAGGTGCGGCTCGCCCGCGCCCGGGCGGCGATCGAGGCGCAGCGCTGGGAGGAGGCGGCCCGCGCGACGGGCGAGATCCTCACGGAGGACCCGTGGGAGTGGCGGGCGGTCTGGATGAGCGGCCTCGCCCAGCTCGCGCGCGGCGACGACATCGGGGCCCGCGCCTCCTTCAACACCGTCTACGGGCAGGTCCCCGGCGAGCTCGCCCCGAAGCTCGCGCTCGCCGCGGCGTGCGAGGCGAGCGGTGAGCCCGAGGTCGCCGAGTCCCTCTACGTGATCTGCGCCCGCGCCGACGCGAACTACACGGCACCCGCCGCCTTCGGTCTCGCCCGGGTGCGGCAGCTGCGCTCCGACCTCGACGGGGCGCTCGACGCGCTCGACATCGTCGCGCCCACGCGCTCCTCCTACTCCGACGCGCGCCGCCGCCGGGCGGAGCTGCTGGCGGAGTCGGGCCGCGGGCTGCCCGCGCTCTCGGCCGCCCTCGCGAGCGTCGACTCCGTGTCGATCGACCAGCGGACCCGCCTCGAGCTCACGACCCAGGTCCTCGCCTCCGCCCTCGAGCTGGTGCGGCGCGACGGCCCGGCCGAGGGAGCGACCCTCGGCGGAGTCGAGGCGAACGAGGCCGCCATCCGCGACGGCCTCGAGGCCTCCTACCGCGCGCTCGCCGCCTCCACTCGCGAGCGCGACGAGCGCCTGCGCCTCGTCGACCGGGCCAACGAGGTCCGACGCTGGACGCTGACATGAGCGGCGCGCTGTCGACTCCCTGCCCGAACTGCGGCGAGCCGGTCACGACGGGCGACGCGTTCTGCGAGGCCTGCGGGACGCCGCTGATCGTCGCGGCCACCCCCTCCGCTCCGCCCGTCGCCGTCGGAGGATCCGCCGCCTGCGTCTACTGCGGGGGAGCGGTCGCCGAGGACGGCTACTGCGAGCAGTGCGGACGCCCCGCTCCGACCGAGCGCGAGCACTGGGCCGAAGCGCCGCACCCGCTGGTCGGCGGCGTCTGCGACCGCGGGCTCCGGCACCCGGCCAACGAGGACGCGATGGCGCTCGGGGCGGTCATTGGCGCCGACGGCTCTCTGAGGACGGCGCTGCTGGTGGTCTGCGACGGGGTCTCCTCGACCCCCGACTCCGACAAGGCGTCGCTCGCCGCGGCCCGTGCGGCACTCAGCGCGCTGCAGGCCGAGGTCGGCGGGGAGAGCGCGGGAGCGGACCGCTGGCGCGCGCTGCTGCAGATGGCCACCGCGCGCGCCTCCGGAGCGATCGACGCGGCCGTGCCCGAGAAGCGGTCGAATCCGCCCTCGTGCACCTTCACCGCGGCGGTGCTGGACGGCGCGCTGCTCGTCACGGGCAACGTGGGCGACAGCCGCAGCTACTGGATGCCGGACGCGGGCGAGCCGCGGCAGCTCACGGTCGACGATTCGTGGGCGCAGGAGCAGATCGCCTCGGGAGTGCCGCGGGAGCAGGCCGAGACGGCGCCCGACGCTCACGCCATCACCCGCTGGCTCGGCGCCGACGCGCACGACGAGGAGCCACGGGTCGCCTCCGAGGAGCTGACCGAGCCGGGCTGGGTTCTGGTCTGCTCCGACGGGCTGTGGAACTACGCGTCCGCCGCCGAGGACCTCGCGCGCGTGCTGCGCGAGGCGCAGGAGCGGGTGGGCGCGGATCCGGTCACGCTCGCGGAGGCGCTGGTCGCCTGGGCGAACGAGCGCGGCGGGCACGACAACATCACGGCCGCGCTGGCGCGGTTCGACCCGGCGGGTGCGGCGGAGGCAGCGGCTGCAGCGTCCGCTGCCGAAGTGCACGCTGAGGAGACCGGCACAGCCGAGCAGGATGGTGCCGACGCCGGCGCCGCCGACCTCGGCGCTGCGGATCCCGGCGCTGCGGGCCCGAGCGCGGCCGACCCCGCCGCCTCGAGCCCCGACGCGGCCACCCCCTCGCCTGACGCCGACGCCTCCCGTCCCATCGACTGAGCGCGCCGATCCGTCCAGACCACCCCTCCACCGCTGGACGGATCGGCACCCCCGCGGCCGTGGTCACGCCCCTACAGTCGTCGCCATGAGCATCGCCGAGCCCGCCACCGCCCTGTCCGTCGTCGGCCACTGGATCGACGGGGCTCCCTCCGACTCCTCGTCCGGCCGCACCGCTCCCGTCTACGACCCGGCGCTGGGAGTCGCGACCAAGGAGGTCGCGCTCGCCGACTCCGCCGAGGTGGACGCCGCCGTCGCCTCCGCGAAGGCCGCCTTCCCCGCCTGGCGCGACACGTCGCTCGCGAAGCGGCAGCAGATCGTCTTCCGCTTCCGCGAGCTCCTCGAGGCGAAGAAGCAGGAGCTCGCCGAGCTGATCACGTCGGAGCACGGCAAGGTCGTCTCGGACGCGCTCGGCGAGATCACCCGCGGCCAGGAGGTCGTGGAGTTCGCAACCGGGCTCGCGCACCACCTCAAGGGCGAGTACTCCGAGCAGGTCTCCACCGGCGTCGACGTCTACTCGACCAAGCAGCCGCTGGGTGTGGTCGGGATCATCTCCCCCTTCAACTTCCCCGCGATGGTGCCGATGTGGTTCTTCCCCATCGCCATCGCCGCCGGCAACACCGTCGTGGTGAAGCCCTCCGAGAAGGACCCGTCCCCGGCGATCTGGCTCGGCGCCCTCTGGAAGGAGGCCGGCCTCCCCGACGGCGTCTACACGGTGGTCAACGGCGACAAGCAGGCCGTCGACGGGCTGCTCGAGCACCCCGACGTCCGCTCGATCTCGTTCGTCGGCTCCACCCCGATCGCGCAGTACGTCTACGAGACGGGCACCCGCCACGGCAAGCGCGTCCAGGCCCTCGGTGGGGCGAAGAACCACATGCTGGTGCTCCCCGACGCGGACCTCGACCTCGTCGCCGACTCCGCCATCAACGCCGGCTTCGGCTCGGCGGGCGAGCGGTGCATGGCGATCTCGGTCGTCGTCGCGGTGGAGCCCGTCGCCGACGAGCTCATCACCAGGATCCAGGAGCGGGCCGCGACCCTGCGCATCGGCGACGGACGCCGCGGCTGCGACATGGGCCCGCTGATCACCGAGGCGCACCGCGACAAGGTCGCCTCCTACATCGCGATCGCGGAGGAGGACGGCGCGGAGGTCGTCATCGACGGGCGCGGGATCGAGGTGGACGGCGACGCGAACGGGTTCTGGCTCGGCCCGACCCTGCTCGACAAGGTCCCCACGACCTCCCGCGCGTACACGGAGGAGATCTTCGGACCGGTGCTCTCCATCGTCCGCGTCGCCTCCTACGAGGAGGGCGTCGCCCTGATCAACAACGGCGCGTTCGGCAACGGCACCGCGATCTTCACCAACGACGGAGGAGCGGCCCGCCGCTTCCAGAACGAGGTCGAGGTCGGCATGATCGGCATCAACGTCCCCATCCCCGTTCCCGTCGCCACGTTCTCCTTCGGCGGATGGAAGGCGTCCCTCTTCGGCGACACCAAGGCCCACGGAGCAGAAGGCGTCCGCTTCTTCACCCAGCAGAAGGCCATCACCAGCCGCTGGCTCGACCCCTCCCACGGCGGCATCAACCTCGGGTTCCCGCAGCATTCATAGGCTCTCTCCTCCTTCGTCGTCGATCGCCCGCAGTCGGCCTGGGAGGGTGGTTGCGTCTCGCAGAGCGTCCTGCGTTCCGCGCACGTCGATCCGCTGAGACGCGGATCACCGGTTGCGCTCCGCGCCGGCGGGAGGCGCTGGGTCGACCGGAGAGGCTCACCAGCACGGCTGAGCGCAACCGGCGATCCGCGTGGGAGCGGATCGTCGTGCGCGGTACGCAACCCGCTCTGCGGAACGCGACCACCCTCCCCGGCCGACCGCGGCCGATCGACGACGCAGGAGGAGAGAGGCTCTTGAGCACCGCGCAACCGTCGATCCGCGTGGGAGCGGATCGTCGTGCGCGGTACGCGACCCGCTCTTCCCAGCGCGACCACCCTCCCCGGCCGACCGCGGCCGATCGACGACGCCAGGAGGAGATCGGCTATGAGTGCAGCCGCAGCGCCGTCCAGAGCTCGGTGCGGGCGGAGACGTCGTCGAGGTCGAGGCCGAGGGCGCGCTCGACGGCGGTGATGCGGTTGCGGAGGGTGTGACGGTGCACGCCGAGGTCGCGGGCGGCGGGCTCCCAGGCGCCGTTGCGGCGGAGCCAGACGCGGGCGCTCTCGAGCAGCACGGCTCCCTCCGGGGTCAGCAGCGGTGCGAGCATCCGGCGGGCGAGCGGTGCGGCTCCGGCGGCGGCGAGGAGCCCGATCATCCCCTCGGCGGCGACGTCCTCGAACCGGACCACCGGCCCGTCTCCTGTCCGCTCGGCGGCGCGCCGCGCCTCCTCGAGGCCCCGGTCCAGGTCCGACCAGCCGATCGGGGCGGAGGCGCCGGCGCTCGCGCCGTGCCGCTCCAGCACGGCGGTCAGCGGCTCGAGTCCGTCGGCGGCGGCCACGGCGACGAGCGAGCCGTCCCTCTCGGCGAAGAACAGGCATGCGCCGTCCTCCTCCGCCACGACCTCCAGCTCGTCGAGGAGCGAGTCGCCGTGCACGGGCGCGCTCAGCACGACCACCCGCACGGGCTCGGCGGGCAGCGGGCTCCCCAGGCGCCGTGCGGTGCTCTCGGCGACGTCGAAGGCTCCCGCGGCCAGCAGCTCGAGCAGTCCGGAGCGCAGCTGCCGGCGGGAGGAGTCCAACGCGCGCCGCTGCTCCAGCGCGATGCTCGCCAGGGCGATGACGCTCGCGACGAGGTCGCTGCCCGCCGGGTCCAGGGGCGTGCCGGTGCCCACGGCGAGCACCCCGCGCAGGTGGTCGCGGCGCCCGATCGTCTGCAGCGTCACTCCGCCGCCGTCGTCGAGTCGGAGTCCCGCTCGGCTGCCGCGGGTCAGGGCGTGCCTCGCGGCCGCGGCGACCGCCTCCTCCGCCGGCACGTCGAGCCGGGTGGGCAGGTGCACCCTCTGCCCGGCCGCGTCGTAGAGGGCGACCCAGCAGTCCAGCTGCCGCTCCAGCTCGGTGAGGATCGCCGCGAGCCCGTCCGGCCGCAGCGCCGCGCGGGCGACCCGCCGCTGCGCCTCGAGTGACCACTCCAGCCGCTCGCGCTGCTCCCGCGAGATCACGTCGGCGACGAAGCGGATGATCCCCATGAACGGAGTCAGGTCCGCCACCTCCAGCAGCGGCAGGCCCTGGCGCTCGCACGCCGTGACGAGAGCGGCGGGCACCTCGTCGTGCACGATGCGGGTGGCGAAGCCGAGCGCGCGGATGCCGCGGCCGCGCAGCCGGGCGACGTACTCCTCCGAGAACTCGGCGCTGTCGTGCCCGGTGAAGTGGACGCCGTCGGTCAGCAGCAGCTGGCCCGACTCGAGCCAGGGCGTCGGATCGACGAGGTCCGAGGAGTGCGCCCACACCAGAGGGGCGTCGAGGTCGGCCTCGTCGTGGACCCCGGCGAGCACGCGGAGGCGGAAGGCCGGTTCGGCCAGCAGATCGCGGACGGTCGCGGGCATGCGCGGCTCCCTTCGACGTTCCGTCCATCGTAGGGTCCGCGGATCGACGGATCCGCACGCCCGCTTCCGAGGCGCGCGCGGCACGATGGGGAGCATGACGTCCTCGACCGCCCCCACCGTCCGCGACAACGCCTCGGTCACCGCCGCCGACCGGTCCCGCGTGTTCCACTCCTGGTCGGCGCAGGGCGCGCTGAACCCGCTGCCCATCGCGGGCGGTCTCGGCGCCGAGGTCTGGGACGTCGACGGCACCCGCTACCTCGACTTCTCGAGCCAGCTCGTGAACGTCACCATCGGCTACCAGCACCCGAAGGTCGTCGCCGCGATCCAGGAGCAGGCGGGCGTCCTCACCACCGTCGGCCCCGCCTACGCGAACGAGACCCGCGCCGAGGCGGCCCGCCTGATCACCGAGCGGGCGCCCGAGGGCATGGAGAAGGTCTTCTTCACCAACGGCGGCGCGGATGCGAACGAGAACGCGATCCGCATGGCGCGGCTGTTCACCGGCCGCGACAAGGTCGTCTCGCTGTACCGCTCGTACCACGGCAACACGGGAGCGGCGATCGTCTCGACCGGCGACTGGCGCCGCATCCCCAACGAGTACTCCCGCGGGCACGTGCACGCCTTCGGGCCCTACCTGTACCGCAGCGAGTTCTGGGCCGAGAGCCTCGAGCAGGAGTGCGAGCGCGCCCTCCACCACCTCGAGCGCGTCGTGCAGGCGGAGGGGCCGGAGTCGATCGCCGCGTTCCTCCTCGAGACCATCCCCGGCACCGCCGGCGTGCTCACCCCGCCGCCCGGCTACCTCGCGGGTGTGCGCGAGATCGCCGACCGGTACGGCATCCAGCTGATCCTCGACGAGGTCATGGCGGGCTTCGGCCGCACGGGGGAGTGGTTCGCCTTCGACGCCTTCGACGTGCGCCCCGATCTGATCACCTTCGCGAAGGGCGTCAACTCCGGCTACGTCCCGATCGGCGGCGTCGTCATCTCGGATCCGATCGCCCACCACTTCGACGAGCGCGTCTTCCCCGGCGGACTCACCTACTCGGGCCACCCGCTCGCCGCTTCCAGCGTCGTCGCGACGCTCGAGGCGATGGAGGAGGAGGGAATCGTCGACAACGCGCGCACCATCGGCTCGGAGCACCTGGCCCCCGGCCTGGCGGCGCTCGAGGCGAAGCACGACCTGATCGGCGAGGTCCGGGGCTCCGGAGTGTTCTGGGCGCTGGAGCTGGTCACCGACCGGGCCGCGCGCACCCCGCTGCCGGCGGCCTCCGTCGCCCGCCTCAAGGCCGACCTGCTGTCCCGCGGTCTCCTGCCCTTCACCGCCGACAACCGGATCCACGTGGTCCCGCCGGCCGTCATCACCCCCGCCGAGGTCGCCCGCGGCCTCGGCATCCTCGACGACGCCCTCACCGCCTTCAGCGGCTGACCGCACTCCGTTCCGAAGGCGGCGGCGTCCTCGCGAGGCGTATCCAGAGATCCGCGTTCCAGCGGATCCGCGTCGCCGTGCGCGTCCCTCTCCTCGGGACCCGGCCGCGCGCTCGGGCCGACTGCGGGACGCCGCGAGGGCAGCGGCGCCGTCGCGAGGCGTGTCCGGGGATCCGCGTTCCAGCGGATCCGCGTCGCCGTGCGCGTCCCTCTCCTCGGGACCCGGCCGCGCGCTCGAGCCGACTGCGGGACGCCGCGCGGGGAGCGGCGTCCTCGCGAGGCGTATCCGGGGATCCGCGTTCCAGCGGATCCCCGTCGCCGTGCGCGACCCGCTCCTCGAGACCCGGCCACGCGCTGGAGCCGACTGCGGGACGCCGCGCGGGGAGCGGCGTCCTAACCAGCGGCGTCCTCGCGAGGCGTATCCGGGGATCCGCGTTCCAGCGGATCCCCGTCGCCGTGCGCATCCCGCTCCTCGGGACCCGGCCACGCGCTGGAGCCGACTGCGGGACGCCGCGCGGGGAGCGGCGTCCTCGCGAGGCGTATCCGGGGATCCGCGTTCCAGCGGATCCCCGTCGCCGTACGCATCCCGCTCCTCGAGACCCGGCCGCGCGCTCGGGCCGACTGCGGGACGCCGCGCGGGGAGCGACGTCCTAACCAGCGGCGTCCTCGCGAGGCGTATCCGGGGATCCGCGTTCCAGCGGATCCCCGTCGCCGTGCGCATCCCGCTCCTCGGGACCCGGCCCCGCGCTGGAGCCGACTGCGGGACGCCGCGCGGGGAGCGGCGTCATCGCGAGGCGTATCCGGGGATCCGCGTTCCAGCGGATCCGCGTCGCCGTGCGCGACCCGCTCCTCGGGACCCGGCCCCGCGCTGGAGCCGACTGCGGGACGCCGCGCGGGGAGCGGCGTCCTAACCAGCGGCGTCCTCGCGAGGCGTATCCGGGGATCCGCGTTCCAGCGGATCCCC
>NZ_PSVF01000005.1:0-37413 GCF_002931975.1 Rathayibacter sp. AY1F3 | reverse complement strand
CGCGCTGGAGCCGACTGCGGGACGCCGCGCGGGGAGCGGCGTCCTAACCAGCGGCGTCCTCGCGAGGCGTATCCGGGGATCCGCGTTCCAGCGGATCCCCGTCGCCGTTTGCATCCCGCTCCTCGGGACCCGGCCGCGCGCTCGAGCCGACTGCGGGACGCCGCGCGGGGAGCGGCGTCCTAACCAGCACTGTGCAAGGCGAACGCCGTCACGAACCCGAGCACCGCGTACAGCCCGGTGAGCACGTCGTCGCGGTCGAACGCCTCGGGGATCATCGTGTTCGAGATCATGGCGAGGATCGCGCCGGCGGCGACGGTCGTCACGAAGGCCACGACCGCGCCGGGCGCGGTGGCGAAGACCAGGAAGCCGACCAGCGCTGCGGCGGCCGAGATCGCGGCGATCCCGCCCCAGACGGTGAAGACGTAGCGGGCGGAGCGGCCGTCGGCCTTCATGCCGACCGTCGAGGACAGTCCCTCGGGGAGGTTCGAGATCGCGACCGCGGCGACGATGGGCACGCTGATCGCCGCTCCCGCTCCGCCCTGGGCGACCGAGAGGCCGAGCACGATCGATTCGGGGACCCCGTCGATCAGGGCGCCGGCCGCGATGGCCGCGCCTCCTCCTCCGCCCGAGCCCTTCGCGCTCTTGCGGTTCCCCGCGCCGGCGCGGGTGAGCAGCGCGTCCGCGCCGACGAAGACGACGGCTCCCGCGAGCGTCCCGAGGATCGTCGGGAGCAGTCCTCCGTCGTCCGCCGCCTCCTGCACGAGCTCGTAGGCGAGCGCCGAGATCAGCACCCCTGCTCCGAACGCCGAGATCGCGGCGGTGAGCTTCGGGGGCACGCGCACGAACCAGGCGAGCGCGGCGCCGATCAGGAGGGTGGCGCCGCCGATGGCGCCGCTGGCGAGGGCGAGGGTCCAGGGAGGCACGGCTCCACCCTGGCACCGGCGGTGTCCGGCCGCGGCGGGCTTGACGGGGGCGCTCCGGCGGCGCTCGACCCGCCTCCGCCCGCTCCGACAGCTGTCGTGCAGGCGTCGGGCCGCGATGCCCGGCCGATCCTCGGCGATGGAGGGCCGCTCGGGCCGGGCGTCCCCGTAAACTGCCGGAATGGCGGAGTTCAGCGCGAGTGTTTTCCAGAACGAGTTCCTCTCGGACGGCGCCACCGACGTGCACGCCATCGTCACGGTGACCGCGTCCGGCACGGGGGTCGCCGGGTCTGACGGGGCCGCGGCCGAGATCATCATCGTGGACTGCTCCGGATCGATGACCGGCGAGAACATGACGGCCGCGAAGCGCGCCGCCGCCGTGGCCGTCGACCAGATCCTGGACGGCACCTTCTTCGCCGTCGTGGCCGGGTCCGAGCGCGCCGACCGCGCCTTCCCGTACCCCAACGCCACCGTCTCGATGGTGCGGATGGAGCCGGGGGCGCGAGCCGCGGCGAAGGAGGCGATCGGCTACCTCCAGGCCGACGGCGGCACCGCGATGGGCACCTGGCTGACCCTCGCCCGCCAGCTGTTCGCGACCGTGCCGGAGGCGACGCAGAGGCACGCGATCCTCCTCACCGACGGCAAGAACGAGCACGAGTCGCGGATGCAGCTGGACGCGGCGATCCGCGCGGCGTCGGGCGACTTCCAGTGCGACGTGCGCGGCGTCGGCTCCCGCTGGATCGTCGAGGAGGCGCGCACCATCGCGAGCGCCCTGCTGGGCACCGTGGGCCTGATCGCGAACCCGGCCGACATGGCCGCCGACTTCGAGTCGCTGATGCGGGCGTCGATGGGCCGGGGAGTCGCCAACGGTGAGCTCCGCGTCTGGACTCCGCAGGGCGCGCAGCTGCTCTTCGTCCGCCAGGTCGCTCCGAACCTCGAGGACCTCAGCTCCCGGCGGAACGCCGTGAACCCGCTCACCGGCGCCTACCCGACCGGCGCCTGGGGCGACGAGTCGCGGGAGTACCACGTGGCGGTCCGGGTCGCGTCGAAGCCGGTCGGCTCGGAGCAGCTCGCCGCGCGGGTGCAGCTCAGCGTGCGCGACGAGGTGGTCGCCTCCGCCCTGGTGAAGGCGCGCTGGACGGACGACTCCGCACTGACCGCCCGCATCGACCCCGCCGTCGCCCACTACACCGGCCAGACCGAGCTCGCCTCGGCGATCCAGGACGGGCTCGCAGCCAAGGCGCGGGGCGACGAGGCGACCGCCACGGTCAAGCTCGGGCGGGCGGTTCAGCTCGCCTCCGTCACCGGGAACGACGAGGCGACCGCGAAGCTGCGGAAGGTCGTCGAGATCGACGACCCGAACGAGGGCACCGTGCGGCTCAAGCGCGGCGTGGACCGCCTCGACGAGATGGCGCTGGACACCGCGTCGACCAAGACCACGCGGGTGCGCAAGTGAGCTTCCGCTGCCCCGAGGGGCACACCTCGCAGTCCGGCGACTACTGCGACGTCTGCGGAGCGCCCATCGGTGCCGCTGCGGCCCCGTCGCCCGCTCCCGCCGCGCCGACCACCGCGATCCCGACCGGCCCCTCGGTCTGCCCGCACTGCTCGTTCCCGAACGAGCCCGGCGCCCTGTTCTGCGAGAACTGCGGCTACGACTTCACGACCGGCTCCCTCCCCGAGGCCGATCCGTTCACCTCCTCCGGCGCCGTCCGCGCTCCGGGCGAGGTCGGCGGCTCCGCGACGCCGTCGGGGGACCCGGCCCAGCACCTGGGCGAGGCGCCCGCGCCGCAGGCCGATCCCGCGGCTCCGACCGAGCTGGTCCCGGAGCAGGAGGCCGGCTTCGACACCCCCGTCGCGACCGCGCCGCCCGCCGCTCCGCCGACCGAGGTGATCCCGGAGGCCCCTGCACCCGAGGCCGCAGCCCCCGACGCGGCACCCGGGGCCTCAGCGTCGGAGGAGGAGGCCGCGTCCGCGCCGGCCACCGGCTCCGCCCGCCCCGCCGCCGCCTCCGCGGACCCGGACCGCCCGTGGATCGCCGAGCTCTGGGTCGACCCGGAGTGGTACGCCGAGCAGCGCGCCGACGACCCCATGCCCTCGCCCGGCCCGCCCGCGACCGTCGTCCTCCGCGAGCGCACCCTGCTCGTCGGCCGCCCGTCCGTCTCCCGCGGCATCTCGCCGCAGGTGGACTGCGGCTCCGACTCCGGTGTCTCGCGGCGCCACTGCCAGCTGAGCACCGACGGCTACCGCTGGTGGGTCGAGGATCTGCAGTCGGCGAACGGCACGTACCTCGCCCCGGCCGGGGCGCCGCTCCCGCAGTCGCCGATCGCCGCCGGGCAGCGCCGCGAGGTCGAGGAGGGCGACCGGATCTACGTGGGCGCCTGGACGCGGATCGTGCTCCGTCCCGCGTTCCCCGGCGAGGCCTAGGGCCCCGCGCCCGGTCGGTCAGCGACCGGCGAGCGCTCCGAGCATCCACGACAGCGCCGCGATCGCGCCGACGCCGACCACGCTCGAGCCGATGATCACGGAGCGCCGGATCCGTGCCGCGCGCGAGTCCGAGGCGGTCGGCGCGGCCGCCGCCGTGCCCGTCGTCATCCCGCCGCGGAGCCGGTGCGCGACCTCGTCGGCGGTCGGCCGCTTCTCCGGGTCCCGCTGCGTCATCGAGGTCAGCAGCGCCCGCCACTCCGTCGGCAGGGCGTCGGGCACGGAGGGGCTGCGGTGGAGGCGAGCGATGGCCGCCTCGAGGACGGTGCCCGAGTACTCGCGGTGACCGGTGATCGCCTCGAGGAGGACCAGGCCGAGGGAGAAGACGTCGCTCGCTCCGCTGATCGGCTCGCCCGCGACCTGCTCCGGGCTGACGAAGCTCGCGGTGCCGATCACGACGCCGTCGCTGGTGAGGCGGGAGCCGTCCATGAAGTGGGCCACGCCGAAGTCGGTGAGCTTGGCGGTGCGGGCGTAGCCGCTGGAGGCGACCTCGCTGACCAGGATGTTCGCGGGCTTCACGTCGCGGTGCACGACGCCGCGCTCGTGCAGGTAGGCCAGGGCCTCGGCGAGCTGCGTGCCGATCGCAGCGACCTCCGCCGCCGGGAGGGGGCCGGACTCGAGCCGCGCCTCCATCGTGGGGTCGGCGACGAGCTCCATCACGACGTAGCGGCGGACCTCGCCGCCGAAATTGTGCAGGCCCGCGTCGAAGAGGTTGACGATGCCGGGGTGGGCGAAGGAGCTCAGCATCCGCACCTCGCGCTCCTGGCGGGCCACGTCCTCGGGGTTCGAGGCCTCCGCGCGGAACACCTTCACGGCGACCTCGCGCTGCACGGTCTCGTCGCGGGCCCGGTAGACCGAGCCCATCCCGCCGGAGCCGATGCGCTCGATCAGGTAGTAGCGGCCGGCCACCTTCTGCTGGGCGGCGTTCGCGGCGACGGTACTCATGGCGATCCCGCCTTCCGCTCGAACGGTGCGCTCCGGAGCGCACGAGGTGGGCGCCTGCGACGACGGTACCGCGGGGCGGCGCCGGCCGGGTCGGCGGAACGGGGGGATTGACACTCCCGGCCCCGGACGGGGGGACGAATGGCCGCTCAGCGCACCGATCCGCACCCCCCGCCGCGAGGTCAGCGGAGGCCGCTGCGCGCGAAGCCCTGCACGAAGTAGCGCTGGAACACCAGGAACAGCACCACCATCGGCACGACGTTCACCAGGGCGAACGCCATGGTCGCTCCGTAGTCGCTGCCGAACTGCCCCTGGAGGAAGAGCAGCCCGATCGGGAGCGTGAACAGCGCGTTCTCCTTCAGGGCGATGAGCGGCCAGGCGAAGTCGTTCCAGGAGCCGAGCAGCGACATGAAGAAGAGCACGGCGATGAGCGGCTTCGAGAGGGGGAGGACGATGGCCGTGAACACGCGGAAGTGCCCGGCGCCGTCGATCCGGGCCGCCTCGATCAGGTCCCGCGGGATCGCGAGGATGAACTGCCGCGCCAGGAACAGCCCGAACGCCGATGCCGCCGTCGGCAGGATCACCGCCCAGTAGCTCCCGTAGAGGCCGAGGTCGGTGACGAGCCGGAACAGCGCCACCATGATCACCTGCACGGGCAGGGTGAGCGTCGACAGGGCCAGGAGGAAGAGCACTCCGGATCCGCGGAACCGCAGCTGCGCGAAGGCGTAGCCGCCGAGCAGGTTGATCGTCACGGTGATCAAAGCGGTGACCAGGCTGATCGCGAGGGAGTTGCCGAACCAGGTCGCCACGGGGAACGACGAGAACACTCGCTCGAAGTTCACCAGCGTCAGCTCGCGCGGCCAGAGGCGGAGGGTGCCGCCGAGCAGCTCGGACCGCGAGGAGAACGCGACGACGACCATCCAGTACAGCGGGAAGACGATGACCACCGAGACACCGAGGGCGAGGGCGAGGCGGAGCAGGCGCGAGGTGCGCGACGTGCGGATCATTCGACGAGGTCCCTCGAGCGGTTGGTGCGCCACTGCACCGCGGTGAAGATCATGGTCAGGATCAGCAGCACGATGCCGATGGCCGCGGCGTAGCCCTGGTCGCGGGTGACGAACCCGGTGTCGTAGGCGTAGGTCACGAGCACCGAGGTCGCGTTCTGCGGTCCGCCGCCGGTGAGCACGAAGACGATGTCGAACACCTGGAACGAGTAGATGACGTTGAGGATGAGCAGGAAGAACGACGACGGGCCGACCAGCGGCAGCGTCACGTGGCGGAACTGCTGCCACGCGTTCGCTCCGTCGAGCCGGGCCGCCTCGTAGAGCGCCGGGTTCACCCCCTGCAGCCCCGCCAGGTAGATCAGCATGTTGAAGCCGGTGCGCCACCACAGGGTGACGAGCACCACGGAGGCGAAGGCCGCCGCTCCGCCGGACTGCCAGGCGACGCGGGGGAGGCCGATCGTCTGGAGCATGCCGTCGAGCACGCCGCTGTTCTCGTCGAAGATCAGCACGCCCATCAGCGCCGTCGCCACGCCGGAGACCGCCATCGGCAGGATGAGGATGCTGCGGAACACCGGACGCGCGGGCAGCACCGAGTTCATCAGCACCGCCGCGCCGAGGCCCAGCGACATCGAGAGCGGGGTCACGATCAGGGTGAACAGCGCCGTGTTCAGCGTCGAGCGCCAGAAGAGGCCGTCGCCGAGCAGCCGCGCGTAGTTGTCGAGCCCGACGAAGACGCCGTCGCCGAAGCCGTTCGTGCGCTGGAAGCCGATCAGGAACGCGCCGCCCAGGGGGACGAACACGAACAGGCCGAGCATCAGCAGGTTCGGCGCGAGGAACGCGTAGGCGGCCGCCGTCTCGCGGGCGGGGGCGCGGGAGGTGCGCCGGGGGCGGGCGGTCACCGCCTCCGGCGCGAGGACCGACCGGCTCACTGCGTCGCGGCCGCGATGCCGGAGGTGAGGCCGGCGATGGTGTCCTCGGTGCTGCGCCCGCCGACGAAGGCCTGCTCCAGCTGCTCCTTGAGCACCGTGATGATCGCGGCCATGTCGGGCGAGGCGACCTGCGCCGAGTCGGACGCCTGGACGGTGCCCGCCTGGCCGAGGAACACCTCGGCGAGCTCGGGGCGCACGGCGAACTCGATGCCCGACTCCGTGAGGTCGCGACGGGTGGGGAGGAGGGAGGCGCCGGCGCAGAAGTCGCGCATCGCCTCCTCCTCCGTCACGAACGCGAGGAAGGAGGCGGCCAGCTCCGGGTTCTTCGCGGCCTTGGTCGCGACGAGGGCGTTGCCGCCGAAGTCGCCGCCTCCGCGCACGTTGCGCGGGGAGTAGGTGGCGCCCCACTCGAAGTCGAGGGTGGAGTCGGCGTCGGGGATGAGGAACGCGCCGGCGAAGGTCATCGCGGTGGTCTGCGAGTACCAGAGGTCGCTGGCGTAGGTGGTCGCCTGCACGGAGCTGCTCGGCGGCACGAGGCCGTCGGTGAAGAAGCTGCGGCTGAAGTCGATCGCGGCGCGGCCGGCGGCGGAGTCGATCGCGGGCCCGGACAGGTCCTCGGTGAGGAAGCGGCCGTCGGCCTGGAAGAGCAGGCTGAGCCAGCGCGTGACGCCGTTGCCCTGCCAGTTGTAGGCGAAGGGGTAGCGCTCGGCGGGGAGCGAGGCGCGCAGCTTCCGCCCGACCTCGGTGAATTCCTCCCAGGTCCACGCCTCCTCGGGCGAGGAGGGGAAGGAGGTGACGCCCGCGTCGGCCAGCACCTGCGTGTTGTAGAGGATCAGCGAGGTGTCGGTGTGGTGGGGGACGCCGAAGGGGCTCCCGCCGCTCTGCACCGCGGCCCAGGCCGGATCGGTGAACCGCTCGGCGACGTCGGAGTCGAGGAAGCCCGACAGGTCCAGGAGCTGGTCGCGGCCGGCGTAGCTGCCGAACGTGTAGTACGGGACCCGGAAGACGTCCGGCGGGTTGCCCGCCTGCAGCTGCGCGTCGATGTTGGTGAACATCTGCTCGTACGGGACCGCGTTGAGGGTCACGGTGGCGCCGGCGTTCGCCGACTGGAACGCGTCGATCGCGCGCTGGAAGCCGGCCAGCTCGGCGTCGGTGCCCCAGGTGGTGAAGGTGAGGGTGTCGCTGCCGACGTTCGCCGCGGGGCCCGCGGGGGCGAAGCCGCAGCCGGAGAGGACCGGGACGGAGGCGGCGACGCCGAGCGCTCCGAGGAAGCGGCGGCGGTCGAGGACCGCGCGTCCGAGCTGCGAGAGGTCGAGAGCCCCCGAGGGGAGCCCCTTGCTGGTCAGGCCCATGACGGCCTCCTTCCGGGGGCCAGCGGCAGGCTCCCGGGGGCAGGCTATTCCGGCAGGGCCGCGGGTATCGCGGCTGGACGGATCGGCCGATCCATGAGAGGAGCGGCCGATCCGCGCGGCGGGCGTTCAGCCGCGGCGGCCGAGCATCCCCTCGAACGAGCCGTCGAGCGCCCACGGGTCGGGCGTGGAGCCCGAGCGGGAGGAGCGGGCGGCTTGATCGGCCAGCTCGCGTCCGGCGCGCTCGATGCGCGAGGGCAGCGCCCGTCCGTCCTCGGTCGCGCCGCCCCAGTCGTCCGTCGCCGCGAACACCGTGGTCGCGAGGGGCGCCGCGTGCAGGTAGGTGAAGAGCGGGCGCATCGCGTAGTCGACGGCCAGGGAGTGGCGGGGGGACCCGCCCGTGGCCGCCAGCAGCACGGGCAGGCCGCGCAGCGCCTCCGTGTCGAGCACGTCGACGAACGACTTGAAGAGCCCGCTGTAGCTGGTGGTGAAGATCGGCGTCACGGCGATCAGGCCGTCGGCGCCGGCGACCGCGTCGAGCGCGGTCTGCAGAGCGGGGCTCGCGAAGCCGGTGAGGAGGTTGTTCGTGACGTCGTGCGCGAGGTCGCGCAGCTCCACGACGCTCCGCTCGACGGCGAAGCCCTGCTCGGTGAGGGAGGACTCGGCGGCGTCGGCCAGGCGGTCGGCGAGCAGCCGGGTCGAGGACGGCTGGCTGAGGCCGGCCGAGAGGACGGTGATCCTGCGGGTGTCCATGGAGAGCTCCTGACTAGACGGTGACGGGCTCGGCCGCGGGCTGCGCGTCGCGCGCGGCCACGAGGGAGGCGTGGGTGGGGGCGTCGGGCACGTGCGCGGGGCGGCCCTCGGCGAAGCCGGCGCGGAGGGCGGGGAGGATCTCGCCGAGCATGTCCATCTGCTCCAGGACGGTCTTCAGCGGGAGTCCCGCGTGGTCCATCAGGAAGAGCTGGCGCTGGTAGTCGCCGACGTACTCGCGGAAGCCGAGGGTGCGGTCGATGATCTGCTGCGGGGAGCCGACGGTGAGCGGGGTCTGCTCCGTGAAGTCCTCGAGCGAGGGGCCGTGGCCGTAGACGGGGGCGTTGTCGAAGTAGGGGCGGAACTGCGAGACCGCGTCCTGCGAGTTCTTCGCCAGGAAGATCTGCCCGCCGAGGCCGACGATCGCCTGGTCGGCGGTCCCGTGGCCGTAGTGCTCGAAGCGCTGGCGGTAGAGCTGCACCATCTTCTGGGTGTGCGAGGCGGGCCAGAAGATGTGGTTCGCGAAGAAGCCGTCGCCGTAGTAGGCGGCCTGCTCGGCGATCTGCGGGGAGCGGATCGATCCGTGCCACACGAACGGCGCGACGCCGTCGAGGGGGCGCGGGGTCGACTGGAAGCCCTGGAGGGGCGTGCGGAACTGGCCCTCCCAGTCGACGAAGTCCTCGGTCCACAGGCGGTGCAGCAGGTCGTAGTTCTCGATCGTCAGCTCGATGCCGCGGCGGATGTCCTTGCCGAACCACGGGTAGACGGGGCCGGTGTTGCCGCGGCCGAGCATCAGGTCGACGCGGCCGCCGGCGAGGTGCTGGAGCATCGCGTAGTCCTCGGCGAGCTTCACCGGGTCGTTCGTGGTGATGAGGGCCATCGCGGTGGAGAGCGTGATCCGCTCGGTCTTCGCCGCGAGGTAGCCGAGCGTGGTGGTGGGGGAGGAGGACCAGAACGGCGGGTTGTGGTGCTCGCCCAGGGCGAAGACGTCGAGGCCGATCTCCTCCGCCTTCAGCGCGATCGCGAGGGTCGCCTGGATCTTCTCGGACTCGGACGGGGTCCGTCCGGTCGTGGGGTCGGTCGTGATGTCGCTGACCGTGAAGATGCCGAACTGCATCAGGCGCTCCTTCTGTCCTCCGGCCCGGTGGGGCCTGGTCCATGCGTTTGCATGTACATCCTCATTCAACCACGTGCGACCGGATCTATTCCCGTGGATCCCCGGGCCTCCGCCGGCCTGTCGGAGGACGGCGCCGGTGCCGTGCCCGGACGTCGCCGACCCGCCCCGCTCGCCCCGCG
This sequence comes from Rathayibacter sp. AY1F3, assembly GCF_002931975.1. NCBI lineage: Bacteria > Bacillati > Actinomycetota > Actinomycetes > Micrococcales > Microbacteriaceae > Rathayibacter > Rathayibacter sp. AY1F3. The sequence goes on along the minus strand of NZ_PSVF01000005.1, from coordinate 27,742 downwards.
GCCGCCCGAAACATCCCCGCAATACGCCCCGCACTAGAGTCGTGCCATGGGTGACCTCTTCGACGGATACGGGTCCCAGAAGGTCGAGCGGCCCGACACGGGCGCCACCCCCTGGGACGAGATGTTCGCCGACGTGGCGTCGACCGGAGGCCCCGACGGGGTCCGCGGCGCCTACCGCGACATCTACTCCTCGCTCGCGCGGATGACCCAGGAGGAGCTGCGCGGCCGCACCGACGCGCTCGCCTCCTCCTACCTCGCGCAGGGCGTCACCTTCGACTTCGCGGGGGAGGAGCGGCCGTTTCCGCTCGACGCCGTCCCCCGGGTGATCGAGCGCGCCGAGTGGAACGAGGTGCAGACCGGCATCAAGCAGCGGGTCCGTGCTCTCGAGGCGTTCCTCGCCGACGTCTACGGCCCGCAGAACGCCGTGGCCGACGGCGTCATCCCCGCCGGGCTGATCTCGAGCTCGAGCCACTTCCACCGGCAGGCTGCGGGCATCGTCCCCGCGAACGGCGTGCGGATCCAGGTGTCCGGGATCGACCTGATCCGAGACGAGAAGGGCGGCTGGCGGGTCCTCGAGGACAACGTCCGCGTGCCCTCCGGCGTCTCCTACGTCATCTCGAACCGCCGGGTGATGGCGCAGACGCTGCCCGAGCTGTTCGTCTCGATGCGGGTGCGCCCGGTCGGCGACTACCCGAACAAGCTGCTGCAGGCCCTCCGCGCCTCCGCCCCCGAGGGCGTCGACGACCCGACCGTGGTCGTGCTCACCCCGGGCGTCTACAACTCCGCCTACTTCGAGCACACCCTCCTCGCCCGCCTCATGGGCGTCGAGCTGGTCGAGGGCCGCGACCTGTTCTGCACGGGCGGCAAGGTGTTCATGCGCACCACCTCCGGCCCGACCCGGGTCGACGTGATCTACCGCCGCGTGGACGACGAGTTCCTCGATCCGCTGCAGTTCCGCGCCGACTCGATGCTCGGCTCGCCCGGGCTGATGCTCGCGGCCCGGCTCGGGAACGTCACGATCGCCAACGCGGTCGGCAACGGCGTCGCCGACGACAAGCTCGTCTACACCTACCTGCCCGACCTCATCCGCTACTACCTCTCGGAGGAGCCGGTGATCAAGAACGTCGACACGTGGCGGCTCGAGGATCCGGGAGCGCTCGAGGAGGTGCTCGACCGCCTCGACGAGCTCGTCGTGAAGCCGGTCGACGGCTCCGGCGGCAAGGGCCTGGTCGTCGGGCCGGCCGCCTCGGCGAAGGAGCTCGCGGAGCTGCGCTCCCGCCTCCAGGCCGACCCGCGCGGCTGGATCGCGCAGCCGGTCGTGCAGCTCTCCACCATCCCCACCCTCGTCGACGACGGGATGCGTCCCCGGCACGCCGACCTTCGGCCCTTCGCCGTGAACGACGGCACCGACGTCTGGGTGCTGCCCGGCGGCCTGACCCGCGTCGCGCTCCCGGAGGGGCAGCTCGTCGTCAACTCGTCGCAGGGCGGCGGATCGAAGGACACCTGGGTGGTCGGCCTCGAGGAGGCGCGCAGCGCCGAGCCCGAGGCGCGCGACATCCAGGCGCTCGTCGCCGAGCAGGCCGCGGTCACCAGCTCCATCCCGATCGTCTACCCGCTCAACCACACGCCCGACCACTCGCCGCAGGACGCGCCGAACACCGACCAGGACCAGCAGCAGCAGCAGACGCTCGCGGTGGGGGAGGACGACTGATGCTCTCCCGGATCGCCGAGTCGCTGTTCTGGATCGGCCGCTACATCGAGCGGTCCGACGGCACCGCCCGCATCCTCGACGTCCACCTCCAGCTCCTGCTCGAGGACCCGTGGATCGACGAGGACACGGCCTGCCGCTCGCTCCTGTCGGTGATGGGCTCGACCCCGCCCGACGACATGCGCGAGATCACCCGCGCCGACGTGCTGGCGATCCTCGCGATCGACCGCACGAACCCCGCCTCGATCGCCTACTCGCTCGGCGCGGCCCGCGAGAACGCCCGCCGGGCGCGCGAGATCGTCTCGACCGAGCTCTGGGAGTGCCTCAACACCACGCGCACCCGGATGCCGCGCCGCGTCTCGGGCGAGCGGGTGTCGGAGTTCTTCAGCTGGGTGCGCGAGCGCTCCGCCCTCGCCGTCGGCATCATCGAGTCGGCGACCTCGCGCGACGAGGCCTGGCAGTTCTTCACCCTCGGCCGCTCGATCGAGCGCGCCGACATGACCGCCCGCCTGCTCGCCACCCGCTCGCTGACCGAGGCGAGCGGCCCCTCCTGGACCACGATCCTCCGCTCCTGCGGCGCCTACGAGGCGTACCTGCGCACCTACCGGGGCGTGCCGAGCGCGCGGAACGCGGCGGAGTTCCTCCTCCTGGACCGGCTGTTCCCGCGCTCGATCCTCTTCTCGGTCTCGCGGGCGGAGGCGTGCATGCGCGACATCGAGCCGCGCACCGGCCGCATCGGCCACTCCGGCGACGCGCAGCGCGTCCTCGGGCGGATCCGCAGCGAGCTGGAGTTCCGGCCGATCACCGACATCCTCGAGGACCTGCCGCGGCACATGGACAGCGTGCAGGAGGCGACCTCGGCCGCTTCCGAGGCGATCCGCCAGCGGTACTTCCCCACCAACGTCATGCCGAGCTGGATCGGGGAGGCGCTGTGAGCAGGCTGCGCATCAGGCACACCACGGGCTTCACCTACGCGGGGGACGTGGTCGCGTCCTACAACGAGGCGCGGATGCTCCCCGCCTCCTCGGACGGGCAGCTGGTGCTGTTCTCGAACCTCGACATCCGGCCGGTGACCTCGGTGCACGCCTACACCGACTACTGGGGCACGCGCGTCTCGTCGTTCGACGTGCTCGACGCCCACCGCGAGCTCTCGCTGACGGCGACCTCGCTCGTCGAGATCCGGCCGAAGCAGCACCCCGACCACCCGACGGGGTGGGATCAGCTGTCCGAGCAGGTCGAGACGCGCACCGAGTACGTGGAGCAGTCGAAGCAGACCCACCGCACCGCGCCGCCGGAGGACCTCTCGGCGATGGCGCGCTCGCTCGCGGATGAGGCGGCCGGGCCGTGCGAGGCCGCGCTCACGATCGCCGAGACGATCGGCCGGGCGATGACCTACCGGCAGGGCGTCACCGGCGTGCACTCCACCGCGACGGAGTCGTGGACCGCGCGCGAGGGCGTCTGCCAGGACATCACGCACATCGTCCTCGGGGCGCTGCGCTCGGTGGGCATCCCGGCGCGCTACGTCTCGGGCTACCTGCACCCCAAGCCGCACGCCGAGATCGGCGAGACCGTGGTGGGGGAGTCGCACGCCTGGGTCGAGTGGTTCTGCGGAGGAGCGTGGCGCGGCTACGACCCGACGAACCTGATCGACATCGGCGACCGCCACGTCATCGTCGGCCGCGGCCGCGACTACAACGACATCGCGCCGCTGCGCGGGGTGTTCGCCGGGCCCCGCTCGTCCAAGCTCTTCGTCCGCGTCGAGATCACCCGCGAGGCCTGAGGGCGGGCGGCGGACGCGCCCGGCGTCGACGACGACCCGTTCAGCCGGCTGTCCGCGGATCCGCTCCGGCGCGCGGACCGGCTGACGGAGCCTAGGCGCGGGGGCGCAGCAGTGGGACACCGCCGGTAGCGGGAAGGGCCTCCGGCCCGGGGGCCGCGAGCCGGGCGGCGCGGCGCAGACGGAGGTGGAAGGCGAGTCCGATGGCGGCCGCCGCGATCCCGGAGGCGGCGCCGACCAGCATCGCCTGGCGCGGACCGTAGGCGTTCGCGACCCAGCCGATCAGCGGCGCGCCGATCGGAGTGCCGCCGACGAAGATCGCCATGTACAGCGCCATGACCCGGCCCCGCATCTCGGGGGCGGTCGAGAGCTGCACGTAGCCGTTGGCCGAGGTCATCAGCGTCTGCGCCGCGATGCCGACGAAGGGGAGCAGGATCGCGAACGCCCAGACCGTCGGCATGACGCCGGCCAGCGCGAGCGCGACGCCGAACGCTGCGGAGGCGCCGACGATGAGCCGGAGCCTCGGGCGGTCGCGGCGAGCCGAGAGGAGCGCCCCCAGCACCGAGCCGACGGCGATGGCGGAGGAGAGCAGGCCGAACTCGCTCGCCCCCATGTCGAACTCGACGGTCGCCATCGTCGAGGCGAAGATCGGGAAGTTCAGGCCGAACGTGCCGATCAGGAACACGATCGCGAGCACCACGAGGATGTCCGGCCGCTTCGACACGTAGCGGAACCCCTCCAGCAGGGCACCCGGGCCGCGCGTGGCCCGCGGGGCGCTGCGGAGCTGGTCGCGGTGCAGCGCGCGCAGCGAGAGCAGGACGGCGAGGAAGCTCGCGGCGTTGAGGAGGAAGACCCAGCCGGAGCCGACCGCGGCGATCAGCACGCCCGCGAGGGCCGGTCCGATCATCCGCGCCGAGTTGAAGGAGGCCGAGTTCAGCGAGACGGCGTTGGTGAGGTCGCGCTCCTCGACCAGCGCCGACACGAACGTCTGGCGCACGGGCGCGTCGATCGCCGCGGCGAAGCCGAGCAGCAGGGCGAAGAGGTAGACCATCCAGAGCTGGACGACCCCGGTCACGACGATGAGCCCCAGGCCGAGGCCGAGCGCGCCCATCGCGCCCTGGGTGGCCATCAGGAGCTTCCGCCGGTCGAAGCGGTCGGCGATGAAGCCGGAGAAGGGGACCATCACGAGCTGCGGTCCGAACTGCAGCGCCATGGTCACGCCGAGCGCCGTCGCGTCGTGGTCGGTCAGGTCGTTGATCACGATCCAGTCCTGGGCCGTGCGCTGCATCCAGGTGCCGACGTTCGAGACCATCGCGCCCGCGAACCAGATGCGGTAGTTCGGCACGGCGAGGGAGCGGAACATCGCGCTCATCGGTCGGCCACCGCGCGCAGGACCGCCGCCGCGTCGTGGAGCAGGCGCAGGTCCTCGGGAGGGAGCTCCTCGAGGCGCGCCACGAGCCACGCGTCGCGGCTGCGGCGCACGTCGAGCACCAGTGCGGTGCCGGCCCCGGTGGGGCGGATGCGGGTGACGCGGCCGTCGGCGGGGTCGGCCAGGCGCTCCGCGAGTCCTTCGTCGACCAGGCAGCCGACCGTGCGGGTCATCGAGGGCGGGCGGACCCGCTCCGCCTCGGCCAGCTCGCCGAGGGTCTTGGCGCCCTCGCGGTGCAGGAGTGCGAGCACGCTGAACTGCGGATCGCTGAGCTCGTGCTGGGCCTTCTCCTGCCGGAGCCGCCGTCCGAGCCGGCCGACCGCTGCCCGCACCTCGCCCGCGAGGGAGGTCAGCGGGAGATCGGTCTGCTGGGCCTCGGTCTGAGGGGTCTCGGTCTGCTGGGTCTCGGTCGATGGCACATAGTTAGCCTAACAAAAGAACTGCCGGTCAGGCGGAGGTCCGCGCGGTCCGCACCGCTCCGATGCTCGCGGCGACCACGAGCGCGATCCCGACGGCCTCGACGGCGCTGAGGCGCTGGCCGAGCACGAGGAAGCCCGAGAGCGCGGCCGCCCCGGGGGAGAGCGACATCAGGATCGAGAAGGTCGAGGAGCGCAGGCGCCGCAGCGCCAGCAGCTCCAGCGCGTAGGGCACCGCGGAGGAGAGCACCGCCACGGCGAGCCCGAGGAGCAGCACCGGCGGCACCACCAGGGCGGGCCCGGCGGAGGCGAGGCCGAACGGCAGCGACACGATCGCGCCGGCCGCCAGCGCCAGCGCGAGCCCGTCGATCCCCTGGAACCGCCCGCCGGTGCGGCCGGCGAAGACGATGTACGCGGCCCAGAGCACTGCGGCCGCCAGCGCGAAGCCGACGCCGACCGGGTCCAGCGCCGAGAACCCGCCCTGCGACAGGGTCACCACCCCGGCCAGCGCGAGCACCGCCCAGACCAGGCTCAGCACGCTCCTCCCGGCGATCACCGAGAGCGTCAGCGGCCCGAGCACCTCGAGGGTGACGGCGGCGCCCTGCGGGATCCGGGCGATGGCCTCGTAGTAGCAGGCGTTCATCCCGCCGAGGGCGAGGCCGTAGGCGGCGACGGTGGCCCAGTCGCTCCGGCTGTGGCCGCGCAGCCGCGGACGGCAGACCAGGAGCAGCACGACGGCCGAGAACACCAGCCGGAGCGTGACGGTGCCGATCGGCCCCGCGGCGGGGAAGAGCAGCACGGCGAAGGAGGCGCCCAGCTGCACGCTCGCGACCGACCCGAGCACCAGGCCGATCGAGCCCGCGCTCGCCGGGCGCCGCTCCGGAGCGGCCGCTGCGCTCAGCTGGAGCGCCGCTGCGTCTGGACGGGCGGGACGTTGTATCCGAGCAGGCCGACGCCGGTCGCGTCCCAGCGCAGCGTGGTCAGCGAGACGTTGTCGACCACCGGGAAGGTGTGCCGGTACGTCTCCGGGTTGATGCCGAGATAGGCGCACAGCAGGAGGCGGATGAGCGTGCCGTGCGCGACGACGAGCACCCGGCCGTCGGGGTGCTCGCGGTGGATGCGCGCGAGTGAGGTGTTCGCGCGGGCGACGGCGTCGAGGCCGGACTCGCCGCCGGGCATCGGCTGGATGGCCGGTGCGGCGACCCACGCGTGGTACTCGTCCGGGAAGCGCTTCTCCATCTCGTCGGTGGTCAGCCCCTCGCCGCGGCCGAAGTCGACCTCGACCAGCGCCGGGTCGGGCTGCAGCTCGAGGTGGGCCGCCCGCGCGGCGGGCACGGCGGTGCGCACGGCCCGGACCAGGGTGGAGGAGTACACCGCCTCGAGGTCGGCGTCGACGGCCCAGGCGGCCAGAGTCGCCGCCTGGTCCTGGCCCCGGGGGGTCAGCGCGATGTCGGAGGAGCCCGCGAAGCGGTTCTCGGAGTGCCAGACAGTCTCTCCGTGCCGGGCGAGGATCAGGGTCGTCACCCCCTGAGCCTACCGACCGCACGGGCCCGCGGGCCCCGCGCTCAGGCGGCGGGGACGCCGTAGTGCGCGTCGACCATCACCGGGAGGTGGTCCGAGACGCCCTGGGGCAGCGTGGAGACCCGCTCGATCCGCACGGAGTCGCTGATCGCGAAGTCGAAGTGGCCGCTGAAGTAGCGGTAGCGCGCGTAGGTGGGGGAGTCGCTCCGCGAGACCAGGTAGCCGTTCCGGGTCATCCGGCGGTCGAGTCCGCGGAAGAACCACGGGTAGTTGTAGTCGCCGACCATCAGGGAGGGGGTGTCCGGCGCGTACTCGCGCAGCCGGTTGAGCGCCTCGTCGATCTGCTTGCGGCGCAGGGCGTTGCCTGCCGAGAGCGGGGCTGCGTGGAAGGAGGAGACGGCGATCGATCCGCCGTCGCGGTCGTCGAGGCGGACGGCCAGCAGGCGCTCGTGAGCGGGGGACATCACGCGGTCGTGCATGGACTTGCTGAGCTCGAACGCGGCGCTGCCGGAGAGCTCGAAGCGGTCCTGCGAGTAGTAGACGGCCAGGCCCAGGCGGTTGCGGGCCGTGACGGACGCGAGCCGGAGCGAGCCCACCTCCTGCGGCAGCTTCGTGGTGTCGCACTCCTGCAGGCACAGGACGTCGATGTCGTGGCGGGCGGCGAGGGGGGCGATCTCGGCGTGCGCTCGGTGCTCCCGGAGGTTGTAGGAGATCACCCGGAGGGCGCGTTCGGTCGGCTGCATTTCGCCAGTGTAGGGCGCGCCGCCCGGGCGCCGGCCGACCCTCCGGCGAACACGGAGGGACCTCCTCGGAACGCGGTCGGAGCGTTCGCCGACCGGCCGGGGAGGTCCCTCGCGGAGCCGTGTCAGTGCTGCTCGGTGCCCGAGGCGTCGGTCTCGGCGTCGGTGCCGTGGACGCCGTCGGTGGGGCCCCAGTCGGGCAGCGGGGGGTTCTGCTCCTCGCCGTCGGCGCCGACGCCGTCGGCCAGGGGGGAGGCCGCGCCGCCGACCTCGTCGAGGCCCGCAGAGGTGCCGGTCTCGGTGGCGGGGTCGGGCGTGCGCGCGCCGTCGGTGGTGTCGGTGGGGGTGGGCTCGATGTCGTAGTCGGAGCTGCTCATGTCCCGACGCTACGACTCCGCCGCCCGCGGGGGCACCCCCTTGCGCTCCCGCGAACGACGGAGGCCCCCCGCACCGGGAAGGTGCGAGGGGCCTCCGAAGGGGAGTGCTCAGCGTCCGTAGGCGGAGGCGGCGGGGCAGTCGAACGGGTCGCCGCCGGCCGACAGGCCGACCTTGTTGAGGTAGCGGACGACGATCGCGTACGACTCCATCAGCGAGGTCTCGGTGTAGGGGATCTGGTGGGTGGTGCAGTACTCCTTGGCGATGACCTGCGCACGGCGCAGCGCTGGGCGGGGCATGTTCGGGAAGAGGTGGTGCTCCACCTGGTAGTTGAGGCCGCCCATGTAGAGGTCGGTGAACCAGGTGCTGCGGATGCTGCGCGAGGTGAGGACCTGGCGGCGGAGGAAGTCGACGCGCGCCTCCTTCGGCAGCAGCGGCATGCCCTTGTGGTTCGGCGCGAACGCGGCGCCCATGTAGAGGCCGAAGACGCCCAGCTGCACGCCGACGAAGGCGAACGCCATGCCGAGGGGGAGGGCCCAGAAGACGACGGCGAGGTAGAGGCCGACGCGGGTGACGAGCATGGTGATCTCGACCCAGCGCTTGTCGACCTTGCCCTTGCCGAACACGGTGCGGAAGCCGTGCAGGTGCAGGTTGAGGCCCTCGAGCAGCAGGAGCGGGAAGAACGCGTAGCCCTGGCGGCGGGTGAGCCAGGCGTAGAGGCCGCGCGAGCGGGCCGCGTCCTCGGCGGTGAAGGAGACGACGTCGCGCTCGATGTCCGGGTCCTTGCCCAGCACGTTCGGGTTCGCGTGGTGGCGGCTGTGCTTGGTCATCCACCAGGAGTAGCTGATGCCGACGAAGAGGTTCGCGAGGGTGCGGCCGGCGACGTCGTTGGCCTTGCCGGACTCGAACACCTGGCGGTGCGAGGCCTCGTGGGCGAGGAAGGCGAACTGCGTCAGCACGATGCCGAGGGCGGCGGCGAGCAGGAGCTGGAACCAGGAGTCGCCCAGCAGGACGAAGCCGGTGACGATGCCGCCGAGCGCGAGGACCAGCGCGCCGAACATCGTGTAGTAGAAGCCGGTGCGGCGGCGGAGGAGCCCCGCGTCGCGGACCGTGCTGAGGAGACCGGAGTACTCGGTCGTCGGGTTGACGCGGCCGTCGGCGCGGGGGCGGGTGCGGACGACGCGGGGGGCGCCTCCGGTGACGGACGTGGTGGTGGGGGTGCTCATCGGCGCCTCGCTCTTCGTGGTGACCGTCGGCGTCGACGGTCTCTCGGCGAGCGATCCCGACGGGGGCGGTCCGCTCATGGTTCACCGCGTCGGTAGGGGCCGGACGCGGCATCAGGGCGACCGGGGTCAAGGGCAACCTGGTGTGAACACTACGGGGACGGCGGCGGCACCGCACCATGGCGATTGCCAGCCTTCGCTCCGCGCGTGTCGGGAAGGGGAGTGCGCCTCCGGCAGGACCGCCGGAGGCGCACGGGCTCAGGAGCCGATCGAGTCCTGCGGGCGGCCGGACTTGAGCGCGGCGAGGCGCGCCTCCACCTCGGTCATCTCACCGAGGTCCTCGAGCGACTCGAACTGCGCGTCCAGGCTCGAGGAGGCGAGCTCCTCCGCGCCGCGGACGCGCGCCTCCTCGCGGCGGATCTTCTGCTCGAAGCGGCTCACCTCGCTCGTCGGGTCCATCAGGTCGATGCTCTTCACGGCGTCCTGGACCTGGCTCTGCGCCTCGACGGTCTTCGAGCGCGCGATCAGCTCGTCGCGCTTGCTCGAGAGCTGCTGCAGCTTCTCGCGCATCTGGTTCAGGCCCGACTTGAGCTTGTCGACGACCTCGGTCTGCGAGGCGATGGTCGGCTCGGCGTCCTTCGCCTCCTTCTCGGACTGGATCTGGCGCTGCAGAGCGACCTTGGCCAGCGCGTCGAACTTGTCGGCGTCGCCGGCGCTCCCGCCGGTGCGCAGCTCGTCGGCCTTGCGGCTCGCGGCGAGGGCCTTGCCGCCCCACTCCTGGGCGTTCTGCACGTCCTCGCGGTAGTCGTCCTCGAGCAGGCGCAGGTTGCCGATCGTGGTGGCGATCGCCGCCTCGGCGTCGCGGATGCTGTCGGTGTAGTCGCGGACCATCTGGTCGAGCATCTTCTGCGGGTCCTCGGCCTGGTCGAGGAGCGCGTTGATGTTGGCCTTCGCGAGCTGCGCGATGCGGCCGAAGATCGACTGTCTCTGAGCCATGGGTGTCTCTCCTTGCGTCGTGGATGGTGCCGGATGTCGGAGGTGGTGCCGGAGTCGTGGGGGGAGGTGGTGGTCGTCGGTCGTGCGCGGATGCCCAGGGGCGCTCAGAAGCGCCCGCCGCCGCCGCGGCGTCCGCCTCCGCCGCTGCTGCGCCCGCCGCCGAAGCCGCCGCCGCCGGAGCGCCGGGACGAGCCGCCTCCGCCGAAGCCGCCGCTGAACCCGCCTCCGCCGAAGCCGCCCGAGCGGTAGCCGCTGCGGCGTCCGCCTCCCAGGAGCGACTCGACCAGGATCCCGCCGAGGAACGCGCCGGTCGTGTCGCCTCCGTAGGGGCTGCCGACGGCGTTCGGGGCGGAGTAGGCGCCGGCGTCGGCCCGTGCCCGCTCGAGCGCCTGCTGAGCGAGCTGCGAGGCGCGCTGGGCGGAGGCGAGAGCCTCGCGGGGGTCGGTGGCGGCGATGCGCTCGGCGTACTCGGCCGAGCGGGCGGCCTCGGCGACGCGGGTGCGCGCCTCCGAGCCGACCGCGCCGCGGCGGGCCGCGATGAAGTCCTCCGCGGCCGAGACGCGGCTGCGGGCGGAGGTGAGCTCGGCGCCGAGGGCGGCCCGCTCGCGCTCGCGCTGGGCCTGCGCGTCGCGGAACCCGCCGACGGCGGCGTCGATCGTGGCGTCGGCGGCGGTGAGCGCCTCGAGCAGGGCGAGCGGGTCGTTCGGCCGCACGGAGGCGGCGCGCTCGACGTCGTCGAGGGCGGCCTCGGTCGAGGCGACCGCCGCGGCGACGTTCTGCGCCTGGGCGGCGGACTCCGCGTCCGGGGAGGCGGCGAGCGCTCGTCCCTGCGCCACGTCGGCGCGGATCTCGGCGATGCGGCCGGCGAGCGACGCCTCCGCCTTCTGCAGCTCGTCGCCGCGCGTCGCCACCGCGTCGACGAGCCCGGAGGCCTGCTCGGCGGCCTGCTGCCCGGCGCGCAGCAGCACGGCGGCGCGGCCGGAGTCGCCGGCCTGCAGCGCCTGCTGGGCGCCGGCGAGCTGGTCGCGGGTGAAGCGGAGGCGGTCCTCGGCCTGGTCGGCGTCGTCGCCCACGTCGTCGATCGCGGTCGGCGCGTAGCGGGAGGCGAGCTCGGCGAGGCGGGCGCGGGCCGAGGGGAGGCGGTCGCCGACCTCGGCGGCGCGAGCCGAGAGCGCGGCGGCGACCTGCGGCGCGTTCTTCTCGAGGTCGCGCAGCTCCTCGAACGCACTCGCGCGCTCGTCGAGCGTCTGCTCGGCGTCGGCGCAGAGCTGGAGGATGCGCTGGTAGCCGTCGCGGCGCTCCTGATCGGTCTCCGGCTCGGCGTCGTCGAGACGCTGCTGCAGGGTGAAGGCCTCGCCGAGCAGGCGCTTCGCGGTGACGAGCGCCTCGCGGAACGCGCCGGTCGCGTCGGCGCCGAACTGCGCCTCCGCGAAGCCGACCTCCTGCTCGCTGGTGCGGACGGCGTCGTCGGCGTGGACGAGGGCCGATCCGGCACGCGTGGCGAGCTCGTCGATCGAGGCCTCCACCGCCTCCTGGGCGCGGCGCTTCCGCGCGCGGCGGACGAGCAGCAGCACCACGAGGCCGATCACGACGAGGGCCGCGAGCACGCCGAGCGCGATCAGCAGCCCCGAGCCGAGGGACTCGCCGGCGCTGGGCGCGTCGAGGCGCTGTCCGATCCCGTCGGCGGCGGCCACCGCGGCTCCGGCCCAGTCGCCGTCGGCGAGCCTCGGCTCGATGTCGTCGGACTGGAGCGAGGAGACCTGCGCGTCGTCGAGGGCGAAGCCCTGCGCGACCGACACCTGGTACTGGCGGGCGTCGACCGCGACGGCCAGGAGGACGTCGTCGGTGCCCAGTCCGTTGCGGGTCGCGGTCTCGTCCGCCCACGCGGCGCGGTCGGACGGATCCGTGAAGGAGTCGACGAAGGCGACGAACAGCTGCACGCGGTGCTGGTCGTAGAGGGCCCGCGAGGCCTGCTCGATCTCGGTGGTCTCTCCGGAGCTCAGCACTCCGACCGAGTCGAGGACGGTGGAGGAGGAGAAGGAGACGGGCGATTCGGCCGTCGCCGCGGTCGCGGGGACCAGCGCGAGGACCGCGGCGATCAGGAGGGCCCCGAGCGCCGGCAGCAGCCGGGAGCTCACGGGGTGGTGGGGTCTCGCCGGCATCGCGCACACTCCTTCGTCGTCGCCTCCCGAGTGTAGACAGCCCGGGTGTCCGAGCAGGAGTCGGGAGGCGGCAGGCCGTCGACCGCGTGCCCGGGGCGCGGGGGATGGGAGAACGCCGGGAGGAGGAATGACCGTGCTCCGCTCGCGGTTGCCGCCCGGAGTGCGCCGCAGGTGCACGTGCCTCCCCCCTCAGGGCAGAACCCTGAGACAGCTCCGTAGAAAGGCGATCCCGTGGATCCGTTCTCCCCCCTCACCGCCGGCGACCTCGACCTCCCCAACCGCATCGTCCTGGCACCGATGACGCGACTGCGCTCCGACGAGCAGGGCGTGCCCGGCGCGATCGTCGCCGAGTACTACGCCCAGCGCGCGAGCATGGGCCTGCTGATCAGCGAGGGCGTCTTCCCCAGCGCCGAGTCCAAGGGCTACGCCGGGCAGCCCGGCATCGAGACCGACGCGCAGGCCGCGGGCTGGCGCGCCGTCGCCGACGCCGTGCACGCCGCGGGCGGACGCATCGTCATGCAGCTGATGAACGCGGGCCGCGTCTCGCACACCGAGATCACCGGCACCGACCGCATCGTCGCCCCGAGCGCCGTCGCCATCGACGGAGAGGTGCACACCCCCTCCGGCAAGAAGCCCTTCCCGGTGCCGCACGCGCTGACCACCGAGGAGCTGGCGACCGTCCGCGACGAGTTCGTCGCCGCCGCCCGCCGCGCGATCGACGCCGGCTTCGACGGAGTCGAGGTGCACGGCGCCAACGGCTACCTGCTGCACGAGTTCCTCTCGCCCGTCTCCAACGTGCGCACCGACCAGTACGGCGGGACCCCGGCCGAGCGCGCCGCGTTCCCGCTCGAGGTCACCCGCGCGATCGTCGACGAGGTCGGAGCGGGCCGCGTCGGCATCCGCCTCTCGCCGGCCCACAACATCCAGGACGTCGTCGAGACCGACGCCGACGACGTGCGCGCCACCTACGAGGCCGTCGTCGACGGTCTCGCCCCGCTCGGCCTGGCCTACCTCAGCGTCCTGCACGCCGAGCCCGCCGGCGAGCTGGTCCAGGACCTCCGCTCGCGCTTCGACGGCGTCTTCATCGCCAACAGCGGCTTCGGCTCGCCGACCAGCCGCGAGGAGGCGACCGAGCTGATCAGCGAGGGCCACGCCGACGCCGTGGCCGTCGGCCGCCCGGCGATCGCCAACCCCGACCTGGTCGAGCGCTGGCAGGGCGGGCACCCCGAGAACGAGGTCGTCCAGGAGACGGTCTACGGCGGAGGAGCCGAGGGCTACACCGACTACGAGCCCCTCTCGGCGTAGTCGCGACTCACGCGGAAGGCCCGCTCCCTCGAGGGGGAGCGGGCCTTCCGCGTACCGGGGGGATCAGCTCTCGCCGTTCCGGCTCTTCAGCTCGGACTCGATGCGGGCGTCCTGCTCGGGCGAGAGCTCGTGGTCCTCGTCCTTCGGGCCGGCCGTCTCGCCGACGCGGCCCTCGCCGAGGGCGTGGATCGAGGTGATCTCGTCCTCGAGCGCGGCGTCGCGGTCGTGCTCGCTCACGAGCCGGTCTCGATCTCCCCGGCGGAGACGGCCTCGGCGTACTTGCGGAGGTCCGGGCCGGGCTCGAAGTCGATGAAGCGGTCCTTGAGGCGCGCGTTCAGCTCGGCGAACACGTCCTCCCAGGGCTCGCCCTTCTTGCTCGTCGCGAGGTCGAGCACCGCCTCGCGGAGGACCCTGTCCGAGTCCTCGAGGATCTTGTCGCGGGCTTCGTCGTTCCAGCGGATGTCCTGTGCGTCCATGCTCCGACCGTAGGCGCGGGGCCGGGGCGCCCCAAGGACTTGCGGGCGGGGGGCGGGAGGCGTAGGAGCCCCCGCCGCTCCGCGCTCAGGAGAGCGCCGGCAGCACCTCGCGCTCGAACAGCTCGATGCCGGACCGGTCGTAGGCGGCGTCCGGGAAGTAGAGGATGCCGTAGTCCATCCCGCGCGACTGCATGCCGGCGAGCCGGTCGACGATCTGCGAGGGAGTGCCGACCGCGAGCGCGTCGGGGCTGCGGTACTCGGCGACGAAGGACGCCGCTCCCTCCGCGCCGAGGTACGGGACCACGCGCTCCTCGAGACGCTGCAGCGCCGCCTCGACCTCCGCCTCCGTCTCGCCGATCACGACGTTGTAGTTCGAGCTCCGGGTGATCGCCGAGAAGTCGGTGCCCAGGCGCTCGCAGTGCCCGCGGAGGACCGAGCTCTTGTGGTCGAACGCCTCCGGGGTCCCGGCGAAGTTCGTGTACTGCGCGTACTGGGCCGCGATCCGCAGCGTGACCTTCTCGCCGCCGCCGGCGACCCACAGCGGGATGCCGCCCTCCTGCAGGGGCAGCGGTCGGTTCTGCGCGCCGTCCACCTGGTAGTAGCGGCCGTCGAGGGTCGCGGACCCGGTCGTCCAGGCCTGCTGCAGGATCTGCACGCCTTCGTCGAGCCGGCCCAGCCGCTCGGCGATCGGCGGGAAGCCGTAGCCGTACGCGCGCCACTCGTGCTCGTACCAGCCGCCGCCGATGCCCATCTCGACCCGCCCGCCCGAGACGATGTCGACGGTCGTCGCGACCTTGGCGAGGTAGGCGGGGTTCCGGTAGCCCATGCAGGTGCACATCTGGCCCAGCCGCACGCGCGACGTGGTGGCGCCGAACGCGCTCATCAGCGACCACGCCTCGTGCGTCGCCTCCTCCGTCACCTGCGGGACGGTGTGGAAGTGGTCGTAGACCCAGATCGACTCCCAGGCGCCGTCGTCGGCGTGCCGGGCGAGGTCGCTCATGGTGCGCCACTGGTCGGCGGCCGGGACGCCGACGAGGTCGTGGCGCCAGCCCTGGGGGATGAAGAGTCCGAATCGCATGCCGCCGACCCTAGGGCGGCCCGGCCCCCGAGGTCGAGGGGGTCGCGGTGCTCGCGTACGCTTCCGACCGATGCTGACCTTCACAGAGGATCTCGGACTCCCCGTCCTCGCGCTGATGATCCTCGCCGCCTTCGCGGCCGGCTGGATCGACGCGGTCGTGGGCGGCGGCGGACTCCTCCAGCTCCCCGCCCTGCTCCTCGTGCCGGGGATCTCGCCCGTGCAGGCGCTCGCCACGAACAAGCTGGCCTCGATCTTCGGCACGACCACCAGCGCGATCACCTACTACCGGCGCGCGAAGCCCGATCTGCGCACCGCACTGCCGATGGCGGCGGTCGCCCTCGCGGGCAGCTACGGAGGCGCGACGCTCGCCGGCCTCCTCCCGGCCGCGGTGTTCAAGCCGATCATCGTCGTCGCGCTGATCGTGGTCGCCGTCGTGACGATCGCCCGCCCGGCACTGGGCAGCGTCACGGTGCTCAAGCACGCGGGCCGGCGCCACCTCGTCACGGCGGCCGTGCTGGGACTCCTGATCGGCTTCTACGACGGCCTGATCGGACCGGGCACCGGGACCTTCCTGATCATCGCCCTGATCACCGCGCTGGGCTACGACTTCCTGCTCGCCAGCGCCAAGGCGAAGATCGTCAACGTCGCGACCAACCTCGGCGCCCTGCTCTACTTCGTGCCGAGCGGGCACGTGATCTGGCTGCTGGGCCTCCTGATGGGCGCCGCCAACGTGGCGGGCGCGTACCTCGGCTCGCGGATGGCCGTCGCTCGTGGCAGCCGCTTCATCCGGGTCGCGTTCCTCGTCGTGGTCGGCGCCCTCATTCTCAAGGTCGGCTCCGACGTCTGGACCGAGAACCTGGCGCCGCTGCTGCGCTAGCGCGGGCTGCGGGACCGAGCCGCGGAACGAGGACGGGACCCCCGCCGCAGCAGAAGGTCCCGTCCTCGTTCCGATCGCTCGCGCTCCGGCGCTCGGCTTCGCCTGGCTCAGCCGAAGGGGATCGAGCCGACCAGCACGCCGACGGCGAGCATGACCAGCGAGACGACGACCGCTCGCCACAGCACCTTGCGGTGGTGGTCGCCGAGGTTCACCGCGGCGAGGGAGACGAGCAGGAGGATCGCCGGGACCAGCGGGCTCTGGAGGTGCACCGGCTGCCCGGTGATCGAGGCGCGCGCCATCTCGACCGGCGAGATGCCGTAGTTCGCCGCGCTCTCGGAGAGCACGGGGAGGATGCCGTAGTAGAACGCGTCGTTCGACATGAAGAAGGTCATCGGGATGCTGAGCACGCCGGTGATCACGGCGAGGAACGGGCCGAGCGCCGGCGGGATCACCGCGACGACCCACTCCGCCATGGCGTCGACCATGCCGGTGCCGTTGAGGACGCCGATCAGCACGCCGGCCGCCAGCACCATCGACACGACGCCCACGATGCTCGGCGCGTGCTTGACGATCTCGGCCGCCTGGTCCTTCATCTTCGGGAAGTTGATCAGCAGGGCGACCGCGGAGCCGACCATGAACACGTAGGGCAGCGGCAGGATGTCGGCGACCAGCAGCGTCATCACCGCGAGGGTCAGGACCAGGTTCACCCAGATCAGCTTCGGGCGCAGCGTCTCGCGCTCCGGGTCGAGCATCGTGTCGGCCATCGCGGTGTCGGCGTCGTCGGCCTGCACGCGGGCGGCGACCGCCACCTGGGCTCCGCGCAGGGCCTGGGGACCGCGGAGGAAGGAGAAGCGCTCCCGGGCGACGGTGCGGATGCCCCCGGTCAGGGCCGCGAGGCCGCCGGTGCGGGCGCCGCCCGAGCGGGAGGAGGAGCCGCGGCCGGCGCCGACGAGCTCCTGCTCGAGCATCGGCTCGGCCAGCGCGAGCGAGCCGAGGCGGCGGCGCTCGCCGAGCCCGAGGAACCAGGCGAAGACGAGAGTGACGGCCAGGCCCACCGCGAGCGACGGGAGCATCGGCACGAAGATCTCGCTCGGCGAGACCTGGAGGGCCGCGGCGGCGCGCACCGTCGGTCCACCCCAGGGGACGATGTTGAGCGTGCCGTTGGCCAGGCCCGCGACGCAGGTCAGCACGACCGGGTTCATCCCGAGGCGCAGGTAGATCGGGAGCATCGCGGCGGTGGTGACGATGAAGGTGGTCGAGCCGTCGCCGTCGAGCGAGACCGCGCCGGCGAGCAGCGCCGTGCCGAGCACGACCTTCGCCGGGTCGTCGCCGAGCGCGCGGACGATGAAGCGGATCAGCGGGTCGAAGAGCCCGACGTCGATCATGATCCCGAAGTACATGATCGCGAACATCAGCAGCGCGGCTGTGGGCGCGAGGCTGCCGATGGCCTCGAGGACCATGTCGCCGATGCCGAGGCCTGCGCCCGCGAAGAGGCCGAAGATCGTCGGCACGACGATCAGGGCGACCATCGGCGTCAGCCGCTTGGTCATGATCAGGGCCATGAAGGCCAGGATCATGGTGAAACCGAGTACTACCAACACAGCTGACTCCTTCGTCCAGTGCCTCCGCCCGCGCTCGGCGGGAGAGCCGGCCGGGAGATGGTGGAAACCCTAGGCAGCTCCGCGTCCGGCGCCGGGGTATCGCTCATTACGGCGACATCTGCGCATAGTGTGGCTTCTGCGCATTCTGCGCACGACGACGGCGAGGAGGCCCCGATGCGCTTCGCGACCCACGTCCTGGTCCTGCAGCTCGCCACGGTGTCGGCCGCCGTGCTGGTCTGCGCCGGCCTCGTCACCGCGCTCAGCGTCCAGCAGCTGCGCGGCGAGGCGGAGGGGACGGCGCTCGCCATCGCCCGCACCGTCGCCGAGGACCCCGACGTGCAGGACGCGGTCGCCGCGTCCTCCGCGGTGCCCGGCGCGCCCGCCGCCTCGGAGCTGCGCGGCGGACCGCTCGAGGACGTCGCCGCCGCCGTCGAGCAGCGCACCGGCGCGCTCTTCGTCGTGATCACCGACGACCAGGGCATCCGCCTCGCCCACCCCGACGAGGACCGCCTCGGCGAGCGGGTCTCGACGAGCCCCGACGAGGCGCTCGCCGGGCGCGAGAGCGTCTCGTGGGGCACCGGCACGCTGGGCGAGTCGGCACGGGCCAAGGTCCCGGTCTTCGCCGCGGGGGAGCAGCGGGTCGTCGGCGAGGTCAGCATCGGCTTCGCGCGCTCCAGCGTCTTCACCGACCTGCCGACCGCGCTGCTCGGCGTCCTCGCCGCGGCGCTCGCCGGGCTGGTGCTCGCCGCCGTCGCCTCCGTCTTCATCCGCCGCCGCCTGCTGCGCCTGACGCTCGGCCTCGCCCCGGAGGAGCTCACCTCGCTCGTGCAGGACCAGGCCGCCGTGCTCGACGGAGTCGACGAGGGCGTGCTCGCGCTCGACCGCGACGGGCGCGTCGGCGTCTGCAATGCGCGGGCCGCCGCGATCCTCGGCTCCGACGATCCGACCGGGCGGGCGCTGCACGGGCGGCCGCTCGCGGAGCTCGACCTGCCCGTTCCGCTGGCCGACGCGATCGGCGCCGCGCTGGACTCCGTCGAGCCGCCCCGCCCCGGAGGCGAGGAGGGCTTCGTCGTCCGCTCCCGCATCGTCTACGTCGACATCCGCCGGGTGACCCGCGGCGACCGCGACCTGGGCGTGGTGGTGGTGCTGCGCGACCGCACCGACCTCGCCGCGCTGAGCCGGCGCCTCGACGCGGTCGGCGCGATGACCAACGCGCTCCGGGTGCAGCGGCACGAGTTCGCCAACCGCCTGCACGTGGTCGCGGGCCTGCTGGATGCGGGGCGGACCGCGTCGGCGCGCGACTACCTCGACGAGGTGCTGACCCGCGGCCCGCTCAAGTACCCGGTGCAGCACGCCGACCGGCTGCAGGAGCCGTACCTCCAGGCGCTCGTCGGGGCGAAGGGGATCGAGGCGGCCGAGCGCGGCGTGCTGCTGACGCTCGGCGAGGAGACGCTGGTGCGCGGCACCGTCGTCGAGCCGGAGGACGTCGCGACGGTGGTCGGGAACCTGGTGGACAACGCGGTGCGCGCGGCGGTCGAGGGGCGGCGCGACGTGCGCTTCGTCGAGGTCGAGCTGCTCGACGACGGCGACGCGCTCTTCGTGACGGTCGCCGACTCGGGCGACGGAGTGCTCGATCCGGACTCGCTGTTCGACCGGGGCGGCGCGGGCGACCCCGTCGAGGACGACGGTCGCGTGCACGGCCGGGGCTTCGGCCTGCCGCTGTGCCGCGAGGTGGCCGCCCGGCGCGGCGGCGAGGTCTGGCTGGCGGACCCCGGCGGAGCGGAGTCGGGGGCCGTGCTGTGCGCGCGCCTCCCCGGAGCGGTGCTGCCGCCGGAGCAGGACGGGGACCGGTCATGAGCGCGGACACGGCGCGGGAGCGCACGGTGCTGGTGGTCGACGACGACTTCCGGGTCGCGCAGCTGCACGCGGACCTGGTCGAGGCGCGGCAGGGGCTGACGGCCCTTCCTCCGGTGCACACGGCGCGCGCGGCGCGGGCGGCCGTCGCCGAGCACGCGCCCGATCTGCTCCTGCTCGACGTGCACCTGCCGGACCAGAGCGGGATCGCGCTGCTCCGCGAGCTCGACACCGACGCGTTCGTCGTCAGCGCCGCCTCCGACGGGGCGACGGTGCGGCGCGCCCTGCACGCGGGGGCGCTCGGGTACCTCATCAAGCCGTTCGAGGCGCGCCTGCTCGGCGAGCGCCTCGACGCGTACGTGCGGTTCCGGAACGTGCTGCGGGAGGACCGCGCGGCCGATCAGGAGGCGGTGGAGCGGGCGCTGCGCATCCTCCACTCGGGCGACGCGACCGCCGCGCAGCCCTCGCGCTCGGCGACCGAGCAGCTCGTCCTGGCGCGCCTGGCCGAGTCGAGCGCCGAGCTGTCGGCCCTCGAGGTGGCCGAGCGCGCCGGCATCTCGCGCGCCACCGCCCAGCGCTACCTCTCGGGTCTCGCGGGCCGCGGCCTCGTCGAGATGACCCTCAGCTACGGCACCACCGGCCGCCCGGAGCACCGCTACCGCGCCCGCTGACCCTCCGCGAGCGGAGTCCGCTATCGAGCCGGCGGGACGTTCTCGGCGGTCGGGACCCGCTCTCGGGGACCTGAGCGCCTAGGGGAGCTGACTGCGGAGCACCGGCGTGCGGTGCTCGGTCGAGCCGAACGGGGGATCCGCGTGTCAGCGGATCGTCGTAGGCGGTCGGGAACCGCTCTCGGGAACCCGACCGCCCGTGGGAGCCGACTGCGGTGCGCCGCCCTGCGGCGCACGAGACGGCCCGTCGAACGAGCGATCCGCGTGTCAGCGGATCGTTCTAGGCGGTCGGGACCCGCTCTCGGGAAACCGACCGCCTAGGAGAGCCGACTGCGGTGCGCCGCTTCGCGGCGCACGAGACGACTCAGTGCGTCGCGTCGACGTCCGCGCCCGCGGCCTCGGCCACGCGGCGGCGCTCGGCGGCCTCGGCGGCCATGCGGCGGCCCTTGGGGCTGACGAGGGAGGCGATCACCGTGATCACGAGGACGCCGATGATGACCGAGAGCGACAGTCCGGTGCCGATCTCGAAGACCTCCACGTGCTCGCCGTTGTTGATGAACGGCAGGTTGTTCTCGTGGAGCGCGTGCAGGATCAGCTTCACGCCGATGAAGGCGAGGATCGCGGCGAGGCCGATGCTGAGGTAGACGAGGCGGTCGAGCAGCCCGTCGATGAGGAAGTACAGCTGGCGCAGGCCCAGCAGCGAGAACGCGGTCGCCGTGAAGACGAGGTACACGTCGCTGGTGAGGCCGAAGATCGCCGGCACGCTGTCGAGGGCGAACAGGATGTCCGTTCCGCCGATCGCCGCCATGACGAGGATCATCGGCGTGAGGACCTTCTTGCCGTCGATGTGCGTGTAGAACTTGTCGCCGTCGTACTGGTCGCTCGTCTTGAAGATCCGCTTGGCCAGGCGCACCATCACGTTGTCGCTGGAGTGGTCGTCGCCCGGCTTGACCAGGTTGAACGCGGTCAGCAGCAGGATCAGGCCGAAGATGTAGAAGACCCAGGCGAACGAGTTGATCAGTGCGGCGCCGAGGAAGATGAAGCCGGTGCGGGCGATCAGTGCGAAGACGATGCCGAAGAGGAGCACCTTCTGCTGGTCGGCGCGGGGCACCTTGAAGCTCGCCATGATGATGAGGAAGACGAACAGGTTGTCGACCGAGAGGGCCTTCTCGGTGATGTACCCCGCGAAGTACTCCGATCCGGGCGTCGCTCCGCCGAAGACGAGGACGCCGAGCCCGAAGAGCACGGCGATGCCGACGTAGAGCGCCGACCAGATCGACGACTCCTTCAGCGTGGGCTCGTGGGCCTTCCGGACGTGGAAGAAGAAGTCGAAGAGCAGGAGCAGGACGATGAAGACGATCGTCAGGGTCCAGATCAGGGGCGATACGGTCATGAAGGGGCTGGCCTCGCTCGTGAAGGGGGTCGGGGGACGGTCGCGGGGGTCGCTCGTCAAGGGAAAAGGTAGCGAGGCACCGTAGCGAGCAGGGCGCCCGCCGATGGATCGTGAGTATCTTCTCAGTTCTCATCGCGTCCCTCGCGCCCAGCGGCCGGAGCGCCACACTGGTCACCATGACCGGCGCCGCTGTCGACAGGACCTTCCAGGACGCCTCCGGCGTCGTCATCCACTACCGCTGGTGGCCGCACCCCTCGCCCCGCGCGATCGTGCAGCTGGCCCACGGGGTCGGCGAGCACTCGGGGCGCTACATCGAGCTGGCGGAGGCGCTGGTCGCCGCCGGGTACGCGGTCGCGGCGGACGACCACCGCGGGCACGGCCGGACCGGCCTCGAGCAGCACGGCGGCGACTCCTCCCGGCTCGGACTGCTGGGGCCGGGCGGCCTGCGCGCGACCGAGGCGGCGATCCTCCGGCTGACGGAGCTGCTCGCGGAGGAGAGCCCGGGAGTGCCGATCGTGCTGCTCGGCCACTCCTGGGGGTCGCTCATGGCGCAGCGGATCGTCGACCGCCACTCCGGCGCCTACGCCGCGCTCGTGCTGAGCGGCACGGCCTACCGCCTCCCCGGGCACATGAACGCGGGCGACCTGGCGAAGCGGCACCGCGTCGCCGGCGGCCTCGGCCTCGAGTGGCTCTCCCGCGACCCGGAGGTCTGGCAGCGGTTCCACGACGACCCCCTCACCTTCACCACGCCGCTCGCGAAGCGGATCGGGCTGGTCGAGACCCTGCGGCTGGTCGGCCGCCCGAAGCGCGGGCCCGAGCATCCGCTGCCCCTGCTGCTGGTCGTGGGCGCCGACGACACCCTCGGCGGCGAGCGGTCGGTGCGCGCGCTCGCCCAGGCCTACCGGCGGCGGGCCGGGTACACGGACGTCTCGGTGCGGGTGTACCCGGAGGCGCGGCACGAGCTGTTCCAGGAGCTCAACCGGGCCGAGGTCACGGCCGATCTCGTGGAGTGGCTGGGCGAGCGCTTCCCCGCCCCGGCTCGCGCCTAGGCTGGCGTCATGCATGGCGAGTACAAGGTCCCCGGCGGAAAGCTCGTGGTCGTCGACCTCGACGTGGTCGACGGGAGGTTCGCCGGGTTCCGCCTGGCGGGCGACTTCTTCCTCGAGCCCGACACGGCCCTCGACGACATCGACCGGGCGGTCGTGGGCCTCCCGGCCGAGACGGACGCGAAGTCCATCGCCGCCGCCATCCGGCAGGCGCTCCCGGCCGACGCGGTCCTGCTCGGCTTCACGCCCGAGGCCGTCGCGGTCGCGATCCGCCGCTCGCTGCAGAAGGCGACCAGCTGGCGCGACTACGACTGGCGCATCGTGCACGACCGGGCCGTCCCTCCCGCGACCCACCTGGCGCTCGACGAGGTGCTGACCGCCGCGGTCGGCGAGGGCCGCCGGGAGCCGACGCTGCGGATCTGGGAGTGGGACCAGCCCGCCGTCGTCATCGGCAGCTTCCAGTCGCTCCGCAACGAGGTCGACCTCGACAACGCGGCGAAGTACGGCGTCGACGTGGTCCGCCGCATCTCGGGCGGCGGCGCGATGTTCATGGAGGCGGGCAGCGTCGTCACGTACTCGCTCTACGTCCCCGGCGACCTCGTCCAGGGGCTGACCTTCGCCGACTCCTACGCCTTCCTCGACGAGTGGGCCGTCAGCGCGCTGCAGTCGCTCGGGATCGACGCGGTCTACCAGCCGCTCAACGACATCACCTCGCCCTCGGGCAAGATCGGCGGCGCCGCGCAGAAGCGCCTGGGCTCCGGCGCCGTCCTCCATCACGTGACCATGAGCTACGACATCGACGCCGAGAAGATGGTGCAGGTGCTGCGGATCGGCCGCGAGAAGCTCTCGGACAAGGGCATCGCCTCCGCCGTGAAGCGCGTCGACCCGCTGCGCAGCCAGACCGGGCTCAGCCGCGCCGAGATCATCGAGCGCATGAAGGCGACCTTCGTGCAGCTGCACGGCGGCGAGGCGGGGACGCTGACCGAGGAGGAGTACGCGGCGGCGGAGGAGCTGGTGCGGACGAAGTACTCGACTCCGGAGTGGCTGCGGCGCGTCCCCTGACCCGCGGGTCCGAGGCGGCGGTCGCCGGCGCGTGGCCCCGGAGTGGAACGCGGCGGACCGGACCGGCGGGAGCCCCTCAGCTCGCGAGGAGCTCCTGGTAGTCCGGGTGATCGGCGATGAACTCGGCGACGAACGGGCAGGCCGGGACGATGCGCCCGCCGAAGCGCTCGTGCGCGTCGTCGAGGGCCGCCTCGACGAGGGTCTCGCCGAGGCCCTCGTGGCGGTGCTCGGGCGCGATCTCGGTGTGGAGGAAGACCACGTCGCGGCCGCGGACGGCGTAGTCCGCGACTCCGACGGTCTCGCCGTCGAGCCAGAGCGTGTAGCGGGACGAGTCCTCGTCGTGGCGCACCTCGGAGATCATCGCGCCACTCTACGCCGGAGCCTCCCGGCACCCGTCGAGCGCGGGCGCGAGGCGCGGAGCGTGTCGCCGGGCTCGCGCGCACTGGCACAATTGCCGGGTGCCCAGGACGATCCAGATCGCGGACGGCGTCCCGGAGTCGCGGAGCGCGGTGTTCCACGCCGACAACCTCGAGGTCCTGCCGCAGCTGGCCGACGGGGCCTTCACCGTCGTCTACCTCGACCCGCCGTTCAACACGGGCCGGGCGCAGGTGCGCACCTCGACCACCTCGGTGCGCTCCACCACCGGCACGATCGCCGGCTTCAAGGGGCGCAGCTACGAGCGGATCCGCGGCGACCTGCTCCGCTACGACGACCGCTTCGACGACTACTGGTCGTTCCTCGAGCCGCGTCTGGCCGAGGCGTGGCGGCTCCTCGCCGACGACGGCACCCTCTACCTCCACCTCGACTACCGCGAGGCGCACTACGCGAAGGTGCTGCTCGACGCGCTCTTCGGCCGCGAGTGCTTCCTCAACGAGATCATCTGGGCCTACGACTACGGAGCGAAGGCCACGCGCCGCTGGCCGACCAAGCACGACACGATCCTCGTCTACGTGAAGGACCCGCGCGGCTACCACTTCGACTCCGCCGCCGTGGACCGCGAACCGTACATGGCCCCGGGCCTGGTGACCCCCGAGAAGGCCGAGCGCGGCAAGCGGCCGACCGACGTGTGGTGGCACACGATCGTCTCGCCGACCGGCCGCGAGAAGACCGGGTACCCGACGCAGAAGCCGGAGGGGATCCTCCGCCGCATCGTGCAGGCGTCCAGCCGTGAGGGCGACGCCGTCCTCGACTTCTTCGCCGGTTCCGGCACGACCGGCGCCGTCGCGCACGCTCTCGGCCGCCGCTTCGTCCTCGTCGACGAGCACGCCGACGCGGTCGCCGTCATGCGCCGCCGCTTCGCCGCCCTCGACCCGGCGCCGCTCTTCCTCTGACGCGGGCCCTCTCGACTCCTCAGACGTCGCCGTCCTCGCTCGCCACCCCCGCGACTCCTGCGCACTCGTGCGGAACCGGCGGTTAACCTGCTTGCGGGTCCACGACGGGGTCTGCTGAACGTGGCCGAGCGACTGCCGGCGCGCCCAGAACACGGAAGTCGCGGTACTCGAGAGCGAGTACCGCGACTTCCGCGTACTCGCGGGCCGGCGTCAGCTGCTGGCGCGGACGACCAGCGACGTCGGCATCAGCGTGCGGTGCTCCACGGGGAGCCCCTCGATGCGGGCGGTCAGCAGCTCCACCATGCGGGCGCCGAGCTCGTCGGGGAGCTGGCGAACGGTGGTCAGCGCGGGGACGGCGTTCCGCGCGAAGAGATCGTCGTCGAAGCCCACGACGGACACGTCCTCGGGGATCCGGCGGCCGGCCTCGCGGAGGGCGGCGTAGGCGCCGACCGCCATCTGGTCGTTCGCGGCGAAGACGCCGTCCAGGTCGGGGTCGCGGGCGAGGAGGCGGCGCATCGCCTCGGTGCCGCTGGCCGGCGAGAAGTCTCCCCACTCGACGAGGTCGTCGGCGAGGCCGGCGTCGGTGAGTGCTCCGCGCCAGCCGATCAGGCGGTCGACGCCCGGCGGCATGTCGGCGGGGCCCGCGATGGTGGCGATCCGGCGCCGGCCGCGCTCGATCAGGTGCGCGGTGGCGACGGCCGCCCCCTCCGTGTTGTCCACGTCGACGAAGTAGGAGCCGCGCTCGTCCGGCGAGAGCGGCCGGCCGCCGAAGACGATCGGCAGCGTGCCCGAGAGCGCCGCGTAGGAGTGGTCGCCGGAGTGGTGCGAGACCACGAGCGCGCCGTCGACGTTGCCGCCGAGCAGGTACCGCCGCGTCTTCTCGCCGTCCGTCTCGGACGCGATCAGCATCGAGAGCGTGTAGTCCGTGTCGGCCAGGCGCATCGCGGCGCCCTGCACGATCGAGGCGAAGAACGGGTCCGCGAAGACGCGCGCGGTCGACTCCGGCACGATCAGCGCGATCGACTGCGTGCGCCGCGAGGCGAGCATCCGCGCCGCGTGATTGGGCACGTAGTCGAGCTCGCCGATCGCCTTCTCGACGGCGGCCACGATCTCGGCCGCCACCTGCGGGGCGCCGTTGACCACCCGCGAGACCGTCGCGCGCGAGACTCCGGCCCGCGCCGCGACCATCTCGAGGGTGGGGGAGCGGCCCCCGCCGCGGACGCCCGTCGGCTCGCTCACGGGTCAGTCCAGGATCGCCGCGGCGCTGCCGCCGAGCAGTCGGGAGTAGACCAGGCCCGAGTCCTTCACGATCCGCTCCTGCGTGTCGTAGTCGACGCGCACGACGCCGAAGCGCTTCTCGTAGCCCCAGGCCCACTCGTAGTTGTCGAGGAGGGACCACACGAAGTAGCCGCGGACGTCGGCGCCCTGGTCGATCGCGTCGGCGACCTTCTCGACGTGGTCGAGCACGTACTGCGTGCGGTCCGCGTCGTGCACGCGGCCGTCCTCGACGACGTCGTCGTAGGCGGCGCCGTTCTCGGTCACGTAGAGCGGAGGGAGGTTCTCGTACTCCAGGCCCAGGCGGGTCAGCAGGTAGCGCAGCCCGTCGGGGTTCACCTCCCAGTCCATCGCGGTGCGCGGCAGCCCGCGCGACGGGAAGGTGATGAACTCGGAGCCGACCCAGGGGGAGCCGATCTCGCGGTCGGTCGCCTGGGCGAAGTCGTCGGCTCCGGCCGGCAGCGGATGCGCCGAGACGTTGTCGTCGTGGTAGTGGTTCACGCCGAGGAAGTCGAGCGGGAGCGAGATGAGATCGAGGTCGCCGTCGACGATCAGCTCGTCGAGCCCGAGCCCTTCGACGTCCTCGAGCAGGTCCTCGGGGTACTCGCCGCGCAGCAGCGGGTCGAGGAAGATCCGGTTCTGGAGCGCGTCGAAGCGGCGTGCGGCGTCGAGGTCGGCCTCGTCCTCGGGGTCGTCGGGGACGGCGTTCGAGAGGTTGAGCGTGATGCCCAGGTTCTGCGCTCCGAGCTGCCGGAGCGTCGAGACGGCCAGCCCGTGGGCGAGGTGCGTGTGGTGCACGGCGGCGAGCGCCTTCTGCTGCGAGATCACGCCGGGGGCGTGCACGCCCGCGCCGTAGGAGAGCAGGGTCGAGCAGAACGGCTCGTTGAACGTCGTCCAGTGCTGCACCCGGTCGCCGAGGCTCTCGTAGACGGCCTCGGCGTAGTCCCGGAAGCGCTCGGCGGTGTCACGGTTCGCCCAGCCGCCGGTCTCCTCGACGGCCTGCGGGAGGTCCCAGTGGTAGAGGGTGAGCCACGGCAGCACGCCGGCGCCGAGCAGCTCGTCGACCAGGCGGGAGTAGAAGTCGAGGCCCTCGGGGTTCACCGCGCGGTCGCCCGGCTTGACGCGCGCCCAGCTGACCGAGAAGCGGTAGGAGCCGAGCCCCAGCTCCTTCATCAGCCGCACGTCCGCGGGCATCCGGTGGTAGTGGTCCACCGCGACCTCGGGGGTGTCGCCCTTCGCGACCGCTCCGGGGACGCGGGAGAACGCGTCCCAGATGCTGTCCTCCTTGCCGCCCTCGTGGCCGGCGCCCTCGATCTGGGCGGCGGCGGTCGCGGATCCCCAGAGGAAGCCGGCGGGCCAGTCGCGGACGGCGAGCCGATCGAGGCGGGCGATCTGCTCCGAGAGGCTCGGGGTCGCGGGGGAGGGGGTG
>NZ_PSVF01000049.1:0-12449 GCF_002931975.1 Rathayibacter sp. AY1F3 | reverse complement strand
CAGGAGGCCTAGCCTCCGCCTCGGGGAGGGACCGGGCTGCGGGCGCCCGATCCCTCCCCGAGGCGGAGGCTAGGCCTCCTGGTCCTCACGGCGACGGCTGCGCGCGATCAGGAGCGAGCCGAGGCCGAGGGCGACAGCACCTCCCGAGAGCAGCAGCCAGGAGCCGGTCTCCACTCCGGTGGAGGGGAGGCCGCCGGGGCCGGTCGGCGCGGTGATCGGCGCGGCCGTGGCGGTCGGTCCGGCCGTCGGCACGACGGTGGGCTCCGGGGTCGGCGTGGGCTCCGGGGTCGACGTGGGCTCGGGGGTCGACGTGGGCTCGGGGCTCACGGTCGGCTCGGGCGTCGCGGTCGGCTCAGGCGTCGCGGTCGGCTCGGGAGTCGCGGTCGGCTCCGGCGAGCCGGTCGGTTCCGGCGTCGGCGTGGGCTCCGGGGTCCCCGGCAGCTCGACGGCGGCGCCCTCCGGCGCCACGGCGAGCAGCGCCCGGGCGACGTCACTGAACGCTCCGACCGGGTGGTTGCGGAACACCGGCGAGGTGCCGAAGAGGAAGCCCTCGGCGCCCGACTCCGTCGAGAACGAGACGGCCGAGGCCTGCCCGGCCGCGTCGCTCCGGGACTGACCCTCGGAGTCGACCCAGTGCCCGGCGACGAACGTGCCGTCCTCCGAGTAGCTCTGCTCGACAGCGACCGACTCGTCGAAACCGGCGAACCACAGTGCCGGCGAGACGAACGCGGTGTCCTGCGGGTAGTCGCCCAGGACTCCGCCGGCGGGCGTCTCGACCGAGACGATGCCGTTGGAGCCGCTGGTGCCTGTCTGCGCGGTCAGCTCGGCCAGGCCGAAGTCGGACACGAAGGCCGCTCCTGCGCCGCCGCGGCCGACGACGTCGCCGCCCGCTGCGAGGAACTCCTCGACGACGGTGCGGCCCACGGCCTGCTCCGCGGTGAAGGAGAGGGCGCGTCCCACGTAGAGCACGTCGGCGCCCTCGAGGGTCGCGGTGCCCGCGGTGAGCGCGGCCGCGTCGACGGCGACCGCGTCGGCGAAGCCGAGCTTGGCCAGCGCGTCGCGGTCCTCGTTCGTGCCGGAGTAGGCGACGCGGAGGGCGTCGAGCGCCTTCCCGTCCTCGGCGCGCACGCGGTCGGCGGTGGTCGCCGTGAAGTCGACGCCGAAGACGGCCGCGGCTCCTTCGGCGGCCGCGAGCCCGGCGGCGTCGGCGCGGAGGGCGATCGTGCCGTCCTCGAACTGCTCGAGGGCGACGCCGTCGGCCAGCAGCGCGTTGACGGCCTGGTACTCCAGGACGCCGCGCGGCTCGAAGGCGAGGTAGTCGGCGTCTGCCGGGACGGAGCCGACCGGAGCGACGGCGGTCACCGGCTCCAGGCCGACGGCCGGGAGGGCGTCGGTGGTGGAGCCGATCGCCTGCACGTCGGCGCCCCAGAGGAGCGAGAGGCTCCAGGCCGAGACGTCGTACATCTCGGGCACGCGGCTCGAGATGTCGCTGCCGTCGGCGAGGAGGACGTTGGCGAGGCCGCGGACCGACTGGTGCATGTCGACCAGGTAGGTGCCCGCGGGGTAGGAGACTCCTTCGACGCTCGTGGCGGCCGTGGTCCGCGACACCTCGACGCCGTGGGCGAGCAGCTGCGCGACGAGGGTCTCGGCGTCCGAGACGGAGCGCTGCGTGCCGTCGACGGGGATGACGTAGGCGCGCGGGTACTCGGTCGTGTAGACGTCGGTCTCGTCCCAGATCTCGGTCCACTCGGTCGGCACGCCCGCGGGCAGGTCGGCCGCGGAGACGTCGGCGGGGATCTCGACGGCGGGGGCGCCGGTGACGCCGCGCTCGAAGATGGCGACCTGGTTGCTCAGGAGCGCGTCGCGGTTGGCCTCGATGTAGTCGACGGAGGCGTCCATGACGATCCCGGCGACCTCGACGTCGATGTCCGCGTTGGCCTGGCCCTGGGCGATCTCCTCCGGAGTGCTGTTGGCCGTGCGGCCGAGCGGAAGCTCCACCGTGTTGGTGATCGCGCCCTGGAAGGCGACGTACTGCGGGGCGAAGATGGGGGGCCAGTCGTCCCAGCCCGCGCGGATGTCGCGGTAGGGGATGAGGATCTTCCCGGTGTTGTCCGTGGTGGCGCTGCCGTCCTCGGCGAGGTAGGTGTTGCCGGGCACGTCGGCCTCGACGACGCGGCGCTCGATCTCGAGCGCGGTCGCGTAGGCGTGCGGGAGGAAGAGGTCGTACTCGTAGTTCTCGCCGTGCGGCGGGCCGCAGGGCTCGACCTGGAGGATCCCGGTGTAGCCGTGGATGTCGATGAAGTACGTGGGCTGGAGCACGCTCGAGAGGTCGCGGATCACGGCCGCCTCGCTGGTGGCTCCGGTGATCATGTCGCGGTTCGGGTCGTAGCCCGCGGCGACGGCGCGCTGGCCGAGGGCGCGGCCGTCGGGGTTGTTGGTGACGGTGAAGTAGAGGCGGTTGCCCTCGAGCAGCGCCTCGGTCTCCGCGTCCTCGGCGGTGGCGACGCCCTCGATGTACTCGAGGATCGCGTCGCTGCCCTCCCACTCGTTGCCGTGGATGTTGCCGTTGAACCAGACCGGCACCTTGTAGCCGTCCATCAGCTCGGCGTCGGCGGCCGCGGCGGCGGGCTCGTACTTGAGCCGGTCGCGCCACTCGGCCTGCTGAGCCGTCTCGGCCTCGGTCTCGGGGGCGGTGACGGTGACCAGGTAGATGTCGCGGCCGAGGCCGGACTTCCCGACCACCTGGGTCGAGACCCGGTCGGAGCGGGCGGCGAGCGCGTTCAGCTGCGGCGCGATGGCGTCGTAGGGGGTGACTCCGCGCAGGAGCGAGGCGTCGGTCGGGTCGACGGGCACCTCGGTCAGCGGGGTCTGCTGCGGGTAGCTGGTCGGCACCGCGATCGGAGCGGACGGCGGACGCACGATGTCCACGCGGGTGTAGTCGGCGGGTGCTGCGGTCGTGGCGGTCGCCGGCGGGGCGACCAGGAGGCCGCCGGCGGCGAGCGCGAGCGCGGCGCATCCGGAGGCGAGGGCGGTTCGAGATCTCAAGCGGAGTTCTTCCCTTGTCGAGGCGTGACGGAACGGATCGGGCCCCCGTCGGCGTCTGGATCTCCGAATCGGATGTGAACCCTCTCAGGAAGATAGGGGCTCCATGTTTCCGTCACGTGTCGGCCGGGTCACCTCCGCGAGATGCCTCTTCGGTACGCCTCGCCCGGCGACTCGAGTGCCCGAGTGGCATCCGGCGAGAGGAGGAAGGAGGGCCCGGTCAGAGGAAGAGGGAGAGGACGAGCGTGGCGCCGAGCGCGAGGACGGAGGCGAGGGAGACGCCGACGGTCACGGACTTGAGGGCGCCGCGGACCGACTGGCCGAGGAAGCTCTGCAGCAGCCAGAAGGTGTTCGAGGTGACGTGGATGCAGAACAGCGCGCCGGAACCCGCGGCGAGTGCGATCAGCAGCGGGTCGAGGCCGAGTGTCGCGGCGACCGGCGCGACGACTCCGGCCGCCGTGATCGCCGAGAGGGTGACCGAGCCGACCGCGATGTGCAGCACGGCCGCCATCACCCAGACGAGCAGCAGCGGCGCGGTCGCCGAGGTCGAGAAGTAGCCCTTCAGGATCTCGCCGAGGTCGCCCTGCGCGATCACCGCGGCGAGCGCCCCGCCGACGCCGGTGAGCAGGAAGATCTGCCCGCCGTCCTGGAAGCCCTTGGCGACCGCCTTCTCCATCCGCGCGGTTCCCACGGTGGACCGGCCGACCACTCCGGTGCCGATCACGGCGAGGAGGAGCGCGATGACGGGGTTCCCGAGGAACTGCAGCACCGGCAGCTCGATCCCGGAGACGGTGAGCACCGCCTGCGCGGCGATGAGCAGGAGGGCGAGGAGCATGGGCGCGAAGAGGAGCAGGAGCGGGCGCTCGCGGGCGGCGTGGGCGTCCTGCGCCTCAGAGGGACCCGCCGCGTCCTCGACGGACGAGCCGGACGAGCCGCCCGACACCGCTCCGGCTCCGCCCGAGGACGCCCCGCCGCTCCCCCGCGCGCCGAACGACGGCAGCCGTCCGCCGTCCGCATCGGGCGACGCTCCCACCGTCGCGAGCCCGGTCGTGTCGTCGCGCACGACCAGCTGCTCGTCGCGCGCCGCGTCCCAGAAGCCGAGGCGGAACGCGAGCGACATCAGCAGGATCGTGACCACGACCGTCGGCGCCACCACCGCGAAGCCGCCGAGCATCATCACGCCCAGCGGTACTCCGAGCAGCCCCGCGAGCGCGACCGCGGCGAAGCCGGGCACCATCATCACGATGCCCGTCTCGAGCCCGACGGCGAAGGTGACGGCGACGATGCCGGTGCCCGCGCGCCCCAGCCGCGGCGCGATCCGGCGCGCGAGCGGGGCCGCGATCACGATCAGCGCGTCGACGAAGATCGTCTGCAGGTACGTGGCGAAGGACAGGCCCAGCGCGTAGGGGATCCCGCGGCGGCCGAAGACGCGCAGCAGGCCCTCGACGAGCCGGACGACGGCGCCCATCTCGTTGAGCATCGCGCCGATGAGCACGCCCCAGCCGATCAGGAGGCCAGCCTCCATCATCACCTCGCCGAAGCCGGTGGTCATCGTGGAGACGGTGTCGACGGGGCCGAGCCCGGTGAGCAGGCCGATCGCGGCGGCTCCCACGGCCAGCGCCAGCACCGGGTTGAACCGGAAGCGCACGATCGCGACGACCACCACGACGATCACGAGGGCGACGACGCCCAGGGTGTACCACTCGGGCATGACGTCCTCCTCCGCCCGCGACTGCGCGTGCCGTCACACCCTAGGGGACCGCCGCGCACCCCCTCGCCCCCGCCGGGCACGGGGCCCTAGCGTGGACGCATGGCACTGACGCTCCCCGAGCCCCGACTCCCCTCCCTCCTCGACTCCCCCGTCCTGCGCTGGGGGGTGATCGCGCCCGGCTCGATCGCCGGCTCGTTCGTCGAGGCGCTGCAGAAGCACACCCGGCAGCGCGTGGTCTCGGTGGGCTCCCGCTCGCTGGAGCGCGCGGAGCGGTTCGCGAGCCGGTTCGGGATCGAGCGGGCCTCGGCCGGCTACGAGGCCGTGGTCGAGGATCCGGAGGTCGACGTGGTCTACATCGCGTCGCCGCACTCGGAGCACGCCCGCCAGGCGCTGCTCGCCATCGCCGCGGGCAAGCACATCCTGGTCGAGAAGCCGTTCGCGCCGACCCCGGGCGAGGCCGAGATGATGGTGCACGCCGCGCGCGACGCCGGAGTCTTCGCGATGGAGGCGATGTGGATGCGCTACCTGCCGCACATGGACGTCGTGCGGCAGCTGCTCGCCGACGGGGCGGTCGGCGCGCCCGCCGTCGTCTCGGCCGACTTCGGCGCCGCCTTCGACTTCGACCCCTCCAGCCGGATCTTCGACCCGGCGCTCGCGGGCGGCGGCCTGCTGGACGTCGGCGTCTACGCCTCCTCCTTCGTCTCGATGGTGGCGGGCACCCCGCAGAGCACCGTCGTCGCCGGCAGCATGACCTCGACCGGCGTCGACGCGACCGCGACGATCGTCGGCAGCCACGCGCACGGGGTGCAGTCGGTGGCCACCTCGACCGTGCTGGCCGACACCCGCCACGCGGCGAGCGTCGCGGGGCGGGCGGGGCGGATCGACGTGCACCCGTCGTTCTGGACGCCGGGCGGCGTGACGCTCACCAGCGGCTCCGAGAGCGGGTCGTGGATCGACGAGACGCCGCTCCAGGGCGGCGAGGGCCTCGCCTGGGAGGCGCTGCACGTCGCGCAGTACGTGACGGAGGGGCGCACCGAGTCGCCGCTGCACCCGCTCGACGAGGTGGTCGCCGTGGTGCGGACCCTCGACGACGCGCGCCGCCGGCTGGGCGTCTCGGTGTAGGGCGGGCGGCGGGAGACCGCCCTCCCGGCCCTCAACCCGCCGGCAGCTCGACGCGGAAGCTCGTGCGCCCCGGCTCGGACGCGACGAGGACGCGCCCGCCGTGGGCGTCGACGACCGCCGCCACGATCGCCAGGCCCAGCCCCGTCGATCCGGTCGTGCGCGCTCGGGAGGAGTCGCCGCGGGCGAAGCGCTCGAACAGCACCGGCACCAGCTCCGGCGCGATGCCCGGGCCGGAATCGGTGACCGTCACGACTGCGATCGGCCGCCCCTCCGACACCTCCTCGGCGAGCGCCGCCACGACCCGGGTGCCGGGGGGCGTGTGCACGGTCGCGTTCCGCAGCAGATTGGCGACCACCTGGTGCAGCCGGAAGCCGTCGCCGCGGATCTCGATCGGCTCCTCGGGGAGCTCGAGGTCCCACTCGTGGTCGGGGCCCGCGGCGTGCGCGTCCGACAGCGCCTCGATCACGAGCAGCGTCAGGTCGACGGGCTCCTTCTCGAGGTCGCGGCCCTCGTCGAGGCGGGCGAGCAGGAGGAGGTCCTCGACCAGCGAGGTCATCCGGGTGGCGGCGGACTCGATCCGGTCGAGGGAGTAGGCGGCCGACTCCGGCAGCTCGGTCCCGCCCCGACGGGGCAGCTCCGCGTAGCCGCGGATCGCCGCGAGGGGGGTCCGCAGCTCGTGCGAGGCGTCGGCGACGAACTGCCGCACCTTGTCCTCGCTCGCCTGCCGCGACTCCAGCGCACCGGTGACGTGGTCGAGCATGCGGTTGAAGGCGGCGCCGACCCGGCCGACCTCGGTGCGGGTGTCGGCGTCCTCCTCCGGGACCCGGTCGACCAGCTCGACGGCGCCGCGGTCCAGCGGCAGCTCGGCCACGCGGGTCGCCGTCGCCTCCACCCGCTCCAGGGGCCGCAGGGCCACGCGGATGATCGCGGTGGCGACGAGGGCGACCAGCAGCATCGCCAGCAGCACCACCACGACGACCACCCAGGTGAGGGAGGCGAGCGTCTCGGCGACCTCGCCCAGGGGGACGCCGACGACGACGACGGAGCCCTCGACCGCCGCCGCGCGCACGCGGTAGGTCCCGAGGCTCCCGGGCAGCTCGATGGTCGCCTCCTCGCCCCCTGCGGCGACGGCCGCCGCGAGCACCGAGTCGGCCGGGTCCGAGAACTGCCGGCAGACCCCGTCGGCGTCGACGTAGGCGCCGATGAAGGAGCCGT
Source organism: Rathayibacter sp. AY1F3 (assembly GCF_002931975.1). Classification (NCBI taxonomy): domain Bacteria; kingdom Bacillati; phylum Actinomycetota; class Actinomycetes; order Micrococcales; family Microbacteriaceae; genus Rathayibacter; species Rathayibacter sp. AY1F3. The sequence goes on along the minus strand of NZ_PSVF01000049.1, from coordinate 5,359 downwards.
CCGAGCCCTGGACGGCGGTGATGGTGCTGAGGTTCTGGCTCGGGCCGCCGCCGAAGGATCCGCTCGGGCAGGTCGTGGCCTGCTCGATCGCGCTCGACCCGCCGAAGCGGCTCGGCCCGTCGAAGTCCTGGAGGCGCGTGACCGACTGGCTGAGCGACGCGTCCGTGCTGCCGTAGAGGATCGACCGCGCCGAGAGCACGCTCACCGCTCCCACGACGCCCGCCGTCACCGCGACGAGCGCGACCACGGCGACGACCATCCGCCGCCGCAGAGTCCACGGCGCGCGCCGGCCGCGGCGGGAGCTGCGGAGGGCGGAGCGGGTCGCGAAGTCGCCGAGCGACGGGCGGCCGGTGCGGCTCACTGGTCGGCGGGCTTCAGGAGGTAGCCGGCGCCGCGCACGGTGTGGATCATCGGCGAGCGGCCGGCGTCGATCTTCTTGCGCAGGTACGAGATGTAGATCTCGACCACGCTCGACTTGCCGCCGAAGTCGTACGACCAGACCCGGTCGAGGATCTGGGCCTTGCTGAGCACGCGGCGCGGATTGCGCATCAGGAAGCGCAGCAGCTCGAACTCGGTGGCGGTCAGCTCGATCTCGTCGCCGCCCCGGCGGACCTCGTGGCTGTCCTCGTTCAGCACCAGGTCCCCCACGACGACCTCGGGGTCGTCCGCGTCGTTGGCGAGCAGGGTGCTGCGGCGGATGAGGCCGCGCATCCGGGCGACCAGCTCCTCGAGGGAGAAGGGCTTGGTGACGTAGTCGTCGCCGCCGGCGGTGAGCCCGGCGATCCGGTCGTCGAGCGCGTCCTTCGCGGTGAGGAAGAGGACCGGGGTCTCGCTGCCGTCCGCGCGGACCCGCTGCAGGACCTGGAGGCCGTCGATGTCGGGGAGCATCACGTCGAGCACGATCACGTCCGGTCGGAACTCGCGGGTGATCGTGATCGCGGCGCGGCCCTCGGCGGCGGTGCGCACCTCCCAGCCCTCGTAGCGCAGCGCCATCTGGAGCAGGTCGGTGAGGGTGCTCTCGTCGTCGACGACGAGGACGCGGATCGGCGTCCCGTCGGCCCGCTTCAGGCGGGTGCGCTGCGCGGGGGCGAGGTGCTTCGAGGGGGCCGGGGTGCTCATGACTCCAGTATCGGGAGTTCCCTATGGATCGGCTATGACCGGCCGATGCCGTCGCTGTGCGCTCCCGATGCGTCCTCTGCGGGATCGGCGTCGAGCTCCTCCGGAGCGATCGCCGCGGTGCGCGCATAGCCGCGGACCCGCCGGTCGATGAAGGTCGCCGCCCAGAGCAGGACGCCGATCACGAGCAGCACCCCCGCGATGCCGTACTGGGCGGTGTCGCGTCCCGAGGTGATCGGCAGAACCAGGTAGACGCAGGCGATCGTGCCCAGCACCGGCAGCACGGTGGGGGTCCGGAAGTGACGGTGCTCGACCGGCTGCCGCCGCAGCACCAGCACGGAGACGTTGACGACGGCGAAGACCGCCAGCAGGAGGAGCGACGTGGTCCCGCCCAGCAGCACCGCGATCGGGTCGGAGGGGTCGCGCGACACGTAGGCGGTGAGGAGCAGGGCGATCACCGTCGTGAAGAGGATCGCCGCCCACGGCGTGCGCCGTCCGCGCAGCACGTTCTGCAGGAACGGCGGCAGCACGCCCTGGCGGCTCATCCCGTAGAGCAGGCGGCTGGCCATCATCATGTTGATCAGCGCGCTGTTGGCCACGGCGAAGAGCGAGATGAAGGGCAGCAGCGTCGAGATCGGGAAGTCGGGCGCCGCGGCCTCGACGACCGTGACGAGCGGAGTGTCGTTGCCGGCAAGCTCCCCCACGGGGACGATCGCGACGGCGAGCGTGGACACGAGCACGTAGACCACGGCGGTGATGCCGAGACCCGTGAGCATCACGCGCGGGAAGATGCGGCTGGGCTCCTTCGTCTCCTCCGCCATGTTCACCGAGTCCTCGAAGCCGACCATCGCGAAGAACGCCAGCGAGGTCGCGGTGCTCACCGCGAGCAGCAGCGACTTGTCCTCCGGCGCCTCGAACGCGACCACCCGCGAGAAGTCGGCCTGCCCGCCGAACACCGCGAAGAAGCACACGAAGATCACCAGCAGCAGGCCCGAGAGCTCGATCAGGGTGAGCACCACGTTCAGCCCGACGCTCTCGGCGACACCGCGCAGGTTCACCAGGGCGATGCAGACCATGAACACCAGCGCGATGCTCAGCCGCGTCCCCGCGCCGTCCCCGAGGCCGAAGCCGATCGCGAAGTTGCTCGCGAAGGCGCCCGAGGCGGCGGAGGCCGAGGTGATCCCGCTCGCCATCACGGTGAAGCAGACGAGGAACGTGACGAAGTGGATCCCGAACGCCTTGTGCGCGTAGAGCGCGGCGCCCGCCGCCTGCGGGTACTTCGTCACCAGCTCCAGGTAGGAGCAGGCGGTGAGCGTGGCGACGACGAACGCGATCACGAAGGGGAGCCACGCGGCCCCGCCCACCTCGGCCGCGACCTGCCCGGTGAGGGCGTAGATCCCGGTCCCGAGGATGTCGCCGACCACGAACAGCAGCAGCAGCTTGGGGCCGAGCACCCGCTTGAGCTCGGGCGGGGCGGACGTCTCTCTCGTGGCGGTCATCGTCGGCCCCTCCCGTTGCGGATGAGCGCGAGCCTACGACCGCGGGCACCGCCCCGGGAAGAGCGGGCGCCCGGGGAGCAGGAGCGCGCCGGAAGGAGCGGCTGCGCTCATCGGGTGCCCATAGCCGACAGCGAAGGTCCGGAGAGGAGGTCTCCCTACGGTCGAGGAAGCCGAGCGATCCCGCGCCCGGCCCCTCTCGGAAGGACCCCGTGTTCGCCATCTACCTCCGGCGCGAGCTCACCCACCGGCGACGGCAGACGATGATCGTCGCCGCCGGACTGGCGCTCGCCATCGCCCTCGTCATCCTCGTCACCTCCTTCGCCGCCGGCGTCCGCACCGCGCAGGCATCGGTCCTCGGATCCGTCTACGGAGTGGGCACCGACATCACCGTCACCCGGGCCGCCGCCGCACCCGCCGACGATTCCGGCGGCGGGCAGCGCTTCGACTTCGGCTCGGGGGACGGCACCACCGACGACGGCACCACCTCTGTCAGCCGCTCCCTGCTGCAAGCAGACCGCGGCACCGCGACCTTCGACTCCTCCGCCGTGCAGACCGCACTCGGCGTCGACGACGTGCGGACCGCCATCGGCGTGCTCGCGCTGACCAGCACGACCTTCTCGGGCGAGCTGCCCGGGCGGACGCAGACCGGCACGGACGCCGCCGCCGCACCGACGGATCAAGACGGGGCCGGCGCTCCCCCGGCGGGGGGACCCGACGGCGCAGGGGGCTCGTCGTTCGGCGTCGACTCGTTCTCGGTGCTCGGACTCGACCCCTCCGGCTCCGCGATCGGCCCGCTGGCCGACGTCGCGCTCACCGACGGCCGCACGCTCACGGCCGAGGACGCCGGGCAGGACGTGGTAGTCGTCGACTCCGCGTACGCCAACACGGCCGGGCTCTCGGTCGGATCGACGCTTGCGATCGGCGGCACGGACTTCGCCGTGGTCGGCATCGTCACCTCCGACTCGACCGAGGCGAGCAGCGCCTCCGACACCTACGTCCCGCTCGACGTGGCACAGACGCTCTCCGGGCAGGCCGGGATGATCTCGTCCGTGTACGTGCAGGCCGCGTCGGCAAACGACATCTCCGCGATCCAGGCCGCGCTGCAGGCCGCCCTGCCGGACACGACGGTCGCCACCCAGGCCGACCTCGCCTCCACCGTCTCGGGCTCGCTCTCGACGGCGGGCGAGCTCGTCGCCGAGCTCGGCACGTGGCTCTCGCTGCTGGTGCTGGCGGCCGCGTTCCTGATCGCGGTCCTCTTCACGGTCTCCGGGGTCGCCCGCCGCACCCGCGAGTTCGGCACGCTGAAGGCCATCGGCTGGAGCGACGGCGCGATCGTCCGCCAGGTGGCGGGCGAGTCCGTGGTGCAGGGTCTCCTCGGCGGCGCGGCCGGCATGCTGCTGGGGCTCATCGGAGTGGCGATCGTCAACGCCGTCGGGCCGACCCTGTCGGGCTCGACGGCCACGGCTCAGGCCGCCGGACCCGGGGGCTTCGGCGGGCCCGGAGCACAGCGGGCCGTTGCGACCACCGCCGACGTGGTCCTCTCCCTACCGGTCACCGTGCCGGTGATCCTGCTCGCCGTCGGTCTCGCCGTGCTCGGCGGACTCCTCGCCGGGGCCTTCGGCGGCTGGCGGGCCGCCCGCCTGCGCCCTGCCGCGGCGCTGCGCTCCGCCGCCTGATCCGCCACCGCTCCGTCCCCCACTCGAAAGGACCACTTGTGTACACCCTCACCGACGTCAGCAAGCGCTACGACACCGCGAGAACCGCGGTCACCGCGCTCGCGGACGTGACCCTGACCATCCCCGACGGCCAGATGGTGGCCGTCCAGGGGCCGACCGGCGGGGGCAAATCGACCCTGCTTCAGCTGCTCGGCGCCCTCGACCGGCCGACCTCCGGCACCGTCCTCCTCGACGACCGGGAGCTCTCCTCCGCGGGGAACGGCGTCCTGGCGTCCGTGCGCGCGACGGAGGTGGGGATCGTCTTCCAGAGCTTCAACCTGATCCCGACGCTCACCGCGCTCGAGAACGTCGAGACCGCTCTCGCCCCGCAGAGGATCCGCGCCGGCGAGCGCGCCGAGCGGGCCCGAGCGGCCCTCGTCTCGGTCGGCCTGGGCGACCGGGTCGACCACCTGCCCGCTGAGCTCTCCGGCGGCCAGCAGCAGCGCGTCGCGATCGCCCGCGCGCTCGTCAAGGATCCGCGCGTGCTCCTGGCCGACGAGCCGACCGGCGCCCTCGACGAGGGCACCCGCGACGAGATCATGCTGCTGCTCGAGGAGCTGTGGCGGGAGCGCGGGCTGACGCTGGTCATCGTCACCCACGACTCCGCCGTCGCCCGCCGCGCGCAGCGCTGCCTGCACCTCGCCGGCGGGAGGCTGCGCGAGGCCGGCTGACCGGATGCTGCCACGGCCGGAGCCTGCCCGGGCGTCCGGTGGGCCCCCGACCCTCCGGCCCGCGCGGAGCCGGGGGGTCCGCCGCATGTCCGGATGCTGCCGTGCCCGGATGCTGATCTGGTTCCGCCGACGGGCCTCCGCGAGGCTCGGAGGACCACGACGAGAGGACGCACCATGACCGCCACTGCACCCGCCGCCACCCCGCACCTCGGCCCCGTCGCCACCGGAGGCGCCCTCGCCTGGGCCGCGCTGGCCGCGCTGCTCCTGCTCGGGGAGCCGCACCCCGCGGCTGTCCTCGTGCTCGTGCTCGCGGCCGCCGCCGCGACCTCCCTGAGCGTCGTCGCCGTCGCCCGCCGGC
>NZ_PSVF01000048.1:0-14302 GCF_002931975.1 Rathayibacter sp. AY1F3 | reverse complement strand
CCTCCGTGACGCATCACGAGCACCCGCACGCCGCCACCCGCACCGCCGCCACCCGCACGCTCACAACCGCGCCCGCGCCACTCACCCCCGCACCCTCCGCCTCCTCCCGCCCGGAGCCCCGCGCATGAGGGTCACCGACACGAGCGACCTGTGGTGGCGCACCGCCGTCTTCTACAACCTCGACGTGAAGACGTTCATGGACTGGGACGACGACGGTGTCGGCGACCTCGAGGGCCTCGTCCACCGGATCGACTATCTGGCCGAGCTGGGCGTCAGCTGCCTCTGGCTCGCGCCGTTCTACCGGTCCCCCGGCCGCGACAACGGCTACGACATCAGCGACTTCTACGGAGTGGACGAGCGCTTCGGGCATCACGGCGACGTCGTCGAGGTGATCCGGACCGCCCACGACCGCGGGATGCGCGTGATCGTCGACCTCGTCGTCAACCACACCTCGGACCAGCACCCCTGGTTCCAGGCCGCCCGCTCCTCTCGCGACAGCCCGTACCGCGACTACTACGTCTGGCGCGACGAGCCGCCCGCCGACCAGCCCGCGAACGTGTTCCCGGACGCGGAGGACGGCGTCTGGTTCCGCGACGAGGAGGCGGGCCAGTACTACCTGCACCACTTCTACCGGCACCAGCCCGACCTCAACACCGAGAACCCGGCCGTGCGCGACGAGATCGCGAAGCTCATCGGGTTCTGGCTGCAGCTGGGCGTCGACGGCTTCCGGGTCGACGCGGTGCCGTACCTGATCGAGCCCGGCGAACGCGACGAGCACGAGTGGCTGCGCCTGCTGCGCCGCTTCGTCTCGCGGCGCTCCGGCGAGGCGATGCTGCTGGGCGAGGTCAACGTGACCCGCGAGGAGCAGCTCGGCTTCTTCGGCGGAGAGGACGCGGACGAGCTGTCGATGCAGTTCGACTTCATCGGCAACCAGCGCCTCTACCTCGCGCTGGCCCGGGAGGAGGCGGCGCCGCTCGTCGAGGCGCTCGCGAGCCGCCCCGAGATCTCCGTCGGCAGCCAGTGGGCGAACTTCGCGCGCAACCACGACGAGCTCACCCTCGACCAGCTGAGCGACGACGAGCGCGACGAGGTCTTCGCGGCGTTCGCTCCGGAGCAGTCGCAGCGGATCCACGGGCGCGGCATCGTCCGCCGCCTCCCGCCGATGGTCGACGGCGACCCGCGCCGCGTCCGCCTGGTCCACAGCCTGGTCTTCTCGCTGCCCGGGACCCCGGTGCTCTACTACGGCGAGGAGATCGGGATGGGCGAGAACGCCGACATCCCGGGCCGCAGCGCCGTGCGGACCCCGATGCAGTGGAGCAGCGCCGCCAACGGCGGGTTCTCGCGTGCCGACGCCTCCGACCTGATCGCCGCCCCTCCCGGCGGCGGCTTCGGACCCGAGCACGTGAACGCGGCCGCGCAGCTCCAGGATCCGGACTCCCTCCTGGCCCACGTGAAGGGCCTCGCCTGGCTGTACCGGCGGTCGCCGGAGATCGGGTGGGGCGAGTACACGCACCTCCCCTGCGACGAGCCGAGCGTGCTCGCGCACCGGATGTCCGCGTCGACCGGCACGACCGTCGCGGTGCACAACCTGGCGTCGAACCCGCGCACGGCGCACCTGACGCTCCCCGACACCCCCGCCGGGGCGCGGCTGGTCGACTCCCTCGGCGGCGAGTCGCTCCCGCTCGGCGAGGACGGCGCCGTATCGGTGCCCCTCGACGGCTACGGCGCGCGCTGGTTCCGCGTGGTCACGGAGGAGTCGCGCCGGCTGGTCTGAGCGGAGGGGCGGGGCTCTTCTCGACAGTCCAGGAGTCGTCGCAGTCGACCTCGAGTGCGACGACTACTGGACTCTCGAGGGAGGCGGGGCAGGAACGGAGGACGAAAGCACCCACCGCACGAAACGTTACGCACACAAGTCCACAGCATCGTTGACGCCGCCAACCTTCCCCGCCTACCGTGAAGCGCAACGTTTCGCCCGCCGCCGCACCAGGAGGATCCGCATGGCCCCCACTCCGCCGAGCCACCGCGTCCTCGCGAGCGGCAGCCGCATCCCCGCGATCGGCGCCGGCACGTTCGGCTCCGACCGCTACGACGCCGAGACCGTCGGCCTCGCGGTCGAGCACTCCCTCCGCGCCGGCTTCCGCCTCCTCGACTGCGCCACCGTCTACGGCAACGAGCCGCGCGTCGGCCGGGCGATCGCCGACTCCGGAGTCGACCGCGACGAGCTCTTCGTCATGTCGAAGATCTGGAACGACGCGCACGAGCCCGCGGCGGCCGTCGCCTCCGTCGAGCGCTCGCTCGCCGATCTCGGCCTCGACGTGCTCGACGCCGTCTTCGTGCACTGGCCCTTCCCCAACCACCACCCGCCGCACGCCGAGACCGACGCACGCGATCCGCACGCCCGCCCGTACGTCCACGAGGCGTTCCTCGAGACCTGGCGCGCGCTCGAGAGCCTGGTCGACCGGGGCCTCGTCCGGCACCTCGGCACCTCCAACGTCACGATCCCCAAGCTCGAGCGGATCCTCGCCGACGTCCGCATCGCCCCGCAGCTGAACGAGATGGAGCTGCACCCCTGCTTCCAGCAGCCGGAGCTCTTCCGCTTCTGCCTCGACCACCGCATCCAGCCGATCGGCTACTCGCCGCTGGGCTCGCCGTCGCGGCCCGAGCGCGACCGGGTGGAGGGCGACATCGTCGACATCGAGCACCCCGCGGTGCGGGCGATCGCCGAGGAGCGGGGCGTGCATCCGGCCGTCGTGTGCCTCGCCTGGGCGGTGAACCGCGGCCAGATCCCGATCCCGTTCGCGGTGAAGCCGGAGCAGATCGAGGCGAACCTGGCCGCCGCCTCCCTGGTGCTCACGGCCGAGGAGCAGGAGGCGCTGCGCGGCGCCGAGCGCAACAACCGGCTGATCAAGGGCCAGGTCTTCCTCTGGCCCGGCAGCACCGGCTGGCTCGACCTGTGGGACGCCGACGGCACGATCCCGGGCTGGAGCGGCTACGGCTCGCCCCGCGCCACCCTGTGACGTGGCCACCTACAAGGACCTGCAGCGGCTGACCGGCCTCTCGCTCTCGACCATCTCGAAGCACTACAACGGGCTTTCCGTGCGTCCTGAGAACCGGGCAGCGATCGAGGCGGCGGCCGCCGAGGTCGGCTTCCGCGTCAACGGCTTCGCGCGCGGCCTGCGCTCGCGGCGCTCCCGCACGGTCGGGGTTCTGCTGCCCGCCCTCGACAACGAGTTCCACCTCTCGATCATCGCGGGCCTCGAGCGGGCCCTGCGCGGAGAGGGCATCGGCGTGCTGGTCGGTGTGAGCCGCCCCGAGCCGGGAGCCGCGGTCGACCTGCTGCTCGAGAAGATGGTCGACGGGATCGTGGCGGTGCCGTCCGCGGGCGACGTCGACGCGCTGCGCCGCGCCTCCGAGCAGGGCACCCCCGTGGTGGTCGTCGACTGGATCGACGACGCACTGGTCACCGATCGCGTCGCGCTCGACAACGCGGGCGCCGGCGCCTCCGCCGCCCGCCACCTCCTCGACCACGGCCACCGCTCGATCGCGGTGCTCGGCGGGGAGGACGGAGTGTCCTCCACCCGGGAGCGGACGGCCGGCTTCCTCGCCGCCCTGGCCGAGCGCGGCGTCCACCCCGCCGCCGACGCCGTGGTGCGCGGCCCGCTGACGGTCGAGAGCGGGATCGCCGCCGTCGAGCGGATCCTCGCCCTGAGCCCCCGGCCGACCGCCCTGTTCGCGAGCAACCGCGAGCTGACGGTCGGCGCCCTGATCGCCCTCGGCGACTCCGGGCTGCGCGTGCCGACGGACCTCTCCGTCGTCGGCTTCGACAACGTCGAGCTGGCCCGCGTGGTCCGCCCGCACCTGACCACGATCGCCCAGCCGACCGAGGCGATCGCCGCCAAGGCCGCCGCCCTCGTCCGCCTCCGCCTCGACTCCGGGGCGGAGCAGCCCGGCCCCCAGGAGCGGAGGCTCCCCGGCCGCCTGCTCGCCGGCTCGTCCGTCGCCCACCTCCACGACCTCTAGGAGCTCCTCTTGCTGACCACGACCCTCCTCCACCCCGAGATCCTGCACGCGCTCGCCCGCGCCGGCCACGGCTCCCGCGTCCTCATCGCCGACGGCAACTACCCCGTCGGCACCACGCTCGGACCGAACTCCGCCCTGGTGCACCTGAACCTCCGGCCCGACATGCTGACCGTCGACGAGATCCTCGACGCCCTGCTCTCGGCGATCGTCGTCGAGGAGGCGACGGTCATGACCCCCGCGCCCGGCATCGACGTCCCCGCGCAGGACGCCTTCCGCCGGTCCCTCGACGGCGTCCCCTTCACCTCGCTCGAGCGGCACGCCTTCTACGCCGAAGCGCGCACCCCCGACGTCGCGCTCACCATCGCCTCGGGCGACCGCCGCATCTACGCGAACCTCATCCTCACGATCGGCGTGCGCCCGGCCGACGCGTCCTGAGCGAGGGGCGGGCGGGGCGTCATCCCGCCCGACCCCGCTCCCTGAGAGTCCACGAGGCGTTCTCACGGCCGGCATCCCTACTCTGGTCGGCGTGGATCTCGACACCCTCCTCAACATCGGCCTCGTCGTGCTGTTCGTCCTCCTCGGAGGCGTCTTCGCGGGCACCGAGATGGCCATCGTCAGCCTCCGCGAGAGCCAGGTCCGCGCGATCGAGGCCGGCAGCGAGCGCGGCCGGCGCATCGCCGAGCTCGTCCGCAACCCCAACACGTTCCTCTCCGCGGTCCAGATCGGCGTCACGCTCGCCGGCTTCTTCTCCTCGGCGTACGGCGCCTCGACCATCGCGCCCGACCTCGTGCCGCCGCTGCAGTCGCTCGGCCTCTCGGCCTCCGCCGCCTCGACCGTCGCCCTGATCCTGATGACCCTCGTCATCGCGTACCTCTCCCTGGTGCTGGGCGAGCTGGTCCCCAAGCGCCTGGCGATGCAGAAGTCCGTCGCGTTCACCAAGGCCCTCGCGCCCCCGCTCAACGCCCTCGCGCGCCTGATGCGCCCCGTGATCTGGCTGCTGTCCGTCTCGACCGACGCCGTCGTCCGCCTCCTCGGCGCCGACCCGCGCGAGAAGGGCGAGAGCGTCTCGGCCGACGAGGTGCGCGACATGATCTCCAGCAACACCGAGATCCACGAGGACAGCCGCCGGCTGCTCACCGACATCTTCCGCGCGGACGACCGCCGCGTCGCCGAGGTGATGCGCCCGCGCCCGGACGTCGACTTCCTCCGCGGCGCGCTCAGCGTGGCCGAGGGCTACGCGGCGGTCCTCGACCAGCCGCACTCGCGCTACCCGGTGGTCGGCGACGACTTCGACGACGTGCTCGGCTTCGTCCACGTGCGCGACCTGATGTCCGCGTTCCCGGAGGCGGGCCGCGCCGGCACCGCGAGCAGCGTCGCCGACATCACCCGCCCGATCCTCGCGGTCCCCGGCACGACGAAGGTGCTCGCGGCCCTGCGCACCATGCGGCAGGACGGCCACCAGATCGCGGTCGTCATCGACGAGTACGGGGGAACCGACGGCATCATCACGCTGGAGGACCTGCTCGAGGAGCTCGTCGGCGAGATCTACGACGAGTACGACGGCGCCCGCCAGGCGGTCGATGCGAAGGCGGCCGAGCAGCTGCACGACGTCGACGGCGGGATGATCCTCGAGGATCTGGCGGAGCAGCTGGGCATCGAGCTGCCCGAGGGCCCGTACGAGACGGTCGGCGGGTTCGTCCTCGACCGGATCGGCCGTGTGGCCGTCGTGGGCGACTCCGTCCTCGTCGGCGACCACCTGCTCCGCGTGGCCGAGACGGACCGCTACCGCATCTCGCGGCTGACCCTCGTGCCGCAGCCCGCGTCGGAGCCGAGCCCGCCGACGGCGCCCGCCGTCTGACGGGCGACCGGCCGTCCCTAGGGCAGAGGGCCCTCCACCCAGCGCGTGGCGGCGCGGCCGCGGGCTCCGGGCTGCGCGATCCACAGTCCGCCGGCGTGCGGATGACGCGCCCGCTCGTCCGCCGAGAGGTCGCGTGATGCGGAGGTGACGACCGCGATGTCCAGGTCCTCCCCCGCGAAGGCGATGCTGGAGGAGTGCGGGGCGTCGATCCTGATGCCCTCGCCCTCGACCGGGCTGCCGTCGGCCTCGAACACGCGGACGCCGCTCCCGCCCCAGACCGCGACCCACACGCGGCCGTCGGCGTCCACGGTCAGCCCGTCGGCGAACACGCCCTCCTCGAGCTCGACGAACGGCTCGCGCGGGCCGTGCTCGGCGTCCGCGTAGGAGCGGCGGTGGATCACGCCCGACTCGGTGTCGGCCGAGTACAGCACGGAGCCGTCCGGCGAGAAGCCGAGTCCGTTCGAGAGCCGCAGGTCGTCGTCGAGCACGGTGACGGATCCGTCGTGCTCGATGCGCAGCAGGACGTCGTCGCCGGCCGACTCGCCGAGCGTCAGCGAACCGACCAGGAGGCGCCCCTGCGGGTCGATCGTGCCGTCGTTGAAGCGGTGCCCCTCGGGCAGCAGCTCGGAGCCGCGCGAGAGGGAGCCGTCGACCTCCAGGATCGCGAGCCGTCGGGTCAGCGCGACGAGCGTCCGCCCGTCGCCCAGGGGCAGCGCGGCGCCGACCTGCTCGCCGACGTCGGTGCGCGAGATCGCTCCGATCCCCTCCGCGGTGACGGGGGCGGACAGGACCGCGCCGGCCTCGATGTCGACCCAGGTGAGGCGGGCGGTGTCCGGATCCCAGACGGGCCCCTCGCTGAGGACGTAGGTGGGGGTGCCCGCGGGCGTCGCGTCGATCATGCCTCCACGCTAGGCCGAGGAGGCGGGCGGTGTCAGGCCCCGCGGGACGGATCCGGGCTCGCGTCCACCGCGCCTCGCTCCGAATCCGGGCGGATGAGCTCCGCGCCGCGCTCCGCCTCCGGGTGGGCACCGATCCCCGGGATACACCCGCTCGGCGGTCCGTGACAAGGGGTGAATAGCCCGGCGATATGGAACCGCCCGCGGGTCTAGTGTCGTCTCGCCGCGCTCGGGACAGCGTTCCTCCGCAACGACGCCGGGGCGACAGGAAGGCGCTCGCCATGTCGACATCCACCAGTCCGCGCGGCCCGGTCCGGAGCCTCGTGCCCGCCCGCATCGACAGGCTCCCCTGGACCCGCTTCCACTGGTCGATCGTCGTCGGCCTCGGCTTCTCGTGGGTGCTGGACGGACTCGAGATCCAGATCGTCGCCTCCGCCGGCTTCGCGAAGGAGTTCGGGCTCTCGGCCTTCGAGGTCGGCCTGCTCGGCACGATCTACCTGTGCGGGCAGATCGCGGGCGCCCTGATCTTCGGGCGGCTGAGCGACAAGCTCGGGCGGCGCAAGCTGTTCATCCTGACGCTCGTCATCTACCTGGTCGCCAGCGGCCTGGCGGGACTCGCGCCGAACTACGTCTTCCTCGCCGTGTTCCGCTTCTTCGCGGGCATGGGGATCGGCGGCGAGTACGCGGCGATCAACTCCGCGATCGACGAGCTCATCCCCTCCAAGTACCGCGGCCGCGTCGACATCGCGATCAACGGCACCTACTGGGGCGGCGCGGCTCTGGGCTCCGCGGCCAACCTGTTCTTCCTGAACGACGCGCTCTTCGCCGAGAACGTCGGCTGGCGCCTCGGCTTCTTCCTCGGCCCGATCCTCGGACTGGCGATCATCTACCTCCGCCGCCACATCCCCGAGAGCCCCCGCTGGCTGATGACGCACGGCCGCGAGGAGGAGGCGGAGCGCACCGTCGACGAGATCGAGCGCCGGGTGGAGGCCGAGGGCGGCGTGCTCGAGCCTGTCGACGACGCGAAGGCGATCACCGTGAAGGCGACGGAGAGCATCCCGTTCCGCACCATCGCCCGGGTGCTGCTGCGGCAGTACCCGAAGCGGACGCTGGTGGGCGCGACGATGATGATCACCCAGTCGTTCCTCTACAACGCGATCTTCTTCACCTACGCGCTGGTGCTCGAGAACTTCTACGGAGTCGAGCAGAGCGCGATCTCGTACTTCTTCTTCCCGTTCGCGATCGGCAACCTCGTCGGGCCGCTGGTGCTCGGCCACCTGTTCGACGTGTGGGGCCGGCGGAAGATGATCTTCCTCACCTACGGCGTCTCGGGAGCGGTCCTGGCCGTCTCGGCGGTCCTCTTCAGCATGGACGTCCTGACCGCGACGACGCAGACGATCCTCTGGTGCGTGTCGTTCTTCTTCGCCTCCGCGGGAGCCTCGAGCGCCTACCTCACCGTGAGCGAGATCTTCCCGCTCGAGCTGCGCAGCCAGGCGATCTCGTACTTCTTCACCCTCGGCCAGATCGCCGGAGCGGTCGCCCCCGCCCTCTACGGCGCCCTGATCGGCGACGGCAGCGACCGCGGACCGCTGACGATCGGGTACTTCGTCGGCGCCGCCGTGATGATCCTCGGCGGCGTGATCGCCCTGATCTTCGGCGTCGACGCCGAGCGCCGCAGCCTCGAGAGCATCACCGAGCCTCTGTCGACCGTGAAGTCCTGAGGCCGGATCGCCGCGAGGCCGGGAGCCGTCCCTCGCGCGGCGACTCGGAGCCGATGTCAGCGGGCCGGCGACTCGGAGTCGGCGTCAGTGGGCCGGGCGGTAGCCGGTCCGGTCGTCGGGGGTGATCGAGCGGAGGACGCGGGCGGGGACGCCGGCGGCGATGGTGAGCGGGGGGACGTCGCGGGTGACGACGCTGCCCGAGCCGATCACGGCCCCGTCGCCGATGGTGACGCCCTGGTTGATCGTGACGCCGCCGCCGATCCAGACGCCGTCACCGACGACGACCGGCTTCGCGGTGCAGGCGCCGGCGGCGCGCTCGGCCGGGTCGAGGGCGTGATTCGACGTGTAGATCGAGACGCGCGGGCCGAACAGCACGTCGTCGCCGATCGTGATCGGGGCGCCGTCGAGCAGGATGCAGTCGAAGTTCGCGTAGAAGCGGTCGCCGATCGTGATGTTGAACCCGAACTCGCAGCGGAACGTCGGCTCGAGGTGCGTGTCCGCGCCCACCGAGGCGACGAGCTCGCGGAGCAGAGCCTCCCGCTCGACCGATGGGCGCCCGAAGCTCGCGTTGTACGCGTTCGAGGCGAGGACCGCCCGCTCGCGCGCGGCGACCAGCTCGGGGGTCATGTCGTCGTACACGGCGCCGGTCAGGATGTGCGCGCGCTGGTCCTCGAGGGTCATCGTCGTCCGTTCGTCGGTGTCGGCGCCCCGACGGGCGCCCGCCGCCCACGCTACGGGGCCGCCGCGCGCCGGGACACCGCCTCCTCCGCCGACGCACCGCTCCTGCCGCGGTGTGTCGCCGATGGAGCAGCGTCTCGGCGGCATCCTGCAGCAGCAGCGGCACCTCGGCGCCGCCACGCCCCCGCCGCGCAGCAGGCGTCAGCCCACGTGCACGCCCGGCCGGCGGTCGCGGCGGGACTCCGCGCGGCGGAGGACCTCGCGGGTGACGGGGGCGACCTCGCCGGTGCCGGTGATGAGGAAGCGGAACATGTTCGAGATGGGGCCGCCCTCGGTCCACTCGAAGTAGACGTCCGGGATCACGCCGGTGAGGTCGCGGATCTCGAGCAGCACCGTGGCGATGGTGTTCGGGATGTTGCCGCTGGTCACCGTCAGCACGCGGAAGCCGTGGCAGACGCGGCCCTGCACGACCAGGTCCTCCTCGAAGTCGGAGGAGTCGGTGGTGTGCACCTCGAGGAAGAGCACCGGGCCGCGCATCGGCAGGTTGCTGTCGCGCTGCTCCTCCGCCAGCTTGTCCCGGTACTCCGCCTCGGAGCCGTCGTCGGGCTCGTTCGCGAGGATGCGGATCACGCCGTAGTCGTCGGCGTCCGTGGTGAGGAAGTCGATCGCGGCGGCGTCGAACACCACGGAGGTGGCGCGCAGCTGGAACGAGCGGTGCACCCGCGAGACGAGCGAGACCGCGAGGATGCCGACGATGAAGACCGCCGCGATCCGCACGCCGTCGGGCCTCTCGACCACGTTCACGACCGTCGTGTAGACGAAGACCAGCGCGATGACCGCGAAGCCCACGGCGCGCTTGCGCTGCTTCCTGCGCTTCGCCGAGAGGAACACGGCGACGGACGCGGAAGTGATCAGCACCAGCACGCCGGTCGCGTAGGCGCCGCCCTGCGCGTCGACGTCGGCGCGGAAGAGGATCGTGATGACGAAAGCGACGACGGTGAAGACCAGCACGAGCGGACGGACAGCGCCGGCCCACTGCGGAGCCATGCCGTAGCGGGGCAGGTAGCGCGGGACGATGTTGAGCAGGCCGGCCAGCGCGGAGGCGCCCGCGAACCAGAGGATGCAGATCGTCGCGATGTCGTAGACCGTGCCGAAGCCCTCGCCGAGGTACTCGTGCGCGAGGTAGGCCAGCGCGCGGCCGTTGGCCTCGCCGCCCGGCTGGAACTGCGCCTGCGGGATGAGCAGCGTGGTGACGAAGCTCGAGGTGATGAGGAACGCCGACATCGTGACGGCGGCGGTGATGAGCAGCCGCTTCGCCCCGCGGATGCGGCCGACCGGGGCGTCCTCGGTGTCGCCCGCGTCGCCGCGGATCTGCGGCATGACCGCGACGCCGGTCTCGAAGCCGGAGAGCCCGAGCGCGAGCTTGGGGAACACGATGAGCGCGATGCCGACCATGATCAGCGGATTCCCGTGCTGGGTCGTGAGCGCCGACCACCAGTCGCCGATGACGACGGGGTTCTCGGCCACGTGCCCGATCGCCACGGCGATCACGATCGCGTTGAGCAGGAGGAACACGGCCACGAGCACGACCGCGATCGAGATGGCCTCGCGGAACCCGCGCAGGAACACGATCCCCAGCAGGGCGATCAGCCCCAGCGTGAGCGGCACCTCCGCCCCGTGGAACCAGGCGGGGGCGAACGGGTTCTCGACCGCGTGCGCCGTCGCGTCGGCCGCCGAGAGGGTGATCGTGATCATGAAGTCGGTGGCCGCGAACCCCAGCAGCACGAGCACGAAGAGCTTGCCGCCCCACCAGGGCAGCAGGCGCTCGAGCATCGCGATCGACCCCTCGCCGCGGAAGCTCTCGCGGGCCACGCGGCGGTAGACGGGGAGCGCGCCGAGGAGCGTCAGCACCACCAGGACGATCGTCGCGAGCGGCGAGACCAGGCCCGCGGCGAGCGCCGCGATCGCCGGCTGGTAGCCGAGGGTGGAGAAGTAGTCGACGCCGGTGAGGCACATGACGCGCCACCACGAGTGCGTCTTGCCGGTGGCCGCGTGGGGGCCGGGGTGCGCTCCGGAGTCGTCGCGGAGGCCCTCGAGGAGCCACGCCTTCACCCCGCCCGCGCGCGCGGAGGAGAGAGGGGAGGGTTCGAGGGCGTCGGGGTCGCCACGGACGACGGAAGAGGTCACTGGATGTTTCTACTCGCCGTGAGGAGCGCGCCCGCCCGGAATGAGCGGATCCTCACGCTTTCCTCACGGGTAATCGGCTGCGGAGGGACGTCGACGCGCGATCCCGCGTCGTGAGGGGGTCGTGAGCGTCGCGCGAGCGGACCGTGCGGATCGGCCCGGTACGCGTCCGCGTTCCGTCAGGATGCCCTTCCACCCGCCGTCGCGGGCCGACGATGGCGCTCGTGCACCTGCTCCTCCGCCTCCTCGACGCCGGCCCCCGCTGGGGCCGCCACACCGTCGGCGCGAGCCGGTACGGCGTCGTCCGGAGCGAGCTCGTCGTCTTCGCGCCCGGCACCTCCGTCGAGGAGCGGAGGCGCCTCCGCCTGCACGCGGCCGGTCCGCAGCTGGTCGTTGCCGTGACGGCCGCCGGCGCCGTCGGGACGCTCGTGCTCGACCGGCTGCCGCTCCTCCTGCTGGCCGCGCTCGCCCTGCCGACCGCGTCGCTCCTGCTCCTCTCGGCCCGCTCGACCCGCCGCCTCCGCCGGGCCTGCGCCCGCCGGCTCGTGATCGCGGACGTCGACTCCCCCGCCGTCGCCGAGCAGGCGGCGATCGCGGCCGCGCTGCGGCGGGCCGACAGGCTGCTCGACGCCGGCGTCCTCACTCCGCTCGAGCACGAGGAGGTGTGGGCCTGCGCCCACGACCGGGTCGCGGGCCGCGTGGCTGACCGCCGCTCCCAGCCCCGGGCGGGAGGATCGGGGACGTCCGCCACCGATGGGAGCACCTCATGACCACACCGCGCCGCGCACTGATCCTCGTCGACGTGCAGCAGGAGTACTTCAGCGGTCCGCTCGAGATCCAGTACCCGCCGCACGCGCAGTCGCTGCCGAGGATCGCCGCCGCCCTCGACTCCGCCGCCGCCGCGGGCCTCCCGATCGCCGTCGTCCAGCACAGCGCGGGCGAGGGAGCGCCGATCTTCGACCCGTCGGGTCCGTCCTTCGCGCTGCACCCGGAGATCGAGAAGCGCCGCTCGGACTCGTGGAAGAACGTCACGAAGCAGTTCGGCACGGTCTTCGCGGGGACCGACCTGCTCGACTGGCTCCGCGAGCACGACGTCGACACGATCACCCTCGTCGGCTACATGACCAACAACTGCATCCTCGCCTCGGCCGCCGAGGCCGAGACGCACGGGCTCCGCGCCGAGGTCCTCTCGGACGCGACGGGCGCGATCGCGATCGCGAACGACGCCGGCTCCATCGACGCGCACTCCCTGCACACCACGCTGATGGCGCTGCTCAACTCGAACTTCGCCGCCGTCGCCCCGACCACCGTCTGGATCTCGGCGCTCAAGGGCGAGTACACCCTCCCCATGAGCAGCCTGCCCGAGTCGGCGACGGCGGGCGCCGCTCGCTGACGGGTACTCCTCCGGACGGATCGGCCGGCTCTACTCTCGGTGCATGGCCCTTCTGCACCGTGCGACGATCACCCCCGGGAAGCTCGAGATCGTGGAGGCATGGGCGCCGACGCAGCCCTGGTGCGAGGGCGGCGGATTCACGCAGCTCGGCGCCTACCGGTTCGACGACCCCGATGGCGAGGTGGGAGTGGAGACGCTGATCGTCCAGTCGTCCGGGCAGCCGCCGCTCCAGGTGCCGCTGACCTACCGCGGCTCGCCTCTCGCCGGCGGTGACGCGCATCTCCTCGCGACCGTCGAGCACACCGTCCTCGGTCGTCGCTGGGTCTACGACGGTGCCGGCGACCCAGTCGCGATCGCCGCCTTCGCCACGGCGATCCGCACCGGCGCCCGGGAGGTCGAGCAGCATTTCGAGGAGGACGGGCAGCGCATCGTCCGCCCGCCGACCGCGACGGTGCAGGGCAGCGGATCAGGCGCCGGAGCGTCCGGGCCGCCGTCGACGGTGCTCGTCCGCAGCGACGCACGGACCACCACGACCTCGGCCGACGGTCTGACTCTCGTCCTCGCGCGGGTCCTCGCGCCGCCGTTCCTCGAGGGCGAGGAGCGGCTGACCGGCAGGTGGAGCGAGGCGCTCCCCGTCACCCTCGCCGTCCTGGCCTGAACCGGCTCCGGTGGTCCGCCGCCCTCCGTCGCCCGGGTCGTGGGCGACGGACGGCGGCGCGCTCCGGGAGGACCTGCTCAGTGGCCGCGCAGTGCCGCGACGGTCCGAGTGGGACTAGTCGTTCAGGTGCGCGATGGCGTAGTCGGCCTCGTCGCTCGTGAACTGCTCCCCGTACTCGCTGGTCAGCTGGTCGCGGATGGCCTCCGGCGCCATCGCCATCTGGGCCTGGTAGTCCTTGGCCTTCGCCAGCGCGTTGGCGTTCCAGTCGGCGGAGACGGTGTCCACCGCGTACTGCGCGGCCTCGGGCGAGAACTGCTCCCCGTACTCGGAGGTGAGCTGGCCGTACAGGCCCGCCTTGCTCATGTGGAGCATCTCGGAGTAGCTCTGCGCCTTGATGAGTGCCGAGGCGAACTCGGGCGAGACCTGCGCAGCAGCCGCCGTCTCGACAGGCGCCGGGGCAGGGGCGACCGTCTCGACGGGTGCGGGCTCCGCCGTCTCGACGGGTGCGGGCTCCGCCGTCTCGACGGGTGCGGGCTCCGCCGTCTCGACGACCTCCGCCTCCTCCGTGGCCGGCACGACGGGAGCGGTCGTGGGCTCGGACGACTCGACGATCACGGCCGCCGGGCGGTCGCTCGAGGCGGAGTTCACGGCGGCTCCGAAGCCGATCGTCGTCAGGAGCGAGGCGAGGACGGCCAGACCGCCGAGGACGACGCCGGTGATCGACATCGCCTTCGACTGACCGCGGCGGAGGGCGAGGATGCCCAGGACGACGGCGGCGATCCCGACGAGTGCTCCGAAGACCGGCACGAGGCCGACGAGGAACGCGACGATGCCGACGACGAGTGCGGCGATGGCGAGGCCGGTCGGGCCGGTCTTCGGAGCACTCGTCGGGAT
>NZ_PSVF01000047.1:0-15718 GCF_002931975.1 Rathayibacter sp. AY1F3 | reverse complement strand
GGTGGCGCCGGCGAGGAGGCCGCGGACGAAGAACCTCTGGAGGGAGAAGAACACGATGAGCGGCACGATGATCGAGATGAACGCGCCGGCCGTGAGCAGCTCCCACGATTGGCCGTAGGAGCCGGTGAGGTCCTGCAGCGCCTTCGTGATCGGCAGCCCTTGTCCGGAGGTGAAGACCGTCGCGACCAGCAGGTCGTTCCAGA
This sequence comes from Rathayibacter sp. AY1F3, assembly GCF_002931975.1. Taxonomy (NCBI): domain Bacteria; kingdom Bacillati; phylum Actinomycetota; class Actinomycetes; order Micrococcales; family Microbacteriaceae; genus Rathayibacter; species Rathayibacter sp. AY1F3. Next base: position 15,515 of record NZ_PSVF01000047.1, on the reverse strand, counting down.
CCCAGAGGAACTGGAAGATGCCGAAGGAGGCGATGGCGGGGACCGAGAGCGGGAGCACGATGCGGAAGAAGATCTGGCCGTGTCCGGCGCCGTCCACTCGTGCCGCTTCGATGACCTCGCCGGGGATCTCGGAGATGAAGTTGTGGAGCATGAAGATCGCGAGCGGGAGCGCGAAGATCGTGTGCGCGATCCACACCTTCGCGTAGGAGCCGTCCAACCCGTTCACCCCGAGGCCGGGGAGGATGTAGAGCCCTCCGATGCGCAGGCCGTCCGAGAACAGCTGCAGCAGCGGCACGAGCGCCATCTGGATGGGGACGATCTGGAGCGAGAACACGAGGACGAAGAGCGTGTTGCGGCCCTTGAAGTCGATCCAGGCGAACGCGTAGGCGGCGAGGCTGGCGATCGTGATCGGGATCAGCGCCGCCGGCAGCGTGATGACCAGCGAGTTCACGAACGCCTTGCCCAGGGTCAGGCTGTCGCCGGAGTTGAGCGCGTTCGCGTAGTTGTCGAGGGTGAAGCCGGGGTTGGCGAAGATCGTCCACCAGCCGGTCGTCTTGATGTCGTTCGCGGGGCGGAACGACGAGATGAACAGACCGAGGGTGGGGACGGTCCAGATGACGGCGATGATCAGCGCGGCGAGGGTGGCGCCGCGCGACGTCGTCGCCTTCTTGACCTTGCCGCTGGCCGCCTCGATCCTGGACTCGCCGCGGGCGAGCGCGCGCTCGGTGCTGCGGTCGACCGGAACCTGGATCGGAGTGGGCGTGACGCTCATCGGATCTCCCTCTGCTTGGCGAGCTGGCGGGCGTTGTAGACGACGATCGGGAGCACGAGCAGGAACAGGATGACCGCGAGGGCCGCGCTGTAGCCGCTGCGGGCGCCGAGCTGGAACTGGCGGACCATCTCGAACGCGAGGACCGTGGTGTCGGAGCGGCCGCCGGTCATCGCCGAGACGATGTCGAAGACCTTCAGCGACGCGATCGAGATCGTCGTGAGGACGACCACGATCGAGGAGCGGATGCCGGGGACGGTGACGTTCCAGAAGGACTGCCACGCGCTGGTGCCGTCGAGCGAGGCCGCTTCGAGCTGCTCGGAGGGGACGCCCTTGATGGCGGCGGAGAGCACCGTCATGGCGAATCCGGCCTGGGTCCAGATGAGGACGACGACGAGGAACAGCGTGTTCCACGGCTCGAGTCCCAGCCAGTCGACCGGCGGGGCGCCGAAGGCGGTGAGGATGCCGTTGAGGAGGCCGATCTGCTCGCCCTGGCGCACGTCGTAGAAGAACTTGAAGATGATCGACGCGCCGACGAACGAGATCGCCATCGGCATGAAGACCAGCAGCTTGAAGAACTTCTCGCCGCGGCTCTTGTCGATGAAGACCGCGTAGGCGAGACCGATCGCGGTCGCCGTGATGGGGGCCAGGAGCACCCAGACCACCGTGTTCAGGAAGGCGGTGATGCCGTCGGGGCTGGTGAAGACCCAGACGAAGTTGTCGATGCCGGCGAATCCGGAGCCGTCGTTCTTCATGAACGCGTTGATGGCCGTCGTGATCGTCGGGTAGATCAGGCCGATGAGGATGAAGAAGGCGGCCGGTGCCATGAACGCGATGAGCTGGAGTCCGTAGCCCGCGCCTTTGCGGGACCGGAAGTCGAGCAGGAACAGCGCGCCGCCGATGACGGCGGCCACCACCGCGACCCAGAGGACGGAGTTGTAGAGGCCGAAGACCAGCAGGAGGACGACCGGCAGGACGACCGTGACCGCGAGCCGGAGGACCGTGTAGCCGGTGCCGCGGCGGGGCGCGATCTCGACGAAGAAGAGGATGAGCGCCACCACGGCCGCGAAGGCCAGGAGGATGAGCGGGATCTGCGCGAGCGGCGGGATTCCCGCCAGCCATTGGAAGAACCCCGAGATGGTGATGGGGGACATGGACGCCCTTTCGAGTGCGACTCTGGACTCAGGAGGGGCCCGGCCCCGGGATCCGTGGATCCGGGGGCCGGGCCGTCACAGCTGAGCCGCCACTCGGGAGCGGCGGCTCTGCTCCGCTGCTAGGAGGTGTAGCCGGCCTGGATCTCCTCGAGCGCCTGGTCGGTGCTCGTGCCGTCGATCCAGTCGACCATGCCCTTGAAGAAGCTGTCCGAGCCCACTGCCTTCGGCATGAGGTCGGACGCGTCGAAGCGGAACGTGGTGTCCGGGTTCTGGAGGATCGCGATGGAGTCCTTCAGGACGTCGCTGCCCGCGTTGGCCGGGTCGAGACCGGTGTTCGCGGAGATGACGCCGCCGAGGGAGACGCGGCTGTTGGCCCAGTCGGCGCTGGCCAGGTACTCCTGGACCTTCGCGGTGTCCTCGTCGTTCGAGAACGCGGCGACCATCTCGCCACCACCGGTGACGGCCTGGGCGTCGTCGGCCTTGACCGGCGGAGTGAGGAAGGCCCACACGTCGCCGTCCTCGGCCACGTTGGCGCCGGCCGAGGTCAGGAAGCCCTCGAAGAACGAGGCCTGGTGGGTCAGCGCGCAGGTGCCGTTCGCCATGTTCTGGGCGACGTCGCCGAAGGCGGTGGAGTTGATCGACTTCACGTCGCCGTAGCCGGCGTTGACGAGGGTCGGGTCGAGGAGGATCGATCCGACGGAGTCGAACGCGGACTTGATGGCCGGGTCGGTGAAGGGGGTGTCGCCCGCGACCCAGGAGTCGTAGACGTCGGGGCCGGCCTCGCGGAGGACGGCGTCCTCGATCCAGTCGGTTCCGGGCCAGCCGGAGGCCTCGCCGGAGTTGAAGCCCGCGCACCAGGACGGTCCGCCGGTCTTCTCGGCGATCGTCTTGCCGAGCGCCTCCATCTCGTCCCACGTCGTGGGAACGGAGACGCCCCACTCCTTGAACTTGGCCGGCGAGTACCAGATGTAACCCTTGACGGACGCCATCAGCGGCGCGCCGTACTGGGTGCCGTCGACCTGGCCGTACTTCTGCCAGTCCTCAGACCAGTTCTGCTTGACGTTGGCGAGGGCGCCCTCGGGGAGCTCCTGCACCTTGCCGGAGGCGACGGTGTCGGCGAGCAGACCCGGCTGCGGGAAGATCGCGAGGTCGGGGGTGTCGCCACCCTGGACCTTGATGCCGATCTGCTTCTCGAACTCCTTGTCGCCCGTGTACTTGATCTCGATGTTGTTCTCCTTCTCCCAGTCCGCCCAGGACTGCTCGAGAAGGGTGGCCTCGTCGCCGTTGATGGTGCCGTAGACGTTGACGACGCCGTCGGCGGTGCCGACCGTGCCGGCCGAGCTGCCGCCGCCGGCGTTCGGGTCGTTGGGGTCACTGCTGCTGGAGCAGCCCGCGAGTGCGATGCCGGCCGCTGCCAGAACGGCGACCGGGACGGTGATACGGCGGTGCAGGGATGACCGCATTCTTCCTCCTCATTGAGTGGTGGAACCAGCCGAGCAGGCCGCTCCTCGCCGATCGGGATCGGGAGGCTGTGGCGGCTCGAAGCGTGTGCCGCGACGACTCGGATGCTGGTGATGGCGATGCCAGGAGGAACTCCGAGCGGATCACCGGATTCGTGTGGGTGGGCTCCCACGGAGGGAAACCTTTCCACAAGAACGATGAAAGCACAACGCCGGTGATAGAGCGCTCTCTGAGATAACGATTCGGCGTCAGAACAGCGATCGCGGCGGCGGGGACGGGCGGAGATCGATCTCGGCGCGACGCCCGGCCGCCGGGCGGGGTATAACTTCCTGGAACCGTTTCCAGCATCGAGGCCGGACGGTCGGGAGGAACGCCGTGCCAGGCATCGAAGAGGTGGCCGAGCTCGCAGGAGTGTCGAAGGCGACGGTCTCGCGCGCGCTCAGCGGCCGGGGCTACGTCTCCGCGGGGACGAAGCAGCGCGTCGAGCGCGCTGCGACGAGCCTGGGCTACGTCGTCTCCGCCAACGCCTCCAGCCTCGTCACCGGCCGCAGCAACAACATCGCCGTGATCATCCCGATCATCAACCAGTGGTTCTTCGCCGGGATCATCGAGGGCATCGAGCGCGCCCTGCTCGCCGCCGGCTACGACCTGCTCCTCTACAACATCGACAAGCACCTCGACGCCCGCCGGAGCGTGTTCGAGTACTACCTCGTCCGCAAGCGCGTCGACGCGATCGTCGCCGTCACGCTCGAGATCTCGCCGCACGAGACGGAGGCGCTCCTCGCCCTGGGCAAGCCCATCGTCGGCATCGGCGGCGAGCTCCCCGGCATCCCCACCTTCAGCATCGACGACGTCGCCGCCTCCCGCCTCGCCACGGAGCACCTGCTCTCCCTCGGCCACGAGCGGGTCGTCCACATCGGCGGGCTCGCGGAGGAGGAGATGGACTTCCACGTCCACACGCAGCGCCGCGACGGCTTCCGCCAGGCGCTCGCCGCCGCCGGCCTCGAGCCGGGCGCGCAGGACATCGTGCCCACCACCTTCGACATCCCCGGCGGGCACAGCGCCGGACGGCAGGTCCTCGGCGACCCGCGGACCCGGCCGACGGCGATCTTCGCCGCCTCCGACGAGATCGCGATCGGGATCATCCTCGCGGCGCGCGAGCTCGGCCTCTCGGTGCCCGAGGACGTCTCCGTCATCGGGATCGACGACCACCCTCTCGCCGAGCTCTTCGGTCTCAGCTCGATCCGCCAGGACCCGCGCCAGCAGGGCGAGCTCGCGGTCGCGCTGGTGCTGGACGCGCTGGCCGCCCTCGGTCGCGGCGAGCCCCCTCCCCCGGCCCGCCACACGCTGATCCCCGCCTCGCTGGTGATCCGCACCAGCACCTCGGCGCCGCGGGGGGCGAGAATCGGAGCATGAGCGACTCCGACACCCCCACTGTCCGCGACGTCCCCGAGCGGTCCCGCTTCGTGATCGAGGTCGGCGGCACCCCGGCCGGCTTCGCCGCGTACACCCGCCAGGGCGACGAGGTGACGCTCACCCACACCGTCGTCGACGACGCGTGGGAGGGCCACGGCCTCGGGAGCATCCTCGCGCGGGCCGCCGTCACCGCGATCACAGAGGCGGGCGGCACGGTCGTCCCGCGCTGCCCCTTCGTCGCGGCCTGGCTGCGCAAGCACCCCGACGTCGACGCCCGGGTCCGCTGGCCCGAGGACTGACTCACTCCGGGGGCGTCCTGCTCCCGATCTCCTGGAGCGCCCAGGTGTTGCCGTCCGGATCGGCGAAGTACGCGTACTGCACGCCGCCCAGGTCCTGGACCTCGCTGATCTCGAGCGAGCGGCCGACGAGCTCCGCGCGAGCGGCGGCGATGTCGTCGACGACGAGGTGGAGGGAGCGGACGACGCCCTCCTCCGGACCGGGGCCCATCCCGCTGCCGACCACGATCGAGCAGGCCGAGCCCAGCGGGGTGAGCTGGACCACGCGCATCGCCGCGGAGGGCCGCACGTCGTGGTCGAGGTGGAAGCCCATCACCTCCGTGTAGAAGGCGACCGCGCGGTCGACGTCGCCGACGGGGAGGGGGACGAGCTCGAGTCGCATCTGCACGCGACCAGTGTGCCGCGCGGCGGAACCGCGCGGGAGGGGTCAGTCGCGCGGACCGACGACGAGGCGCTCGTGCATGATCTCGACGGCGCGCTCGAGGACGCGGCGGTCCTCGGGGGTGAGATCGGCGAAGATCGGCGTCAGCGCGTCGCCGAGGTCGGTCCGCCAGGCGTTCAGCGCGTCCGCGCCGGCGGGAGCCAGGCGGATCTGCCACGCGCGCGCGTCGAGGGGATCGGCGATCCGGTCGAGCCAGCCGGTCTCGACGAGGTTCTTCACGATCTTGGTCATCGTGGGCTGCGAGACGCGGCTCTGGGAGGCGAGCTCCCCCAGGCGCATCGGGCCCATCGAGAGGAGCACCGAGAGCGTGCGCCAGACGGCCTGCGACTCCTGGTTTCCGGTCGCCTGGGCGGCGAGCCGGGTGATCCGGTGCGTCACCGAGACGAAGTCGCTCAGGAGCTCGCTGAGCGAGACCTCGCTGGGCGGGACGTCGCGGGCGGGGAGCCCGGCGAGCAGATCGTGAGCAGTCACGCTCCGATCCTAGGGGCGCGCGCCTCCAACGGCCGGGAACGACGAAGGGCGCCGCCTCCGAGGAGACGACGCCCTGCGTCTGCAGGCGTGCCTGCGTCACCCTGACGAGCGACCGGCCGGAGCCGGCACCCGCGACGGGTGAGGGGGATTACTTGACGGTGACGGTCGCGCCGGCGCCCTCGAGCTGAGCCTTGGCCTTCTCGGCGGTCTCCTTGTTGACGGCCTCGAGGACCGCCTTGGGGGCACCGTCGACGAGCGCCTTCGCCTCACCGAGGCCGAGGCTGGTGAGGGCGCGCACCTCCTTGATGACCTGGATCTTCTTCTCGCCGGCGGCCTCGAGCACGACGTCGAACTCGGTCTGCTCCTCGACCTCTTCGGCGGGGGCGGCCGGGCCGGCCACACCGGCGGCGGCGACGGGCGCCGCAGCGGTGACCTCGAAGACCTCTTCGAACTTCTTGACGAACTCCGAGAGCTCGATGAGCGTGAGCTCCTTGAAGGCCTCGATGAGCTCGTCCTGCGTGAGCTTTGCCATGATTTTTCTCCTTGTTTTTCTTTGTCTACGAACCGCGCGCGCACTGCTTCCCGGAAGGGGAAGACGTCAGCTCGCGGACTCCTGCTTCTCGCGCAGCGCCTCGACCGTGCGAACGGCCTTCGAGAGCGGAGCGTTGAACAGATATGCGGCGCCGAACAGCGAGGCCTTGAAGGCGCCGGCGAGCTTGCCGAGCAGAACTTCGCGGGACTCGAGGTCGGCGAGCTTGCCCACCTCTTCTGCGGTCAGCGGGTTACCGTCGAAGTAACCGCCCTTGACCACGAGGAGAGGGTTTGCCTTGGCGAAGGCACGCAGCGACTTCGCGACGGCGACAGGGTCGCCGTGCACGAACGCGATGGCCGAGGGGCCAGCGAGCTCGTCGTCGAAGGACGAGATACCGGCGTTGTTCGCCGCGATCTTGGTCAGCGTGTTCTTCACCACGGCGTAGGTTGCGTGCTCACTGATGTCCTTGCGCAGCGTCTTGAGCTGAGCAACAGTGAGACCGCGGTACTCGGTCAGCAGAACGGCCGTCGAGCTCTGGAACTTCTCCGTGAGTTCGGCAACCGAGGCTTCCTTGTTCGCCATGGCTACTCCTGTGAATTCTCGTGCCGGTAGCCCGAAGGCAGGCAAAGAAAAAAGCTCCGGCACAGGGGCGCGGAGCTTCGGGATCGCGGTGAGGCGGAACTGAACTCGTGCACCTGCGCGGGCAATTCGCTTCGCGAATCCTTCGTCCGGTGGCGATCCGCGGGGCCGGGGCCCTGCTCGTGCGCACACCGGAAACCGGCGGTCTTTGGCTTCGGGAAGCGTACGTCATCGCGGCGCGCGGGCGCAAGTCGAGGAGGAGGGCCCTCGCGCGGGATGCTGGAGGCATGACCGGCCCGACCCCCGACTCCGCCAGCGACGTCGACTCCGCGATCGCCTCGGTGGAGGGCGAGCTCAGCACCCTCTTCAACCGTGTGCGGGCGGCGATGCGCTCCTACGCCGAGCGGCTCCACCCGGAGCTGACGCCGCTGGGCTACAAGACGATCTCGGCGCTCGAGCGCCGCGGACCCGTGCACTCGGGCGTGCTGGCCGAGCTCCTCGAGATGGACAAGTCGGCGCTCAGCCGCCAGATCACGGCGCTCGACCGCCTCGGCTTCCTCGAGCGCACCCCCGACCCGCAGGACGGCCGCGCCACGATCCTCTCGGTGACTCCGGCGACCGCCGCGCGGCTGCGGGAGATCCGCAGCTCGAACCAGGCGCTCATGCACGAGGAGCTGCGGAGCTGGGCGCTCGCCGACGTCGAGCTCTTCGCCTCTCTCCTGCACAGGATCAACGACCTTGACATCTGACGCTTAGCACCCCGTCCGTTCGGGGACAATCGTCGGACGCCGCCCGCTCGACTGCGTAGTTTCGGAGGCGATGGACCAGCACTCCTCCTCTCTCCTCCCCCACGACGTCGACGGCGCGCTCGGCTTCGCGCGCGGTCTGAGCGCCGACGCGCTCCGGCCCGGCACCGGTCGCACCGCCGAGCTGCACGGTCTCCTCGAGCGCCTCGCTCGGCACGACCTCGGCGTCGCGCGTGCGGTGGAGCCGCACCTCGACGCTCTCGCGATCCTCGGCGAGGCGGAGCTCGACCCGTCCGGACTCGGAGTCGCCGTCGACGCCGCCTGGGGGGTCTTCGCGGCCGAGGGCGGCGGGGATCCTCTGGTCGCCCGCGAGAGCGACGGCGACTGGCTGCTCGACGGAGTGAAGCCCTGGTGCTCGCTGGCCGACCGCCTCGACGCCGCCCTCGTCACCGCCCACGTGGAGGACGGCTCCGGCCAGCGCCGCCTCTTCGCCGTGGCGCTGCGCGACGGGACGGCGACGCCGGAGCAGGACGCCTGGCACGCGCGGGGCCTGACGGAGGTGCCCAGCGGACCGGTCCGCTTCTCCGGCACCCGCGCCGTCCCCGTGGGCGACGCCGGCTGGTACCTCTCGCGACCCGGCTTCGCCTGGGGCGGCATCGGCGTCGCCGCCTGCTGGCACGGCGGAGCCCTCGGAGTCGCGGCCGCCGTCGCGGCAGCGGCCGCCCGACGCGAGGACCCGCACCTCCTGGCCCACCTCGGAGCGATCGACACGGCGCTCTCCGCATCGCGCCGGGCACTGGACGAGGCCGCCGCGGCGATCGACGCGGGCGAGGCCGACGGCCCCCGCGGCTCGCTGCTCGCCAAGCGCGTGCGGGCGAGCGTCGCCGGAGCGGTGGAGGAGATCCTGCTCCGCGCCGGCCGCGCGCTCGGCCCGGCTCCGCTCGCCCTCGACGCCGAGCACGCCAAGCGGGTCGCCGATCTCGCGCTCTACGTCCGCCAGCACCACGCCGAGCGCGACGACGCCGCTCTCGGTCGCGCCGTGCTCGCCTCGGGCGAGGCGGCCTCCTGGTGAGCCGGCCCTTCGACGGGCGCCTCGAAGGCACTCCTCTCGAGCGCTGGACCGCGGACGGCCGCCGCGACCGCCTCCCGGAGCTGACCCTGCCCGACGGGATCCGGCGCGTCCTGGTGGTCGCGGCGCACGCCGACGACGAGACCCTCGGCTGCGGCGGCACCATCGCGCTCGCGCGCCGGCGCGGGATCGCGGTCGACGTCGTCGTCGTGACCGACGGAGCCGCGGCCCACGGGGAGCGGGACGCGGACCTCGCTGCCGAGCGCCGGCGGGAGGCCTCGGACGCACTGGCGGAGCTCGGCCCCGGCATCGGGCTCGCCTTCCTCGACGTGCCGGACTCGGCGACCCCGGAGCACCACGAGCGCATCGCACGCGAGGTGCGCGAGCGGGCGGCCGGCGCCCCCGGGACCGTCCTGCTCCTCTCCACCTGGACCGGGGACGGGCACCGGGACCACCGCGTGGTCGGCGAGATCTGCGCGGAGGTCGCGCGCGAGCTCGGGCAGCCGCTGCTCGCCGCGCCGATCTGGCTGTGGCACTGGGCGGTCCCGGAGGACCCCGAGGTGCCGTGGGGCGACCTCGTGCGCCTGCCGCTCGACGACGAGCTGCTCGAGCGCACCCGCCGTGCCCGCTCCCGCTATCCCAGCCAGACCCGCCCCGGGCCCGACGGGACCGGTCCGGTGCTCCATCCGCTCTTCCTGCGCACCTTCACCGGGGACGACCGGCTGGTGAGGATCGCATGAGCTACTTCGACGAGCTGTACGCACGCCACGAGGACCCGTGGGGGTACACGAGCCGCTGGTACGAGCAGCGCAAGCGCGCCCTGACCCTCGCGAGCCTGCCGGAGCAGCGCTACGGCTCCGTGCTGGAGATCGGCGCCTCGATCGGCGTGCTGGCCGAGGCGCTGGCCGACCGGGCCGACCGCCTGCTGGCGATCGACGTGTCGAGCGCCGCCGTCGAGCGCGCCGCCCGCCGCCTCGCTCCGCTCGAGCACGTGCGGGTCGAGCACCACGACATCACCCGCGGCGTGCCGGAGGGTCCGTTCGACCTGGTCGTGCTCTCGGAGGTCGGCTACTACCTCGGCGACGCCCTCCCCGGCGTGCTGCGCACCATCCGCGACGCCCTCGCCCCCGCGGGGGAGCTCGTCACCGTGCACTGGCGGCATCCGATCGAGGGGCTCGCTCTGGACGGCGACGCCGTGCAGTCCGCCGTGGCGGAGCTGGGCCTGCACCGCCTCGCCCGCCACGAGGAGGAGGACGTCCTGCTCGAGGTCCACGCCCGCGACTCCCGCTCGGTCGCCCGCCGGACGGGGCTGGTGTGAGCCGGCTCGCGCAGGTGCTGGTCGTCGTGCCCGCGCGCGACGAGGAGGAGCGGATCGGCGGCCTGATCGCCTCCGTCCAGGCCAGTGCGACCCACCTCGCCCACCGGTCGCCCGGCATCGGGATGCGCCTCGTGGTCGCCGCGGACGGCTGCTCCGACGCGACCGTCGAGCGGGCCCGTGCCGTCGGCGCCGAGGTGCTGGAGCTCGCCCGCTGCGGAGTAGGCGCCGCCCGCTCGGCGGGTATCGCGCACGCCCTCTCCTCCGTCGCCGCTCCGCTCGAGCAGGTATGGATCGCCAACACCGACGCCGACACCGTGGTCCCCCGCGACTGGCTGGCCGCCCACGTCGAGCACGCGCGACGGCACGACGCGCTGCTCGGCACGGTCCGGCCCGACCCGGCCGACCTCTCCCCCGGCGCCTACTCGCGCTGGCGCGACGTCCGCGCGCGGGAGGAGTCGATCGGCAGCATCCACGGCGCGAACCTCGGCGTCCGCGCGAGCGCATACCTCGCGGCGGGCGGCTTCGGCCGGGAGCCGCTGCACGAGGACGTCCTGCTCGTCGAGCGGCTGCGCGCGAGCGGCGCCCGGGTCGGAGCGACGGACCGCGGCGAGGTGGTCACCTCCGGCCGCCGCGACAACCGGGTCGAGGGCGGCTACGGCCGCTACCTCCACGCCCGCTTCCCGGCCGAGACGTCTCCGGCCTGCGGCTGAATCGGGTACACGCGCACGCGGAACACGATGCGAGGGGTCCCTGTCAATGGTCGGGCCGTGGTTTGTCACGGATTGCGCAGGAGAGTCAAATGGGTGTCGAGCACGACCCGGTGCTCTCCGATGGAAGGGTCACCGCATGAATCCCCGCCTCGTCCTGCTGGCACTGGTCGCCTTCACCGCCTACGTGTTCGGCTCCCGCGCCGGCCGTGGCCGCTACGAAGAGCTGCGCCACCTCGCACTCGGCGTGTGGAACGATCCGGCCACGAAGAAGACCCGCAAGAAGCTCAAGAAGACCTCCAAGCGCGAGGCCAAGCAGCTCACCGCCATCGCGAGCAAGGCCCGCGACAAGGTGCAGCGCCGCCTCCGCTGACCCCCGCTTCCACGACTCACAGGACACCGGCCCGCCGGTGTCTCCGCTCGCATCGGAACGGCCGATCGAGCACGAACTGAAGGAGAAACATCATGGGCATCATCAGCTGGATCATCCTCGGCCTCATCGCCGGGGCGCTCGCCAAGCTCATCCTCCCGGGCAAGCAGGGCGGCGGATGGATCATCACGATCGTCCTCGGCATCGTGGGCGCGCTGCTCGGCGGCTTCCTCAGCACGCTGTTCGGCATCCAGGACGCCGTCAACGGCATCAACATCGTGAGCATCATCGTCTCCGTCGTCGGTGCGATCGTCGTCCTCCTCATCTACGGCGCGATCGTCGGCCGCAAGTCCCGCGCGTAAGTCGCGCTCCCCGAAGGCCCCCGGCATCCGTGCCGGGGGCCTTCGGCGTTCCCTGAGCGGGCGCACCTCTGCTCAGGGGATCCGACTCCTCCTCCGCGGGGAAGCTGGATGTCCGCCGAGCGCGCAAGGGGTTGATGCTGAGAGCCGCAGGCGATGGACTGGAGGTACGACGGCGCGGCTCCACTGCGCCCTCGCCCCGACGAAAGGACGTACTCGCTCATGAGCGACGACACCGCAACGGTCCCCACGATCACCCTGAACAACGGCGTGGAGATCCCGCAGCTGGGCTTCGGCGTGTTCCAGATCGACCCGGCCGAGACCAAGGACGCGACCCTGGCGGCCCTCGAGGTCGGCTACCGCCACATCGACACCGCCGAGATGTACGGCAACGAGGCGGGCGTCGGCGAGGCCGTCCGCGCCTCCGGCCTCGACCGCTCCGAGGTCTTCGTGACCAGCAAGCTCAACAACGGCTTCCACGCCCGCGAGGACGCTCTCGCCGCGATCGACGTCACCCTCGGCGAGCTGAAGTTCGACTACGTCGACCTCTTCCTCATCCACTGGCCGCTCCCGAACGTGGGCGACTACCTGGAGACCTGGAAGGCGATGGAGGAGATCTACCGCAGCGGCAAGGCGAAGGCGATCGGCGTCTCCAACTTCCAGACCAACCACCTCAACCGGCTCCGCGCCGAGGCGACCATCGTCCCGGCCGTGAACCAGATCGAGGTGCATCCCTACCTCGTGCAGCAGGAGCTCCGCGCCTACGGCACCGAGCACGGCATCGCGACCGAGGCCTGGTCGCCGATCGCGCAGGGCCTCGTCCTCGACGACGACACCATCACCCGCATCGCGCGCAACGTCGACCGCAGCCCGGCGCAGGTCGTGCTCCGCTGGCACATCCAGCGCGGCGACATCGTCTTCCCGAAGTCGGTCACCCGCAAGCGCGTGGAGGAGAACTTCGCCCTCTTCGACTTCGAGCTCGACGACGAGGCGATGACCGACATCACGGCGCTCGACCGCGGCCACCGCACCGGCCCCGACCCCGACACCTTCAACTACATCCCGAGCTGATCCTCGGCTCCACGGAGCGCGCCCGGCCTGCAGGCGTCCTGCGGACCGGGCGCGCTCGTGCGTGCGGCGGCGAGCCGAACCGCGCACGAACGGGGCGGGTCTCGATACGACGCTCTGCGGCTACTCGACGGGCACGGTCTGGGGCCGGCCGCACCCCTGCTGATCGAGGAGCGGGCGCAGCCCGCGTATCGGGATCCACCCCACCGACGAACAGCGCGGATCCCGATGCGCCGGGTCCGCGGGTCAGCCCTGCTGCGAGTCGCGCCAGGAGTGCTCGGGGGCGTAGCCGAGGACCTCGCGGGCGTGGTCGATCGAGAGCAGGGTGCCGGTTGTCCCGAGGTCGCCGCGCAGCTCGACGCCGGGGAACACCTCGGCCACCAGCTCGGCGTTGGGGCGCGTCATCACGGTGTCGGCCGCGGCGATGATGAAGCGGTCGAACCCGGTCGTCTCGGCGAGCAGCGCCTTCTCGACCGCCTGCGCTCCGTCGCGTCCGTCGATGTAGCCCCAGAGGTTCCACTTGCGCAGCAGCGCGTCGGAGTCGAACGACGGGAACTCGGCGTAGTCGGCCTCGTCCATGACGTTCGAGAAGCGCAGGCCCGTGATCTTCAGGTCCGGGTGCCAGCGGCACAGCTCGATCGCCATCTGCTCCTCGAGGTGCTTGGTGAGCGAGTAGACCGACTCCGGGCGCGCCGGGTACTGCTCGTCGACCGGGATGTAGGGCGGCGGGACGTCGAAGGGCAGGCCCAGCACGGTCTCGCTGGAGGCGTAGACGACGTTGCGGATGCCGGCACGGATCGCTCCGTGGAACGCGTTGAACGTCGCGATCATGTTGTTGTGGAACGTGGCGACGTCGGGCACGAGGCCCGGCGCGGGGATCGCGGCGAGGTGCACGAGCGCGTCGATGCCCTCGTACTGGTCGTTCACCGACTGCAGCGCGTCCACGACCTGGCCGTAGTCGGCGATGTCGATGCGGACGAAGCCCGCGCCGCGGTCCCCCGCACGGTCCAGATTGAAGACCTCGTGCCCGGAAGCGCGGAGGCGGGTGACGACGTGGCGGCCGAGCTTGCCGGATCCACCGGTGACTGCGATTCTCATGCTCGAACGCTAACGGGCCTGAGCGACGAGGGACGAGGGTTGCGGATCAGCTCCGGGCATGGAGCGAGATCGCGCCGCCGACCTCGGGCGTCGTCTCGTCGGCGACGAGCTCCGTCCAGCGGCGGAGCACGGCGGCGCCGGCCGCGTCGTTCACGGCTCCGTCGACGACGAGGACCGGGTAGGGCTTCTCGGGCACGCCCTCCGCGGGCCGCACGTCGACGTGGGCGACGTCGTAGGCGTGCTCGAACAGCCAGTCGGCCATCGCGTAGTCGCTCCGGGAGTCGCCGACCGTGCGCCAGCGCTGCGGGATCGCGCCGGTCGCTCCGAGCAGCTCCACGGCGCGCTGGGCGCCGAGGTCCTTGCCGAGCCGGTTCGACTCGATGTCGGTCGAGATGACGGTCGGGTCGATGCGGAAGTCGACCGTCCCCTCCTCGTTCGGGTACCGGATGCCGCGGCGCTCGACTCCCAGGCCCGCGGCGGTCATGATCTGCAGGGCGTCGGCGTCGAAGACGAGCTGGCGCTCGAGGTAGTCCTCGCTCGGCAGGTCGACCAGCTGCTCGGCCGAGACCATGGCGCGCTTGGTCTCGTCGAAGAAGACCAGGTCGTCGTAGTCGGAGCGGATCATCCGCTCGAGGTCGCGGGCCACCGGCTCGGGGATCGCGAGCGACTCGTCGACGATCGGCTCCGAGGTGCCGCGGTAGTCGACGGTGAACCAGACGGCGCCCTTCTCGCAGACGCAGACGATGCGGGCCTCGGCCGAGACGCCGCGCTCGAGGAGCGCGGGCAGGACCCGCTCGCGCAGGAACGCGTCGGAGCGGCCCGTGTTGAACACGATCGGGATGCCGGCGTTGGCCAGGGTGACGAGGTCGTCGGCGATCTCGGGGATCGAGATCGTGCGCGTGACGGGGCTCGCGATGGGCCCGTCGACGTCGAGGAGCAGGCCGAGCGGAGGGGGTGTGGAGGTCATCGTGTCCCATTCTGCCGTGCCGGGGCCGCTCGATGCCTCCGTGACCGCCTCCGCGCGGGCGGAGCGGTTCAGGAGGCGGGGACGACGAGGGTGCGCTGGGCGGTGGTGCCGTCGGGAGCGAGGACGGCGAGGACGGCGAGGGTGATCAGGGTCTCGGAGTCGCGGCAGTCGGCGGTGACGGCGGCGTAGCCGGACGCCGCGAGGTCGACGGGCTCGCCCGCGCTCGCATCGGTGGTGCCGACGGCCAGGCGGGCGGTGGCGCCTCCGCTCGTCTCCCACGACAGGGCGAGCGGGACGGAGGCGGTGCGGTCGCCCTCGCAGTCGACGGAGGCGGGGGTGGAGGCGAAGGAGACGATGGCGGGAGGAGCGTCGGATCCGGTGCCCGGCTCGGTGTCGGACGGAGCGGCGGAGGCCGTCGGTGCGGGGGCGGCGGCGCCGTCGGCCGCCTCCGCGGAGCCGGGAGCGGCGGACGTCGCCGGAGCGGTCCCGGACGGCGCCGAGGACGGGCCCGCGGACGCCGTGGCTGCGCCGGGCGCTCCCCCGCCGGCGGGCCGGACGAGCAGCACGATCGCGAGGACGACGGCGACGAGTCCGAGGGCGGCGAGGACGATGCCGGTGGTGCGGGCTGGGCGGGACGGCATCGGTCCTCCTGGGACGGGACGGGACGGGCGGAAGAGACGGGCGGAAGAGACG
>NZ_PSVF01000046.1:0-16104 GCF_002931975.1 Rathayibacter sp. AY1F3 | reverse complement strand
CCCCGGCCCCGCCCCCGGCTAGGCTGACCCCCGCAAGCAGAGGAGACCGCGGATGCCCGACCACGCGACGCGCGGCAACAACCTCGACCGCGTCAGGCGGCACAACCTCTCGGCGATCCTCCGCCTCGTGCACCGCGGCGGCCCCCGCTCCCGCTCGCAGCTGACCCGCCTGACCGGCCTCAACCGCTCCACGATCGCGGCGCTGGTCGGCGAGCTGGTGGAGCTCGGCATCGTGCGCGAGCGCGAGCCCGCCACGCCGAACCAGGTCGGCCGGCCGAGCCCCGTCGTCGAGGCCGATCCCGGAGTCGTCGCGCTCGCCGTGAACCCCGAGATCGACGCCGTCACGGTCGCCGTGGTCGGGGTCGACGCCGTCGTCCGCCGCCGCATCCGCCGCTCCGCCTCCGTCCCCACCGCCGAGGCCGCGGCCCGTCTGGCGGCCGAGGCGGTCGCCGAGCTGCTGGCCGAGCTGCCCGAGGAGACGCGGACCGTCGGCATCGGCGTCGCGGTGCCCGGCCTCGTCCGCGACGCCGACGGCCTCGTCCGGGTCGGCCCGCACCTCGGCTGGGACGACGAGCCCTTCTCCCGCATGCTCGCGGACGCGACCGGCCTGCCCGTCCTCTCGGCGAACGACGCCAACCTCGGTGCGCTCGCCGAGAGCGTCCTCGGCGCCGGCCGCGACGTCTCGCACCTCGTCTACCTCAACGGCGGCGCGAGCGGAGTGGGCGCCGGCGTCATCGTCGGCAGCGCGCCTCTGCATGGCATCGACGGCTACGCGGGGGAGATCGGCCACACCCTCGTCAACAGCGCGGGCATCGACTGCCACTGCGGCGCCGTCGGCTGCCTCGAGACCGAGGTCGGCCGCGCCGAGCTGCTCACCGTGCTCGGCCTCGACGAGAGCGAGCGGCTGGAGGAGGCGCTCGCCGCCTCCGAGGACCCGGCCGTCCGCGCCGAGGTCGAGCGCCAGCTCGGGCACCTCGCGGTCGCCCTGCGCAACGTGATCAACGTGTTCAACCCGCAGCTCGTGGTGCTGGGCGGCTTCCTCGGGGCGCTGATCGGAGTCGCGCCGGGGTTCCTGGAGGAGCGCCTGGGCCGCGGCGGCCCCTTCCGGGTCGCACTCGACTCCGTGCGCATCGTGCGGACCGAGCTCGGCGCCGATCTGCTCATGCTGGGCGCCGCCGAGCTCGCCTTCGAGCGCCTGCTCGCCGACCCGCTCGGCACTCCGCTCCACCCGGTCTGATTCCTCGGCGGGCCGAGGGGTGGCGCCGCTGTCCGACACGTGATCGAATTGATTCGACCGAGCGGCGTGGAGCCGACGAGGTCCGCTCCCGAGCCGAGGACGACACCGGCCGCACCCCTCCCTCCCACCCCGCTGCGCCCTGCGCAGGAAGGCACTCCGTGTCCACTCCCGCCTCGACTCCGACCGGCTCCCTCCCCGTGCACCGCCACCCGGGCGACGCCCTGACGGCCCGCCAGCGCCTCGTCTACGTGATCGTCCTCGGCTCGCTGACCGCCCTCGGGCCGTTCACGATCGACCTCTACCTGCCGGCTTTCCCCGCGCTGCAGAGCGAGCTGAACGTGTCGGAGGCGGCGGTCCAGCTGACCCTCACCGGCACGACCCTCGGCTTCGCGCTCGGCCAGCTGGTCGTGGGCCCCTGGAGCGACGCGGTCGGCCGGCGCCTGCCGATCCTCCTGGCCACCTCGCTGCACGTGCTGGCCTGCGTCGGCGCGGCGCTCGCCCCCGAGATCGTCACCCTCGGCGTCTTCCGCTTCCTGATGGGGGCCGGCGCGGCGGCGGGCGGCGTGGTCGCGATGGCGATGGTCCGCGACCTCTTCGGCGGCCGCCCGCTGGTGCGGATGCTGTCCCGGCTCGCCCTGGTGTCGGGCCTCGCGCCCGTGCTCGCGCCGGTCATCGGCTCGCAGCTGCTGCTGATCATGGACTGGCGCGGGATCTTCGTCTTCCTCGCCGCCTACGGCGTGCTGGTCGTCGCGGCCGTCGGCCTGCTCGTCGTCGAGACCCGGCCCCGCGCCGCCCGACACGAGCGCGAGCACCGCTCGCTCGTGCAGCGCTACCGGGCCGTCCTCAGCGACCGTGTGTTCCTCGGAGTGGCGGTGATCGGGGGCATGACGTTCGCCGGCCTGTTCACCTACCTCTCCAGCTCCTCGTTCCTGTTCCAGGGCCTCTACGGATTCGACGCGCAGCAGTACGGGCTGCTCTTCGCCGTGAACTCGCTCGGCGTCGTCCTCGGCGTGCAGGCGTCCTCCTACCTCAGCCGGAGGATCGGGCCGCAGTGGATCCTCGCGATCACGACGCTGACGCTGTTCACCTCAGCCGGCCTGATCGCCCTCTTCGACGTGCTCGGGCTGGGGCTCTGGGGCACGCTCGTCCCGCTGTGGTTCTTCATCGCGTCGTGCGGCTTCAGCTTCCCGTGCGTGCAGGTCCTCGGCCTGGTCAACCACGGCCAGGAGGCGGGGACGGCCGCGTCGCTGCTCGGAGCGGTGAACTTCGGCACCGCCGGACTGCTGTCGCCGATCTCGGGGGTCTTCGGCGCCGGCTCGGCCGTGCCGATGGCCGTGGTGATGATGGCGACGGCGACCGTGTCGATCCTGGCGCTCTGGCTGATCGTCCGGCCGAGGAGCGTCCCGGCGCTGCAGGACTGAGCGCTCGGCTCCGGGTCCCGGCGGTCCGGCACGCCCCGCTCCTGCGGCTCCTCCCGGGCGTTCCGGCCCTCGCTGGATCCGCTCCCGAGCGCCGCTGCTACAGTCCCCTCCCATGTCCTCCCGCGACTCCTCCGCCCTGCTCGCCGAGCTCTCCGATCCCGACCGCGACGTCCGCCTCCGCGCGGCGATGACCCTGGGCGAGCTCGCCGAGCCCGCCACCGCCGAGCCCCTCGCCGCGCACCTGTGGGAGGAGCCGGACTTCTTCGTCCGCGACGTGCTCACCTGGTCGCTCGGCCGCCTCGGCTCCGCCGCCGTCCCCGTCGCGCGCGAGGCGCTCGGCCGCGAGCCCCGGGTGCGCACGCAGGCGCTGCACGTGCTCAGCAAGATCCTCGACCCGGCGACGCTCGACGACATCGCCCCGCTGGCCGCCGACTCCGAGCCCGCCGTCGCCGCGAAGGCCCGCTTCGCGCTGGGCCGCCTCGGCGACGCGCGCGCGCTGCCGGTCCTGCTCGGCCTGCTCGGCGACGACGACGCGGAGGCGCAGAACGTGCTCACCGACGTCCTCGCCTCCTTCGGCGCCGCGGCCGTCCCTGGTCTGGAGCAGGCCCTCCGCGAGGGGTCCGCGCCGGTCCGGCGTCACGCCGCCGCCGCGCTCGGCTACCTGGGCGACGACGCGCGTCCTGCCGTCGACGCGCTGGACGGGGCCGCCGGCAGCGACGACTCCGCGCTCGCGGTCTCGGCCGTGATGGCGCTCGGCTCGATCACCGGTCCCGACGCGGCCGCCGCCCTCGAACGGGCCTCCGCCTCGGACGACTCCCGCGTGAGCGCCGTCGCCGCGCGGCTCCTCGCGCGCTCCTCCGAGCCGACCCGGCTCGACGCCCTCCGCGCCGCCCGCCTGGCCCGCGCGGCCGGCTGAGCCGCGCCGCGAACCCCCGCGGGGGAAGGCCGGGCATCCGCACGGCCGGTCGGACCGTGCCACGAACCCGGCGCACGGACGCCGGGCTTCCGAACGGTCGGCCGCGCCGCCCCGCAACCCCCAGCGGGGGAACGCCGGGTGACGGCATCATGTCCGGATGGATCACCGCGACGACCGCCTGTCGACCGAGCCCGGAATCGCGCGCCCCGATGCCGTCCAGCGCGCGCGGATGCGCGAGCAGGTGCCGTCCGACGACGTCGCCGCCCGGCTGCTGACGAAGGAGGCGGCCCACCGGGTCTCCCGCCGCTGGCCGCTGATCTCCGCGTCGCTCGCGATCCTGCTCACGGTGCTCCTCGCCGTGCTGATCGCCTTCCGCCCCACGTCGGCCTTCCGCTTCGACGTGGAGTGGATGGACGAGATCGTCGAGCACCGCTCGCCGGTCTGGGACATCCCGGCCCTCGTCATGAACACGGTCGGAGCGGGGCTCGTCGGCACGACGCTCATCCCGCTCGGCATCGTCGCCGTGCTGCTGGTGTTCCGCAGGCGGTGGGCCGCGCTCTACTACGCGATCGCCGCGCTGGTCAGCGTGGGCGCCACCCAGCTCGTCAAGGAGCTGGTGGGACGCGCCCGCCCGGCCGACATGCTCGTCACCAGCGACTACGGCTCCTTCCCGTCCGGCCACACCGCCAACGCGGCGACGACGGCGATGGTGCTGGCCCTGGTGTTCCCGCTGCTGTGGGTCTGGATCGCGGGCTTCCTCTACACCGTGGCGATGATGGCGAGCCGCACCTACCTCGGCGCCCACTGGCTGAGCGACACCGTCGGCGGCCTGCTGCTCGGGATCGGCGTGGCGCTCGTGGTCTGGGCTCCGCTCGCCGGCCGCCTGCGCACCGAGGCCGAGCTCCCGCACCCGCCGATCTGGATCCGCCGCACCACCTGACCGGCGCAGTTCTCTTCGCGCGAGGGCTTCGAGACCCTCAGTATCGGCGCCCGAGGAGCGCGGAGGCTCGCCGATCAGCCGAAGGCGGCGAGGGAGTCGAGCTCGTTGAAGGTGTAGACGTGCAGGCCCGCGAGGCGGTCGCCCGCCGCCGCTTCCAGGCGCGCGACGAACGCGGACGGGTCGAAGCGGCGTCCGCGGAGGAGCCCGCCGGCCACCGAGGTGCTCCGCTTCAGGAAGCCGAGCGAGGAGCCCACTCCGATCCGCGCGCCCAGCGTCAGCAGCCGCGAGCGCTCGACCGGCCCCGGCACGCCCGCCCACAGATCGGCCGTGATCCCCGTCTCGCGGAGCCGATCGGCGTAGCGGACCACCGCGTCCACGTCGAAGCACATCTGCGTGACGATCGAGCGGATGAACGGAGCGCGCTCGCGCAGGTGCCGCTCGATGCTCTCGTCGGAGAGGTGCGGGTGGCCCTCGGGATAGCCTGCGATGTCCAGGGCCAGCCCGGGTGAGATCTCGCGGGCGTCGCGGATGAGCTCGAGGCTCGTGGAGTAGGTGCCGGCCGCCGAGGACGCGTCGCCCGAGATCACGAACGCCTCGTCGATCCCCGCCTCGCCCATCCGCCCGAGGACCCGCTCGAGTGCGGCGCGGCCCTCGACGTTCCGCGCCGCCAGGTGGGGCACCACGCGGAACCCGCGCCCGGCCAGCGCGACCGCGCAGTCCACGGTCCGCTCGGTCCCGTGCTTCGGCAGGCTCGTCACGGTCAGCGTCACCGCGGAGGGGTCCGGGAACGCTCGCGCGGCGCGCTCGCCGATGTCGTCGGCCGGGATGATCTCGAAGCGCGCGCGGGTCATCGGCCCAGCCTGCCACGCGGAGCCGGAGCGGTGCGGGTGGTGGCCGCGGCCGCACGAGTGTCGGAGGGGCGCCCTAGCCTGGAGCCGATCGCCGCCCGGTGGTCGCGGAAGGAGTCGCGTGTACCTGGAGTCCGGCCGCGTGGTCACGAGCCCCACCGACCTGTCGAACTGGGCGGCCTGCGAGTGGGCGGTCCTCCGCCGGTTCGACGCCCTGCTGGGCCGCGCCCCGCGCCTCGAGGCCGAGAGGGACGGGATGCTCGAGCGCACCGCGGTGCTCGGCGACGAGCACGAGCACCGCTTCCTCGCCGAGCTGAAGCGCACGCACGAGGTGCTCGAGTTCGAGCGCCCCGAGCCCGCCGGCTACCCCGCGGCGGCCGAGGCGGCCGTCGAGGCGATGCGCGCCGGGGTCGACGTGCTCTACCAGGCCACCTTCTTCGACGGCGAGTTCCTGGGCTTCTCGGACTTCCTCCTCCGCACCGTCGACGGCGCCTACGAGGTCTACGACACCAAGCTCGCCCGGCACGCCAAGATCCCGGCGCTGCTGCAGCTCGCCGCCTACGCCGAGCAGATGCAGGCCCGCGGCGTCCGCGCGGGGGAGCAGGTGCACCTCGTGCTCGGCGACGGCTCCGTCACCAGCCACGAGCTGGCCGTCGTCGCCCCGGTCCAGCGGGTGCAGCGCGCACGGCTCCGCGCCGTGCTCGCCGAGCGCCTCGCCGCCGTCGAGCCGCTGGCGTGGGGCGATCCGCGCTACCCCTCCTGCGGACGGTGCTCGGTCTGCGCGCCCGAGGTCCAGGCGCACCGCGATCCGATCCTCGTCGCCGGGATGCGGCTCGACCAGCGGGCGAAGCTCACGGCGGCCGGCGTCCTCACCCTCGACGCCCTCGCCGAGCACGACGGCCCCGTCCCCGGGCTGGGCGCGGGCACGCTCGAGGGCTTGCGCGCCCAGGCGCGGCTGCAGCTGCGATCGGAGTCCTCGCCGGTGCCGGCCGTCGAGGTGATCGACGCCTCCGTGCTCGCCGGGCTGCCCGCCCCCGATCCGGGGGACCTCTTCTTCGACTTCGAGGGCGACCCGCTCTACACCGAGGACAACCGCGAGTGGGGCCTCGACTACCTCTTCGGCATGGTCGACGACCAGGAGCGCTTCACCGCGCTCTGGGCGCACGACCTCGCGGCCGAGCGCCGGGCGCTCCTCGACTTCCTCGCGCTCCTGCGGGCGCGCCGGGCCGAGCACCCCCGGATGCACGTCTACCACTACGCCTCCTACGAGCGCAGCCACCTGCTCTCGCTCGCGCTCCGCCACGGGGTCGGCGAGGAGGAGGTCGACGCGCTCCTGCGCGACGGCGTCCTGGTCGACCTGTACCCGGTGGTGCGGCGGGCGCTCCGCGTGGGCTCGCGCAGCTACTCGCTCAAGAAGCTGGAGCCGCTCTACATGGGCGAGGAGGAGCGGGACGCGTCCGGCGTCACGAACGCCGCCGACAGCATCGAGATGTACGTGGAGGCGCGCGCCGCACAGAGGGCCGATCCTGCCGAGGGGCAGCGCGGGCTCGACCTCGTCGCCGAGTACAACGCCTACGACTGCCGCTCCACGCTCCGCCTGCGCGACTGGCTCCTGGAGCTCGCTCCGCCGCGCGAGGAGCTGCCGCCGCTGCTCGAGGTCGAGATCCCCGTGCCCCGCGAGCCGCACCCGGTCGCGGTCGCACTGCTGGCGCAGGTCGAGGGGATCGAGCCGCGCGAGCGCACGGCCGACCAGACCGCGCTCGCCCTCGCCGGCGCGGCGATCGACTACCACCGCCGCGAGGCCAAGACCTTCTGGCAGGAGCACTTCGACCGCCTCCGGCAGCCGCTGGACGAGTGGGCGGACACCCGCGACGTCGTGATGATCGACCGGGTCGAGGTCGTCCGCGACTGGGCGAAGCTCCCGCGCGCCCGCACGCAGTCGCGCGAGCTGCGGATCCTCGGCCGGCTCGCTCCCGGCAGTCGGCTCGGCACCGGCTCATCGCCGTACCTGGTCTACGAGGCCCCGGCGCCCCCTGGTGCACCCTCGCCCGGTCCCGGTCTGCGCGGCGCCTCCGAGCGCTCCGAGATCCTCGCGGTCGACGACGACGGGGAGCGGATCGTCCTGCTCCTCAAGGAGGGCCTGAAGGCGGGGGAGGATCCGCACGACGACGCTCCGGTCGCCCTCGCCCCCGCGCCGCCGCCGCGCGCCGCGCCCCAGCCCGAGGCGATCGCGGAGTGGGGCGGCGAGGTCCTCGACGCGCTGCCCGCGATGCTGGCCGACCCGGCGCTCGACGTCCTCCGCCGCGTGCCGCCGGGAGCCGTCGCTCCGGTGCAGGGCGACGACGTGATCGGCGCGGTCGTCACCACTCTGCTCGGACTCGACCGGGCGACCCTCGCGGTGCAGGGTCCGCCCGGCACCGGGAAGACCTACGTCGGCTCCCACGTGATCGCACGGCTGGTGAACGAGCACGGCTGGCGCATCGGCGTGGTCGGCCAGTCGCACTCGGTGGTCGAGAACGTGCTGAGCGCCGTCGTCGGCCGCGGCGTCGATCCCTCCCGCGTGGCGAAGGTGCCCAAGAACGGCACGCCGCCCGAGGCGCTCGAGGCGACGCCCTGGGCGCCGGTGAAGAACGCGGCGGCACTCACCGCGGTCCTCGAGGAGGGCGGCGGCTGCGTCATCGGCGGCACCGCCTGGACCTTCGCGAATCCGGTCACCGTGCCGCGCCGCTCGCTCGACCTCCTGGTGGTCGACGAGGCCGGGCAGTTCTCGCTCGCCCCGACGATCGCGTCGGCCGTCTCCGCCCAGCGGCTGCTCCTGCTCGGCGATCCGCAGCAGCTGCCCCAGGTGAGCCAGGGCGCGCACCCGGAGCCGGTCGACGAGTCGGCGCTCGGCTGGCTCGCCGACGGGCACGACGTCCTCCCGCCCGAATACGGCTACTTCCTCGCGCAGACCCACCGGATGCACCCGGCGCTCTCCGACGCCGTCTCCGAGCTCTCCTATGAGGGCGCGCTGCGGTCGCGGGCGCCGCAGGTGCGTCACCTCGAGGGGGTCGAGCCCGGCGTGCACTCCGTCCCGGTCGAGCACGCGGGCGACACCACCTCCTCGCCGGACGAGGCGAGGCGCGTCGTCGAGATCGCCCTCTCCCTCGTCGGCCGCGCCTGGACCGACGAGCACGGCGAGCGGACGCTGACCGCGGCCGACGTCATCGTCGTCGCGCCCTACAACGCCCAGGGCGGGCTCCTCCGCACCGCCCTCGACGCCGCGGGCCTCGAGGAGACGCCGGTCGGCACGGTCGACCTCTTCCAGGGCAGGGAGGCGGTGGTCGCCATCGTGTCGCTCGCCGCGTCCTCCGGGGCCGACGTCCCGCGCGGAATGGAGTTCCTCCTCCTGCCCAACCGCCTGAACGTCGCGGTCTCGCGCGCGAAGTGGGCGGCGTACCTGGTGCACTCGCCGGCGCTCGCCGCCTCGCTCCCGACCTCGCTGACCGGCCTCGGGCACCTCTCCGGCTTCCTCCGCCTGCTCGAGCGGGGGGAGCGGGCCGCCCCGTGACGGATCCGGTGGCCGGAAGGCGCGCTCCGCTCCGATTCCGTCGGTGCTCGGCATGGTGGACGACGCGATCCGTCGCTACGGTGTCCCCATGAGAATCCTCCTGGTCGGCGCCGGCGGCGTCGGCGACGCCTTCGCGAAGATCGTCGCGCGCCGCTCCTTCTTCGAGCAGATCATCGTCTGCGACTACGACCTCGCTCGCGCCGAGCGCACGGTCGCCTGGATCGCGGAGCGGCACGGTGCCGACGACCGCTTCGTCGCCGCGCGGATCGACGCCTCCGACGCCGAGAACGTCGAGACCGTCGCCCGCGCGCACGGGGCGACCCACGTGATGAACGCCGTCGAGCCGCGCTTCGTCCCGACGATCTTCGCCGGAGCGCTCGCCGCCGAGGCCGACTACCTCGACATGGCGATGAGCCTCTCGCTCCCGCACCCCGAGCGGCCCCACGAGCTGACGGGGCTCAAGCTCGGCGACGAGCAGTTCGCCGCGGCGGAGGAGTGGTCCTCCCGCGGCCGCCTCGCCCTGGTGGGCATGGGCGTGGAGCCGGGACTCTCCGACGTCTTCGCCCGCTACGCCTCCGACCACCTCTTCGACGAGATCGACGAGCTCGGAGTGCGCGACGGCGCGAACCTCGTCGTGCACGACGCGGACGGCCGCGAGATCTTCGCTCCGTCCTTCTCCATCTGGACCACGATCGAGGAGTGCCTGAACCCGCCGGTGGTGTTCGAGCGCGACCGCGGCTGGTACACCACCGCCCCCTTCTCGGAGCCGGAGGTGTTCGAGTTCCCCGAGGGCATCGGCCCGGTCGAGTGCGTGAACGTCGAGCACGAGGAGGTGCTGCTGATGCCGCGCTGGCTCGACGCGAAGAAGGTCACCTTCAAGTACGGCCTCGGCGAGCAGTTCATCGGCGTCCTGCGCACCCTCCACCTCCTCGGCCTCGACAGCACCGAGCCCCTGCGGGTCCGCTCGGCCGGCGGTCCCGTCGAGGTCTCGCCGCGCGACGTCGTCGCCGCCGCCCTGCCCGACCCCGCCGGCATCGGCCCGCGGATGACCGGCAGGACCTGCGCCGGCCTCTTCGTCTCGGGCACGAAGGACGGCGCGCGCCGCGAGGTGTACCTCTACCACGTGAGCGACAACGAGTGGACGATGGCCGAGTACGGCACCCAGTGCGTGGTCTGGCAGACGGCGCTCAACCCGGTGGTCGCGCTCGAGCTCCTCGCGACCGGCGTGTGGACCGGCGCCGGAGTGCTCGGGCCGGAGGCGTTCAGCGCCGACCCGTTCCTCGAGCTGATGGCCCGCCCCGAGGCCGACGGCGGGTACGGACAGTCCTGGCACGTCCGCGAGGACTGACCGGCGCCGCCGACCTAGGCTGAGCCCATGAGTGACGACGGGCTCGCCTCGGCGAGGGACGAGGCGCGCGCGGCCCTGGAGGCCGCCCGCCGACTGCAGGCGGAGGCCGCCGAGGCCCTGGCACGAGCGGAGGCGGCGGCCGCGGCGCTGAACGCGGCGGCCGGCCCGGAGGAGGCGGAGGCCGTCGCGGACGACGAGCGGCTGGTGGCGGCGTCGGGGAGCGGAGCGGAGCAGTCCGCTGCTCCCGTTGCCCCGGACGCCGTCGCTCCGGACGCCGTCGCTTCCGGTCCGATCGTTCCGGATGCAGATGCTCCGCCCACCCCCTCGGCGCCCGCCCCGGCCCCCGGTCCGCTCCCCGAGAGCGCCGTCGACGCCGTGCGCGCCGGGTACGCGTTCACCGGCCCGGCCCTCGAGCTCGGCGCCCTCGTCAACGGCGACGCGCGGATCGACGTGCCCGTCCGCATCCCGCTCGGCATGCTCAACCGGCACGGCCTCGTCGTCGGCGCGACCGGCACCGGCAAGACGAAGACGCTGCAGGTCCTCGCCGAGCAGCTCTCGGCCCACGGCGTCCCCGTCTTCGCTGCGGACATCAAGGGCGACCTCTCCGGCCTCGCCACTCCGGGCACCGCGACCGACGCGCTGCTCGCCCGCACCCGCGGCATCGGCCAGGACTGGCGGGCGGAGGCGGCCCCCGCCGAGTACTTCGCGCTCGGCGGCATCGGCACCGGCGTCCCCGTCCGCGCCACCGTGACGGGATTCGGCGCGCTGCTGCTCGCGAAGGTGCTCGGCCTCAACCACACGCAGGAGTCGAGCCTCGGCCTCGTCTTCCACTACGCCGAGAGCGCCGGTCTCCCGCTCGTCGACCTGTCCGACCTCCGCGCCGTGCTCACCTACCTCGTCGGCGACGAGGGCAAGGCGGAGCTCGCCGAGCTCGGCGGGCTGTCCAAGGCGACCGCCGGCGTGATCCTCCGCGAGCTGATCGCGTTCGCCGACCAGGGCGCCGACGTGTTCTTCGGCGAGCCCGAGATCGACACGGCCGAGTTCCTCCGCCTCGCCGCCGACGGGCGCGGCGTCGTCAGCCTCCTCGAGGTCCCCGGAGTCGCCGACCGGCCGGCTCTGTTCTCCACCTTCCTGATGTGGCTGCTCGCCGACCTCTTCAACGACCTGCCGGAGGTCGGCGACCTCGACAAGCCGAAGCTCGTCTTCTTCTTCGACGAGGCGCACCTGCTCTTCCGCGACGCGTCGAAGGACTTCCTCGCCGCGATCACCCAGACCGTGCGCCTCATCCGCTCCAAGGGCGTCGGCATCGTCTTCGTCACGCAGACCCCGAAGGATGTGCCGGGCGACGTCCTCGCCCAGCTCGGCTCCCGCGTGCAGCACCAGCTCCGCGCGCACACGCCGGACGACGCCAAGGCCCTCCGCGCCACCGTCTCGACCTACCCTGAGAGCGACTACGACCTCGGTGAGGTCCTCCAGGCGCTCCCCATCGGCGAGGCGATCGTGACGGTCATGAACGAGCGCGGCGCCCCGACCCCGGTCGCCTGGACGCGTCTCCGCGCCCCGCTCGGCTCGATGAAGCCCACCCCCGAGGCCGACCGCGAGGCGAGCGTCCAGAGGTCCCCGCTCCTCGCGCGCTACGGCACGCCCCTCGACCGCGACTCCGCCCGCGAGATCCTCACCCGCCGGCTCGACGCCGCCGCCGACGCCGAGGAGGCCCGCGCCGCCGCCGAGCAGCAGGCCGCCGACGACGCCCGCCGCGCCAAGGAGGACGCGCGTCGCGCCAAGGAGGAGACCGTGGACGCCGCCCGCCGTGCGAAGGAGCGGGCCGCCGCCGAGCGCGCCGCCGACCAGGCCGCCGAGCGCTCCCGACGGCGCACGGCACCGACCTCCCGCGGGACCCGCAGCGCCCGCCGCGACAAGACGGTCGTCGAGGAGGTGCTGGGCTCGAGCGCCGGCAGGACGCTGCTGCGCGAGGTGGTCCGCGGGATCTTCGGGACCGCCCGACGGCGTTGACGCGACCCGGGCCGCTCGGGGAGACGAGGCGCTAACGGGAGCGTGTTAGCGTCGGTAGCATGAGTGAGAGCGGGACGACGCGGGAGCGGATCCTCCGAGCGACGGTCGAGCTGCTGGCGGACGGCGGGCGGGACGCGGTGTCGACGCGGGCGATCAGCGCGGCGGCGGGGGTGCAGGCCCCTACGATCTACCGGACGTTCGGCGACCTGCGCGGGCTGCTCGACTCGGCCGCGGCAGCCGGATTCGCCACGGCCCTCGCCGACTTCGAGCGGAGCGAGGCGCCGGCCGACCCGGTCGACGCGCTCCGTGCCGCCTGGGATCACCACGTCGCCTTCGGACTCGCCGAACCGCACCTCTACGCGCTGATGTTCACCGCGCGGCCGGGGGAGGAGTCGGAGGCGGCGCGCCTGTCCCGCGGCGTCCTCCTCGACGCGGTCCGGGCCGTCGCCGAAGCCGGCCGCCTCACCGTCGACGTCGAGCGTGCCTCCCGCCTGCTCCAGTCGGCCGCGCTCGGCTGCACCCTCACGCTGACCGCCCTCGCCGACCCCGACGACGAGCTCTCGTCCCGCTCGCGCGAGTCCGTCCTCGCGGCGATCACCACGGCGGAGGCGGGCCCCACCGATCCCGCCGCCCGTGCGGTCGTCGCGCACGCCGTCGCCCTGCGGACGGCGCTGCCGCAGATCGAGCCCCTCAGCGCGGGGGAGCGGCTCCTGCTCGACGAATGGCTCGAGCGCATCGCCGACTGACGGTCGGCGTCGCCGGAGGGTCCGTATCGCCGCCCTGTCGTCCGCGTTGTCGTAATACGGATGGCGACGGGCACGATCCGGGACCGGCACCTACGGTCGGACCATGTCGCGAACCATAGCCGAACTCTTCTTCCGCCCCGTCTGCACCGCCTGCTCGGCCCCGCTCGTCGCCCGCCGTGGCGCGTTCTGCTCCGACTCCTGCGCGCGGACGAACCACCTCTACGGCTGATCCCGCACGCCCGGCGCGCGCCGAACGATCGGCGGCGCCTGCTCGGCGCGACGTCGTCGTGCACCGGCGGCGCAAACCCGGCGATGCTTGAGTGGGCCGCTCCGATCGACGCCTTCACCGGTCGACCGGGCTCCGACGATCGGCCGCACCGGTTAAACAAAACGGTGCCCGTGCTGGCGAGAGCAACGGACACCGTTCGCGGAGGATGGGGGATTCGAACCCCCGAGGGCTTTCACCCAACACGCTTTCCAAGCGTGCGCCATAGGCCACTAGGCGAATCCTCCTGGCACGACCTGAGCCGCGACTCATCGATACTAGCCGGTGTCGGAGGCTCCCGCTGACCACGACCCCGACACGCCCCGCTCTCCTCGGCCGCCGTCGTCGGTTAGACTGTCACCCGGCTCCCCGCGTGGCGCCATCCAGGCCAACTCCCCCAGGGCGGAAACGCAGCAAGGGTAACCGGGCTCTGGCGGGTGCGCGGGGGGTCTTCTTCCGTTAATCGGCAGTTTCTTTCAAGGGCCGCTCGTCCGCAGGGCCGCCGGTCTGACGGGGCCGCCTGCTCCGCCGCCCGGCGTCCGCGCCACCGCACTGCCGGCTTGCACCGCTCGAGGAAGCTCCTCCACAGCAGCGCCGCATGCACGCCCTCCCATCCCTGGCCTCTACTCAGCCAGGCGGAGGGACCCCCTCGGTAGGCTGGATCCGATGGTTCAGAGCATCTACATCTCGTCCGCCGAAGGTCATTCGGGCAAGTCCACGGTCGCCCTCGGCGTCCTCGATGCGCTCAGCAGCCAGGTGCAGCGGGTCGGCGTCTTCCGCCCGATCGCCCGCTCCACCTCCGAGCCGGACTACGTGCTCGAGATGCTGCTCGGCCACTCCGACTCGGGCCTCGCCTACGAGGACTGCATCGGCGTCACCTACGAGGACGTCCACGCCGACGGTGAGGCGGCGCTCTCGCGGATCGTCGAGAGGTACAAGGGCGTCGAGGCCCGGTGCGACGCCGTCGTCATCCTCGGCTCCGACTACACGGACGTCGGCAGCCCCACCGAGCTCGGCTACAACGCCCGCATCGCCGCCAACCTCGGCGCTCCGGTCCTGCTCGTCCTCACCGGCCGGGACTCGTCCCGCAGCGAGCAGCTGGGCCAGGCTCCCGCGCGCACGCCGGAGGAGATGCGCCAGATCACGGAGCTCGCCTCGGTCGAGCTGCGCACGGCCCACGCGAGCCTCATCGGAGTGATCGCGAACCGCGCCGATCCCGACACCGCCGCCGACGCCGTCGCCGCGATCCGCGAGAGCATCCCCGCCACCGTCCCGGTCTGGGCGATCCGCGAGGATCCGTTCCTCGTCGCTCCGAGCCTGTCCCGCCTGGTCGAGGCGGTCGACGGCGTCGTCGTCGCGGGCGATCCGGAGCTGCTCGGTCGCGAGGCGCTCGGCGTGGTGATCGCCGGCATGTCGATGGTGAACGTCCTGCCGCGGCTCACCGAGGGCGGCGTCGTGATCGTCCCCGGCGACCGGCCCGAGGTCGTCCTCGCCGTGATCATGGCGTACGCCTCCGGTACGTTCCCCACGGTCACCGGCATCATCCTCAACGGCGGCTTCGAGCTGCCGGAGCCGATCGTCCGGCTGATCGAGGGCGTCGACAGCCGCGTGCCGATCGTGATGACCGAGCTCGGCACCTACGACACCGCCGTCCGCGTGACCGCGGCCCGCGGCCGCCTGGCGGCCGACTCCCCGCGCAAGCGCGACACCTCCCTCGCCCTCTTCCAGGAGGCGGTCGACGCGGTCGAGCTGCTCACCCTCCTCGACGTCGGCCGGTCCGAGGTCGTCACGCCGCTGATGTTCGAGTACGGGCTGATCGAGCGCGCGCGCATCGCCGACCGCCACATCGTCCTGCCCGAGGGCGGCGACGACCGGATCCTCCGTGCCGCCGCGACCGTGCTCAAGCGCGGCATCGCCCGGCTCACGATCCTCGGCGAGGAGGCCGAGATCCGCGCCCGTGCGGCGGGCCTCGGCCTCGACCTCGACGGCGCGCGCGTGCTGAGCACCCTCGACCCCGAGCACCGCGCGCGCTTCGCCGAGGAGTACGCCCGCATCCGCGCGCACAAGGGCATCACCTACGACCACGCCTACGACACCGTCACGGACGTCTCCTACTTCGGCACGATGATGGTGCAGCTCGGCCTGGCCGACGGGATGGTCTCGGGAGCCGCGCACACGACCGCGCACACCATCCGCCCCGGCTTCGAGATCATCAAGACGAGCCCGGGCGTCTCCGTCGTCTCGAGCGTGTTCCTGATGGCGCTCGCCGACCGCGTGCTGGTCTACGGCGACTGCGCGGTGAACCCCGACCCCACCGAGGCGCAGCTCGCCGACATCGCGATCTCGTCCGCCGAGACCGCCCAGCAGTTCGGGATCGACCCCCGCATCGCGATGCTCTCCTACTCCACGGGCGAGAGCGGAGCCGGCGCCGACGTCGAGAAGGTCCGCGCGGCGACGGCTCTGGTGCGCGAGCGCCGGCCCGACCTGCTCGTCGAGGGCCCGATCCAGTACGACGCGGCGGCCGACGCGGCGGTCGCGGCCTCGAAGATGCCCGGCTCCCAGGTCGCCGGGCGCGCGACGGTGTTCATCTTCCCCGACCTCAACACGGGCAACAACACCTACAAGGCCGTGCAGCGCTCGGCCGGCGCCGTCGCCATCGGACCGGTCCTCCAGGGTCTGCGCAAGCCGGTCAACGACCTCTCGCGCGGCGCGCTCGTGCAGGACATCGTCAACACCGTCGCGATCACGGCCATCCAGGCCGCCACCCAGGCCATCGTCCCGCCCACCGCCGCCATCCCCGTGGTGCGCTAGCGGCGACCC
>NZ_PSVF01000045.1:0-17767 GCF_002931975.1 Rathayibacter sp. AY1F3 | reverse complement strand
GTCGCCACCATGCCGGTGCCGGCGCCCCCGCCTGCCCGCCCGAGGGCGACGCCGGCACCGGCATGGTGGCGACCAACTCCGTCGCCCCGCGCACCGGCAACGTCAGCGCCGGCACCAGCATCTTCGCCATGGTCGTCCTCGAGGGCCCGCTGGAGAGCGTGCACCACGAGCTCGACCTCGTCGCGACCCCCGCCGGCGACCTCGTCGCGATGGTCCACTGCAACAACGGAGCCAGCGAGCTCGCCGGCTGGGTCGGCCTGTTCTCGCGGTTCGCCGCCGCGTCCGGCGGACCCTCCGACAGCGACGCCGTCTACGGCACCCTCTTCGCCGAGGCGCTCGAGGGCGAGGCGGACGCGGGCGGACTGCTCGCCTACAACCACCTCGCGGGCGAGCCGATCGCCGGCCTGGTCGAGGGCCGCCCGCTCGTCGTGCGCACCCCCGACTCGCGCCTCACGCTCGCCAACTTCATGCGCGCGCAGCTCTACGGCGTGTTCGGCACGCTGGCGCTGGGCATGCGCGTCCTCGCGGGCGAGGGCGTCCGGATCGACGAGATGTTCGCGCACGGAGGCATGTTCCGCACCGCAGGGGTGGCCCAGCGCTTCCTCGCCGGCGCGCTCGACGCCCCGGTCTCGGTCGCTGCGACCGCCTCCGAGGGCGGCCCGTGGGGCATGGCCGTGCTCGCCGCCTACCGCCTGCAGAGCGGAGTCGCGCTCGACGCGTACCTCACCGATCAGGTCTTCGGCGACTCCGGCTTCGAGACCGTCGCCCCCGACGCGGACGACGTCGCCGGCTTCTCCGCCTACCTCGAGCGCTACCGCGCCGGCCTCGCCGTCGAGCAGACCGCCGTCGAGACCCTCACCGACCCGCAGAACCAGGGAGCCACCGCATGACCACCCAGACCCCCGCCGTCGAGGAGGCGATCGCCCGCGTCCGCGAGGACGTCGCGCGGCTGCACTCCGAGCTCGTCCGCTACGGCCTCGTCATCTGGACCGGCGGCAACATCTCGGGCCGCGTGCCCGGCGCCGACCTCTTCGTGATCAAGCCCAGCGGCGTCTCCTACGACGACCTCGCGCCCGAGAACATGATCCTCTGCGACCTCGACGGGAACGTCGTCCCCGGCACCCCCGGCAGCGACCGCAGCCCCTCCAGCGACACCGCGGCGCACGCCTACGTGTACCGCGAGATGCCCGAGGTCGGCGGAGTCGTGCACACGCACTCCACCTACGCGACCGCGTGGGCGGCCCGCGCCGAGTCGATCCCCTGCGTCATCACCGCGATGGCCGACGAGTTCGGCGGGGAGATCCCCATCGGCCCGTTCGCGATCATCGGCGACGACTCCATCGGCCGCGGCATCGTCGCGACCCTCAGCGGCCACCGCTCGCGCGCGGTCCTGATGCAGAACCACGGCGTCTTCACCATCGGCAAGGACGCGAAGGACGCCGTCAAGGCGGCCGTCATGGCCGAGGACGTCGCCCGCACCGTGCACCTCGCGCGCCAGGGCGGCGAGCTCGTCCCCATCCCGCAGGAGTCGATCGACGCCCTGTTCGACCGCTACCAGAACGTCTACGGACAGAACCCCACCGGAGCCATCGCATGAGCGTGTACCAGAGCATCATTCCCGACCTCGCCACCCGCACCGTCTGGTTCCTGACCGGCAGCCAGGACCTCTACGGCGAGGACACCCTCCGCCAGGTCGCCGAGCAGTCGCAGGCCGTCGTCGCGCAGCTGAACGAGGCGGGCGCGATCCCCGTGACCGTCGAGTGGAAGCCGGTGCTGAAGAGCTCCGACGCCATCCGCCGCACCATGATCGAGGCGAACTCCGACGACTCCGTGGTGGGCGTCATCACCTGGATGCACACCTTCAGCCCCTCGAAGATGTGGATCCACGGCTTCGACGCGCTCGCCAAGCCGCTGCTGCACTTCCACACTCAGGCGAACGTCGCCCTGCCGTGGCAGGACATCGACTTCGACTTCATGAACCTCAACCAGGCCGCGCACGGCGACCGCGAGCACGGCTACATCCTCAGCCGGATGAGCGTGCCCCGGAAGACGGTCGTCGGCCACGCGAGCGACGCTCGCGTCACCGAGGCCATCGGCACCTGGTCGCGCGCGGCCGCCGGCTGGTCCGCCTCGCAGAGCATGAAGGTCGCCCGCTTCGGCGACAACATGCGCAACGTCGCCGTCACCGAGGGCGACAAGACCGAGGCCGAGATCCGCCTCGGCGTCAGCGTCAACACCTGGGGAGTGAACGAGCTCGTCGAGCGCGTCGACGCCGCCACCTCCGAGCAGATCGACGCCCTCGTCGCGGAGTACGTCGAGAGCTACGACGTAGTCCCCGAGCTGCTCCCCGGCGGCGAGCGCCACGAGTCGCTCCGATACGGCGCCGCGGTCGAGATCGGCCTGCGCTCGTTCCTGGAGGAGGGCGGCTTCGAGGCGTTCACCGACAGCTTCGAGGACCTCGGCGGGCTCCGCCAGCTCCCGGGACTCGCCGTGCA
The DNA here is from genome assembly GCF_002931975.1 of Rathayibacter sp. AY1F3. Lineage (NCBI taxonomy): Bacteria > Bacillati > Actinomycetota > Actinomycetes > Micrococcales > Microbacteriaceae > Rathayibacter > Rathayibacter sp. AY1F3. Next base: position 15,272 of record NZ_PSVF01000045.1, on the reverse strand, counting down.
GCGCCTCATGGCCGACGGCTACGGCTTCGGCGGAGAGGGCGACTGGAAGACGGCCGTCCTCATCCGCATCGCCGCGGTGATGGGCGCCGGCCTGCCCGGCGGCACGAGCCTGATGGAGGACTACACCTACGACATGACGCCCGGCGAGGAGCTCATCCTCGGCGCGCACATGCTCGAGGTGTCGCCGTCCCTGTCGTCGAAGCGCGCCTCGCTCGAGATCCACCCGCTGGGCATCGGCGGCCGCGAGGACCCGGTGCGCCTGGTCTTCACCGCCGACGCCGGCGACGCGGTCGTGGTCGCGCTGAGCGACGTGCGCGAGCGCTTCCGCCTGGTCGCGAACAAGGTGACCACCGTCGAGCCGCCGCAGACGCTGCCGCACCTGCCGGTCGGCCGCGCCGTCTGGCAGCCGGCCCCCGACTTCGGCACCAGCGCCGCCGCCTGGATCACCGCCGGTGCCGCGCACCACACGGTGATGACGACGCAGATCGGCCTGGAGGCGTGGGAGGACTTCGCCCGCATCGCCGGCGTCGAGCTCCTCGTGATCGACGAGTCGACCACCCTCCGCGGCTTCGAGTCCGACATCCGCTCGAACGCGGCGTACTACCGCCTCTCCCAGGGCCTGTAGATCCTGCGAGGCCGGACGGCCGGCTCCCTGCGGGGGGTCGGCCGTCCGTCGTTCCCGGCACGCCGCCGGGTCGGGGCGGGGGGCCCGCCGCCGAGACCGACCTGGATCGCGTCGGCGATCGAGGGCGGATCGCCCTTTCCGGCCCGTTCGGCGCCCGCTGCAGTGTCCCGGCCCCGGTTGCGGACGCGCTCGCAGCACGACGGAGGCCGGGAGGCCCGGACGGCCCTCGCGGGCAGTCGGTCCTTCCGGCCTCCGGGACGCAGGCGTGCGGCGGGCGGTCAGTCGCGCGAGGTCGAGAACGCCGCGTCGAAGGCGTCGGCCGGCGGCGTGATCGCGTTGAGCTTCCGCACGAAGGCCAGGGCCTCGGGGGCGCCGTCGAGGCGGTCCATGCCGGCGTCCTCCCACTCGACGCTGGTCGGGCCGGTGTAGCCGATCGCGTTGAGCGCGCGGAACACCGGCTCCCACGGGACGGCGCCGTGCCCGGTCGAGACGAAGGTCCACCCGCGGCGCGGGTTCGCCCACGGCAGGTGCGAGCCGAGGACGCCGTTGCGGCCGTCGAGGTTGGTGACCGACTCCTTCACGTGCACGTGGAAGATGTGGTCGGCGAAGTCGAGCACGAACGCGACGCTGTCGAGCTGCTGCCAGACGAAGTGCGACGGGTCGAAGTTGAAGCCGAACGAGGCGCGGTGGCCGATCGCCTCGAGGGTGCGCTTCGCGGTCCAGTAGTCGTAGGCGATCTCGCTCGGGTGCACCTCGAGCGCGTAGCGGACGCCGACCTCCTCGAAGACGTCGAGGATCGGGTTCCAGCGGTCGGCGAAGTCCTGGTAGCCGGCGGCGATCCACTCGTCGGAGGCGGGCGGGAACATGGCCACGCCCTTCCAGATCGACGAGCCGGAGAAGCCGTTGACCTGCGTCACGCCGAGCGCGGCGGCGAAGCGGGCGGTGTCCTTGAGGTCCTGGGCGGCGCGCTGCCGGACGCCCTCGGGGTCGCCGTCGCCCCAGACCCGGTCGCTGAGGATGTCGCGGTGGCGCTCGTCGATCGGGTCGTCGCAGACCGCCTGGCCGGTGAGGTGGTTCGAGATCGCGAAGACCTGGAGGCCGTTGCGCTCGAGGATGTCCTTGCGGCTCTGCACGTACTCCGCGTCGTCCCAGCGCGCCACGTCGATGTGGTCGCCCCAGCAGGCGATCTCGAGGCCGTCGTAGCCCCACTCCCCCGCGAGGCGCGCCACCTCCTCGAACGGGAGGTCGGCCCACTGGCCGGTGAAGAGGGTGATCGGTCGCGTCATCGCGGATTCCTAACTCTCGACTCCCGCGCGCCGTCGCACCGGGAGAGGTAATTTGAGGGTTCACGCAACATATCAGGCACTCCCGCGAGCCCGAAAGGAACCGATCATCGCCCCGATCGCCGGCGCACTGTCGCGCACGCCCACCCTCGTCACCGCCACTGCGGCCCCGACCTGGGAGGAGGGCCTGATCGTCGGCAGCGGCCGCGTCGGCGCCGTGGTGCACGGCCCGGCCGACTCCCTGACCGTCCCGCTCGCTCACGAGCGCTGGTTCCTCCCCGTCAATCCGCGCCCGGACGCGCCCGACCTCGCCGGCGTCCGCGACGAGCTGCGCGGCGCCCTGCTGGCCGGCGACTCCGACACCGCCACCGCCCTGCTCGCCCGCGCCGCCCGCGACAGCGGCTACGACGGCGGCCTGATCTGGACCGACCCGCTCGGCCTCTGCGCGACCGTCACGCTGCGCACCCCCGGCGGTGTCGCCTCCGCGGTCCGCCTGATCGATCCGCTCGGCGGCGAGGCCGCGGTGGAGTGGACCGACGAGGACGGCGGCCGCCACGCCGTGCGCCTGCTCGCCCCGCACGGCGGCGAGGGCGTCCGGCTGGCTCTGGAGTCCTCCGCGGACACCGTCGTCACCGTCGAGCTCGCGCTCGGGGCCGGCGAGGCGACCTCCTTCGACACCGGCGTGCCCGACGCCTCGGCCGTGGTCTCGTCGCACGTCGAGGGCGGCGCCCCCGCGGTGCTCACGGCCGAGGCGGGCGAGGGCCCGACCGCGATCCGCGCCGTGACGCGGGCGACGAGCGGAGCGACGTGGCGCGTGGCCGGGGGCGCCGCCGTCTCGGACGTGGAGATCTCCGCGGGGGTCGCCCGCGTGCTCCGGCTGGACGTCGCGATCGGCGCGGCTCCCGCCGCCTCCGCCGACCTCTCCTGGGAGGAGCTGCGCGAGGCCCAGCGCGAGGGGCACGGCCGGCTGGTCGGCGCCTCCGTGCTGGATCTCGACGGCCAATCCGACGCCGAGCTGACCGAGGACCTGTGGGACGCCGCCCGCGCCGGCGACGAGGGCGCCCGTCGCCGCGTGGTCGAGCTGGCCTGGCTGAGCGGCCGGGCCAACATCGTCGCGTCGACCGGCGAGCTGCCGCCGACGCTGCAGGGCGTCTGGCAGGGCACCTGGCGGCCGGCCTGGTCGGCCGACTACACACTGAACGGCAACGTGCAGAACGGCGCGATGGCCGGGATGATCCCGACCGGCACGCCCGAGCTGGCGCTGTCGATCCTGGAGCTGGTGCTGCCGCACCTCGACGACTACCGCGAGAACGCGCGCCTCGTCTACGGGGCGGAGGGGATGCTCCTGCCGTCGCGGATGTCGACCCACGGCCGCGCCGATCACTTCGCGGCGAGCTACCCGCACCTCTTCTGGACGGGCTGCGGCGGCTGGGTGCTGCGCCTGGCCGCCGACGCCGTCGCGGCCACGGGAGACCGCGGCATCGTCGACGACCGGCTGTGGGAGCTGGCCGAGGGCGTGCTGCGCTTCGCCGAGACCGGGACGACCGTGGTCGACGGGGTGCGCCGGATCGTCCCCTCCTACTCCCCCGAGAACACACCGGGTGGTGCGCGCTCGCCGATAGCGGTCGATGCGACGATCGACGTCGCCGTGCTGCGGGACGCCGCGCGGGCGACGGCGCTGCTCGGCCGGGCCCGCGGCGACGACTCGCTCGACGAGCGCTGGGCGCGGGTGGTCGCGGAGCTGCCGGAGTACCGGGTCGCCGAGGACGGCACGCTGGCGGAGTGGATCGACCCGCGGTTCGCGGAGGAGATCGCGCACCGGCACGCGTCGCAGCTGTACCCGCTCTGGTACGCGGGCGACGCGGCCTTCGAGGGCCCCGGCGCCTCCGCGGTGCGGCTGCGGGCCGCCGCGGCGGCGACGGTGGCGGCGAAGATCGCATGGCGGGCCGAGGCGCCGACCGCTCCTCCCGGGCGGATGGAGATGGCGTTCGGGCTGGTGCAGGTGGGCGTCGCGGCGGCGGCGCTGGGTGACGGGGAGGCGGCGCTGACCTGCGCGGAGTGGCTCGCGGTCGAGCACTGGTCACCGACGCTGACGACCCGGCACGACGCGGGGCGGATCTTCAACCTCGACGCCAGCGGCGGACTGCCGGGGCTCGTGGCGGCGATGCTGCTGGGATCGGATGACGAGACGCTGACGGTGCTGCCGGCACTGCCGTCCGCGTGGGCGCGGGGTGCCGTGACGGGGCTGCGCGCGCGCGGCGGGGTGGTCGTGGACCGGCTGGAGTGGTCGCCGGGACGGGCGTCGCTGCGAGTGCGGCGGGTGCCGAGCGCGGAGTGGCTGGCACCGGCGGGCGGGACGCGGGTGCGCACGCTGCGCGACGCGGTGCTGCGGGTCGACGGGCGCGAGGTGTCGGGCGGGCTGGAGCTCGGTGCGGAGGCGGTGCGCGTGGACGTGGAGTGGCGCGGCTGAGGGCCGTGCGGAGGGTACGGCTGCGGCACGCGGAACGGGCTCCGGTCCGCCGACGGAGGCGGAGCAGCGCACCGGGTGTCGTCCCCGCTGGCCGCCGGACCCGCCGTGTGGCCGCGTCGACGTGAGAACGAGACGCGCGCCGGATGCGGTGGGTCGGGTCAGCTCCGCGAGTGCCCGTAGCGGTCGTAGACGCGGTTGCGGGCCGCCCGCTCGGCGGCGGGCAGGCGCTGCGCGTCGCCGATCTCGTAGACGCCGAAGGTGTCGCGCAGGCGCGAGGCCGGGTCGACCTCGACGAAGGTGCACCAGGGCAGCCAGTGGTGGTGGCTGCGCAGGGTCTGGGTCGCGAAGTCGCCGCTCTCGTGGCCGAGGCCGGGCATCGCGTAGCCGATGCTGCCGTCGACGTCGGTCGACTGGCGGGTGTTGCGGTGCAGGAACTCGGCGAAATCGAGGTAGTGCTCGTCGCCCGTGATCAGGTGCAGTCGGTAGTAGCTGTACGAGCAGGCCGCCATGTAGACGTCGGCGCCGCCGCCGAGGGTGATGATGCTCTGTCCGCTGATCGAGTACCGGTTGAAGGGATGCGCCCAGGGCGCGCGGACCGGGAAGGACCACGCGTAGGTCCAGGTCTCCGTGTAGTCGGCGGCGCGGACGGCGCCCTCCAGCCAGCGCGGCTCCTCCGTCAGGTCGTACAGCGCGAGGAAGCCGAACAGCCCGTAGATGCCCGCCTCCTTGTCCTGGATGTCGGCGTTGTCGCAGGTGCCGCCGCGGTACTCCAGCGTGCGGTGGATGTTCGCGAACGACCACTCGCCGGCGCGCACAGCGGACGCGCGGTAGCGCCCCTCCCCCGTCACGAGGTGCAGCTGCACGAGGAAGCGGATCACGCTCGGGGTGTTCGAGCGCGAGTCCATCCGCACCGAGCCGTCGGCGTTGTAGGCGCGGTGGAAGCTGCCGTCGGCGTCCTGCACCTCGAGCAGCCAGTCGGCGGTCCGCCGGCAGAACTCGAGCCAGAGCGGGCGCTCGTCGCCGAGGTCCCGCAGGTGCAGATAGGCGTCGAGGATCGCCTCGACGCCGTCGGCGAGCATCCGCAGGTAGTGCGGGTACGGCTCGAAGCCGCCGAGCGAGGGGTTGAAGCACATCCGCGGTGGGCCCGACTCGGGCAGCGCGGTCCGCGCCCAGAAGTCGACGATGCCGACGCCCTGCTCGAACGCCTCCGGCACGCCCTCGCGGTCGCCGTAGCGCAGCAGCTGGTAGCCGATGCCCGGCTGCTGCCCGACGAAGCCGAACTGGAACGAGACGCTCGAGACGTCCAGGTCCGGCAGCTGGCAGGCGAACGGCAGGCCCCAGGCGTCGCCGTAGCGGCGGGTGAGCCGCTGCAGGATCGCCATGCCGTGGTGGAAGTGCCGCTCGTTGTCGACCTCGAACAGGTCGTCGCGGAGCCGGGCGTAGGTGCTGCGCCAGGTGGCGCGCATCATCGTCGCGAAGTCGTCGTACCGGCCGAGGTCGACCGCGACGGCGTAGCGCTGGCGGAAGCCGACCTCGACCGGGTGGTTCACCCGCTGCAGGGCCTTCGGGGCGGCGTCGTAGTCGAGGCCGGAGTAGGGGTTGTCGATCGGGCGCTCGCCGTCGGCGCCCGGGTGGATGTAGTCGATCGACAGGCCCGCGGGCGGCACGTCGAGCGGGGTCCGCACGCCGAAGCCGTAGTAGAGGTAGTTCAGCGTCGTGCCCTGCGGGCGGCTCAGGCCGATCGAGCCGACGGTGCAGTCCGGGTCGGTGAAGTTCTCCGAGCGGACCACGTCCAGGCGCGGCAGCGTCGCGTCGGCCGCCCAGCGCGAGAGCGCCACGGTCTCGCCGGTCGCGAGGCTCTGCGCGGCGAACAGCGGCAGCGCGTAGTGCGTCTCGGTGCGCCAGAAGTACTCGCCGCCGGGGTCGCGGCCCATCGCGTCCGCGGGCCCGAAGGCGTTGTCGCGGTACCAGGCGCCGGGGGCGAAGCACTCGTAGTCGCGGAGGTCGTCGGACCCGGTCAGCCCGAGCGAGACGGCGGTGGAGAAGCCGAGGTCGCCGCCGGCCGCCAGCACCTCGACGTCGCGGTGCACGGAGAAGCCGTCGCCCGCGACGCGCCAGACGTCGGTGACGGCGAAGGCCGACCCGGAGCGGACGGTGATCGTCCCGCTCGCGGTGATCGCGCCCTCCGACAGCGAGACGTCGTCGTAGGGCGCGCCGGAGTACTCGCTGATCGCGGCGACGGTCTTGACCGTGACGCGCAGCGGCCGGTCATTCGCGTAGAGGACGCGCTCGCCCGCGAGCACCTCGATGCCGCCCGCCTCGACGCGGAGGGTGTAGTCGCCGGAGCGCAGTTCCACGGTGGTCCCTTCCCGGAGGGTCATCTCAGCTCTTCTCGTCGTGTACGCGGGGGACGGCCGGTCGGGCGGCCCCGGCCGGCTCGTCCTCGAGCCGCTGCGCCCCCGGATCGAAGCGCCGCGAGCCCGGCCGGAACAGCAGGGCGACGCCGCCCTCGACCAGCCCCGCGAGCAGCAGCAGGATCGCGAACGGGATCAGCGAGATCTCGGCCCACGCGCCCATCACCGGCATCACCAGTCCGGCCGCCGTGAAGCTGACCGTGCCGAGGATCGCCGTGACGCTGCCCGCCTCGCTCGACGGGCCCTGCAGCGAGAGGTACTGCACCGGGGCGAAGCCGAGCGAGCGGCCGGCCAGCGCGAACGTCAGCGCGCCGACGACGACGAGCAGCGGCTGCGTGCCGGTGAGCGCGAGCACCGCGACCACGACGGCGCCGAGCGCCGTGACGATCGCCGAGGCGGACATCGCGAACCGGGGTCCGAACCGGGGCACGATCACCCGTCCCGTCGTCTGCCCGACCGCGATCGTCACGAGCGAGGTGACCAGGAACAGCAGCCCGTACAGGTCGGGCCCGACCGCGTAGACGTTCGTGTAGAGGAAGGGAGCGGTCGCGAGATACGCGAAGCCGACCGACCAGCCCGCGGCCGAGGCGGCGGCGAGCGCCAGCACGCGCGGCCGCCGGAGCATCCCGAAGGAGTTGCGCAGCGACGGGCCGAGCCCGCCCTGGTGCCGCCGCTCGCGGGGCAGCGTCTCGGGCAGCACCAGGAGCGCGATCACGGTCGCGAGCGCTCCCCAGGCGGCGACCGCGAGGAAGGAGCCGCGCCAGTCGATCACCTTGGTCAGCTGCGCGCCGACGGAGGGCACCAGGATCGGGAAGACCGAGACGATCACGGCGAGGTTCGCGAGCATCGTGACGAGCCGCTTGCCGCTGTAGAGGTCGCGGACGATGGCGGTGACGACGACGCCCGCGGCGGTGCAGGCGGCGCCCTGGACGAAGCGGGCCGAGAGCAGCACGGCGGTGTCGGAGGTCATCGCCGCGACGAGGCTCGCCGCGATGTGCAGCGCCGCCGAGACGCCGAGCGGCCACTTGCGGCCGACCGCGTCGCTGAGCGGTCCTGAGACGAGCTGGCCGGCCGCGAAGCCGAAGGTGGCGCCGGTGACGACCAGCTGGGCGGTCGCCACCGAGACGCCGAGATCGTCCTGCAGCGTCGGCAGGAACGGCAGCACCAGGTCGATGGTGAGCGGCCCGAAGCCGACGAGCATCGCGAAGATCGGCAGCAGGAGGCGGCCGCGGGGCATCGCTTGGACGGCGGGGGAGGCGGTGGAGGCGGTCATGAGCGCGGAGCGCAGGTCACGGAGGGGATCCTGTCCATCAGCTCCCGGCCGAGACCGGGAAGTAGAGCGAGAAGGGTTCGTCGACGACCTCGTGCAGAGGCCGGAAGCGGACGGCGGCGGGCTGGCCGACGGCGCGGTATCCGCGCAGCCACTGGGTCCACTGCCGCTCGTTGTCGGGGGCGAGCAGGGCGGGGGCGTCCTCGAGGCGCCCCCGCAGCGCGATCTCGCGGTCGACGAGGCCGGCCAGCACGATCGGGCCCTCGACGAAGGCGACCGTGCCCGGCTCGTCCGGGATCGGCACGGCGCGGATCTCGGTGCCGAAGGCGAGGTCGACGCTCGTGCGGCCGCCGGGGTGCTCGATCAGGAGCGCGCCGTCGCCCGCCCGGACGCGCTCGGCGTCGCCCGCGACCCCCGGCTCGCCGACGGTCCACTCCGGCACCCGCAGCCGCACGTGCAGCGCGACCCCCTCCTCCGAGACGATCTCGACCCGGATCCGCGAGGCGGTGGGGCGGTGCACGTCGCCCGCGGCACCCGCGTTGGCGTCCGGGCCGACGTAGCCGGCGGTGTCGAGCACCTCGACCCGCACCGCCGCGTCGCCGGCGGCGGTCGGCAGTCGCAGGCTCGCGTCGACGTGCTGCGCGATCGTCAGCTCGGCGTCGCCGCCGCGGTAGAAGACGAGCCCGGAGTGGCGCGTGTGCGCCTGCACCAGCGTGCCGTGGCAGCACCAGAAGTCCTCGGTCGGGCTGCCCCAGTCCTTGCGGGCGCCGCCCTCGAGCGGCAGGAAGTAGGCGACCATCCCGGTCCGCGGGTTCTGCTGGGCGAGGAGGCCGTTCCAGAGGTTCCGCTCGATGTAGTCGGCGTAGGCGAGGTCGCCGGTCCAGCGCAGCAGCACGTCGGCCAGCCGGATCATGTTGTAGACGACGCAGTGCTCCTGCGTCTTCTCGCCGCGGCGAGCGGCGAACGCGAAGGGCGGCGTCCAGATCTCGCCGGAGGTCTGACCGCCCGTGCAGAAGGTGCCGCGGAGGGTGACCGCCTGCTCCCAGTAGGCCTCGACGATCCTCCGCCAGCGCTCGTCGCCGGTGACCTCGTAGGCGCGGGCGGCACCGAGGACCTCGGGGATCGTGGTGTTGGCGTGCATGTTGGTCAGCACGTCGCGGCCCTCGAGCAGGCCCTCGAAGAGGGAGCGGCGGTCGTAGCGGCCGAGCAGCTCGGTGTAGACGGGGTCGCCGGTGATCGCGAGGAGGTCGGCCCAGACCTCGAGCATGCCGCCGGTCTCGACCTCGAGGATCTCCTGGAACGCGGCGTCGTCGAATCCGCGGACCCACTCCAGCAGCGGGACCGTGGCGGCCCGCGCCATCCGCAGCGCCCGCTCGTCGCCGAGGTCGAGGTGCAGGTCGACGAGGCCCATCAGCAGCTTGTGCATCGCGTACTGCGGCGCCCAGACGGGGCGGCCGGTCGCGAGGCGGTCGAGGTAGCCGCGCGGGATCGCCCAGATCCAGCCGCCGCCGTTCTCCTCCTGGCAGCGCTCGAGTCCGTCGAGCACGGAGTCGATCCGGACGCGCAGCAGCGGGTCGCCGGTGACCGCGACCTCGCGAGCCGCTGCGGAGAGCCAGTGGCCGAGGAAGTGCCCGCGCAGCTGCGAGCCCGGCGTCTCCCAGCCCCAGTGCCGGTCGAGGCCGCGGGCCTCGCACGAGTCCTGCGAGGGGTGCAGGTGCCAGCCCTGGTCGCCGATCCCGGCCTCGATCAGGAAGTTCTGCAGCAGCCCCTCGTCGGTGAGCGAGAGGAGGTAGTCGCGGTTGAGCCGCCGCCGCGCGTCGAGCACCCCGCGCTCCAGGCGGGTCTCGTGCGGGGCCGGGTGGGTCAGCGGCATGGGTGCTCCTCGTCGAGGCGGTGGGTGGTGGGGATGAGCGGTGCGAGCGGTGGTCGATCGGCGCGGGTCGATCCGCGCGGTGGTTCATCCGACCGAGGGTCGAGATCGATCTCTCGCTGTACTCAGACCAGGATCGACGATAGGAATGGGGACATGCAATCCCCGAGAGTGATCCATCTCGTCGCCGATGACGTGTCCGCCCTCCTCACTCAGTCGGGAGGCGACCTGCCCGTGCTGCTGCACTGGGGTCCGCGACTCGACGCGAGCGACGACGATCTCGCAGCTTTCGCAAGAACTCCCGTGCGGACGGGGATCGAGGGCTCCTCCGACGTCCCCTACGAGCCCGGGATCCTGCCCGAGCACACCTTCGGCTGGGCCGGCCTGCCGGGTCTCCGGGTGCACCGGGAGGGCGCCGGCTGGTCGCCGAGGCTGACCGTGGACACCGTCTCGGTGGACGGGGAGGCCCTCGCGGAGGGCGCGGTCGCGCAGGCCGGCAGCGCCGCCGTGACCGTCGAGGCGCACGACGCGCAGGCCCGGATCGGGGTCGTCCTAGAGATCGTTCTCTCTCCTGCCGGACTGCTCAGGACCCGCGTCTCGGTCCGCAACGACGGCGCCGGGCACCTCGAGGTGATCGGCGTCGACCCCGCCCTCCGGATCCCGACCGAGGCCCGCGAGATCCTGGACTTCTCCGGCCGCTGGGGCACCGAGAAGATCCCCCAGCGCCACCCCGTCGTCACCGGCACCCACTCCCGCTCCTCGCGGCGCGGCCGCACCGGCCTGGACGCGACGACGGTCGTCGCGGTCGGCACCCCCGGCTTCGACTCCGCCGACGGGCGGGTCTGGCTCTGCCACGTCGGCATCGGCGGCAACCACGAGCACGCGGTGGAGCGCGGCGACGGCTGGCTCGCCTTCCGCGGCGGCGAGCTGCTCCTGCCCGGCGAGGTGCGCCTCGCGAGCGGCGAGAGCTACTCCTCCCCCTGGATCTCCGGCAGCTTCGGCCACGGCCTCGACGCCGCGGCCGCCCGGTTCCACGCCCACCTCCGCGGGGTCTCCCGCTCCTCGCGCCGGCCGCGCCCGGTGACGCTCAACGTCTGGGAGGCGGTCTACTTCGACCAGGACCTCGCCGTCCTCGCCGAGCTGGCCGACCGCGCCGCCGCCCTCGGGGTCGAGCGCTACGTGCTCGACGACGGCTGGTTCCTCGGCCGCAGCGACGACCGCGCCGGCCTCGGCGACTGGACGCCCGACCCCGTCGCCTGGCCCGACGGCCTCCTCCCCCTCGCCGAGCACGTCCGCGGCCTGGGCATGGAGTTCGGCCTCTGGGTCGAGCCCGAGATGATCAACGAGGACTCCGACCTCGCCCGCGCGCACCCCGACTGGATCCTGCGGGCCCGCGAGGAGCTGCCGCCGCGGTTCCGCTTCCAGCAGGTGCTCGACCTGACGAACCCCGACGCGTTCGCGCACATCCTCGGCGTGCTCGACGGCCTGGTCGCCGACCTCGGCGTCGCGTACCTCAAGTGGGACCACAACCGCGACCTGATCGACGCGGGCCACCCCGCCACCGGGACGGCCGCGGTGCACGAGCAGACGCTCGCGCTGTACCGGCTGATCGACGAGCTGCGCGCCCGGCACCCGGAGCTCGAGATCGAGAGCTGCGCCTCCGGCGGCGGCCGGGTCGACCTGGGGATCCTCGAGCGCACCGACCGCGTGCACACCTCCGACAACCAGGACCCGCTGGACCGCTCGCGGATGCTGCGCTGGACCGGGCTGCTCGTGCCGCCGGAGATGCTCGGCTCGCACGTCGCCTCGCCGGTCAACTCCGTCACCGGTCGCACCAGCGACCTGCACACCCGCTGCGCGATCGCCTTCCTCGGCCACTTCGGGATCGAGTGGGACCTCCGCGAGCTGGACGCGGAGGAGGAGCCCGTGCTGGCGGGCTGGATCGCGGCGTACCGCGAGCACCGCGGCCTGATCGCGACCGGCCGGGTCGTCGGGGGCGACGACTCCGACCCCGACGCGCCGTCGCTGCGCGGCGTCGTCGCGCCGGACGGCTCGGAGGCGCTGTACACGCTGGTCACGCCCGCGCTGACCGCGGACTCGCGCCGCCGCGTCCGCCTCCCGGGCCTGGATCCGCGGGCGCGCTACCGGATCGAGACCGCGCGCCCCGGCTCGCTCGGCCCGCCCTGGCAGAGCCCGCACTGGCTGGAGTCGACGGTGCCGCTGGACTCCGACGCCCCGGCCCCCGCCTACTCGGGGAGCCTGCTGGGCGAGGCGGGCCTGGACCTGCCGACCTTCCACGCCGACCGCGCGATCGTCCTGCGGCTCGTCCGCGAGACCGCGTGAGCACCGCCGCCGACCCCGGCGTCCTCGACACCGCCGGCACCGCCGCCGACTCGTCCGCCACCACCTTGGAGCACCCCGTGAACAGCACCGTCACCGTCGACCTCGACCGCCCCGGCGCCACCATCAGCCGCCACCTCTACGGCCACTTCGCCGAGCACCTCGGCCGGTGCATCTACGACGGCTTCTGGGTCGGCGAGGACTCGCCCGTCCCGAACGAGGGCGGGATCCGCCTGGACGTCGTCGAGGCCCTCCGCGCCCTCGACATCCCCAACCTCCGCTGGCCCGGCGGCTGCTTCGCCGACCGCTACCACTGGACCAACGGCATCGGCCCGCGCGAGGAGCGCCCCGGCCTGATCAACACGCAGTGGGGCGGAGTCGCGGAGGACAACTCCTTCGGCACCCACGAGTTCATGGCGCTCTGCGAGCTGCTCGGCGCCGACGCCTACATCTCGGGCAACATCGGCTCCGGCACCGTGCAGGAGATGGCGGACTGGGCCGAGTACCTCACCGGAGCGGGCAAGTCGCCGATGGCCGATCTGCGCCGCTCCCACGGCCGGGAGGAGCCGTGGACCGTCCGCTTCTGGGGGCTCGGCAACGAGACGTGGGGCTGCGGCGGCAACATGCGCGCCGGCGCCTACGCCGACCTGGCGCGGCAGTTCGGGACCTTCGTGCAGAGCGGCAACGACACTCCGCTCTACCGCGTGGCGGCCGGAGCCGACGGCGCCGACACCCACTGGACGCAGACGCTGATGGAGGTGATCCCCGAGATCGAGGGGCATCCCTTCTCCTCCGTGCCGTGGGAGTCGGTCTCGGTGCACTACTACACGATCGGCGGCAGCTGGCACGCGAAGGGCAGCGCGACCGACTTCGACGCCGACACCTACTGGAGCACGATCGTGGCCGCGCAGGGGATCGAGGAGCTGCTCCGCTCGCACGCCGCGGTCATGGACGTCCACGACCCCGAGAAGAAGTACGGGATGGTGCTCGACGAGTGGGGCACCTGGTGGGACGTGGAGCCGGGGACCCACCCGGGCTTCCTCTTCCAGCAGAACACGATCCGCGACGCGATGGTCGCGGCCTGGCACTTCGACGTCTTCCACGGCTTCGCCGACCGCCTGACGATGGCGAACATCGCGCAGACGGTGAACGTGCTGCAGGCGATGCTGCTGACGGACCCGGACGGCGGCGGGATGGTCCGCACGCCGACCTACCACGTGTTCGAGATGAACAAGGGGCACCACGACGCGACGGTGCTGCCGACCACGGTCGCCGGCCCGACGCACGCGGTCGACGGCCGCGAGATCCCGGTCGCCTCCGCCTCCGCCTCCACGAAGGACGGCCGCGTCCTGGTCTCGCTGACGAACGTCGACCTGGAGGAGCCGCTCGAGGTCTCCCTCGACTTCCGCGGCGGGACCGTGACCGGCGCGACCGGCCGCCTCCTCACCGCCGACCTGCCCGACGCGCACAACCGGCCCGGCGCCGCCGACGAGGTGAGCCCCGTCGCCCTCGAGGGCATCGAGACCACGGCCACAGGCCTGCGGGTCACGCTGCCCCCGCACTCCTTCGCGACCGTGACGCTGGAGCTGTCGTGATCGCCGCGCGCACGGAGGCCGCCCGCCGCCCGCCGATGGGCTGGAACAGCTGGGACTGCTTCGGCGCCTCGGTGACGGAGGAGGAGGTGCTCGCGAACGCCGAGTACCTCGCCGAGCACCTCCAGCCGCACGGCTGGGACACGGTCGTCGTCGACATCCAGTGGTACGAGCCCGATCCCGGCACGAGCGACTACCAGGAGGTGTCGGAGCCGGTGCTCGACGACTGGGGCCGCCCGCAGCCCGCCGTCGGACGCTTCCCCTCCGCGGCGACGGGCGGATTCACGGCGCTGGCCGCGCGCGTGCACGCCCTCGGCCTCCGCTTCGGCGTGCACCTGATACGCGGCGTCCCCCGGCGGGCCGTCGAGCTCGGCCTGCCGGTGCTCGGGGCGGAGGCGACCTGCGCCGACATCGCCGACCGCGGGAACGTCTGCCCGTGGAACCCGGACAACTACGGCGTCGACATGAGCGCGCCCGGCGCGCAGCAGTACTACGACTCCGTGATGGCGCAGCTGGCCTCGTGGGGCGTCGACTTCGTGAAGCTCGACGACGTGCTCTACCCGCCGATCCAGGCGGAGGAGATCGCCGCACTCTCCCGCGCGATCGACGCGACCGGCCGCCCGATGGTGCTGAGCCTCTCGCCCGGCAAGCAGCTCTCGCTCGAGAATCTCGAGCTGCTGCGGTCGACCGCGCAGATGTGGCGGATCTCGGACGACTTCTGGGACGACTGGGCGCACCTGCACGAGCAGTTCCAGCGGGCCGCGCGCTGGGCTCCGCACCAGCGCCCCGGCGCCTGGGCCGACGCCGACATGCTGCCGCTGGGGCGGATCGGCGTGCGCGCGCACGTGGGCGAGGACCGGCTCTCGCGGTTCACGCCCGCGGAGCAGCGGACGCTCGTGACGCTGTGGTGCCTGCTCCGCTCGCCGCTGATGATGGGCGGGCACCTCCCGGACACGCCCGCCGACACTCTCGCGCTGCTGACGAACGGCGACGTCCTCGCGCTGCTCGGCGGCGACGGCAGCCGCGAGATCGTCCGCGACGGCGACCTGGTGGTGTGGTCGGCGTGGCGCGGCGACGAGCAGTGGCGCGGAGTGTTCTGGCTGGGTTCGTCGGCGCGGTCCTACTCCGCGCACCTGGCCGACCTGGGCTGCTCCGGCGCGACCTCGGCCGTCGATGTGTGGAGCGGCGCCGAGCTGCCGATCGCCGGCGGCGCCGTCGAGCTCGAGCTCGAGCCGCACGGCTGCCGCCTGCTGCGCCTGGCCTGACGCGCGGGCGCCTGCTCCTGACGGTCCGGAGGCCGTCGCACTCGAGCTCGAGTGCGGCGGCCTCCTGCGTCTCTTCGCATCCGCCGCCGCCTCCGCCGCCGACTCCGCTCGCGAGTGCGCAGGAGTCGTCGCACTCGAAGTCG
>NZ_PSVF01000044.1:0-20370 GCF_002931975.1 Rathayibacter sp. AY1F3 | reverse complement strand
TCGTCGACCTCTACGACGCGCGCGCGGCCGGCGCCGTGAAGCCGCTGCGCGAGCTGCTGCCCGCCGTGCTCCCCGCGGGCGCCGGGCCGGAGGGAGCCGGTGGGGTCGAGCAGGAGCGCGCCCTCGGCGGTGAGCGAGCCGGCGTCGGCGCCCGCGGGGAGCACGGCGGGCAGCAGCTCGCGCAGCGGCTTCACGGCGCCGGCCGCGCGCGCGTCGTAGAGGTCGACGACACGCTGGTCGTAGTCGCGGGTCGCCGGGTCGGTCGGGACCATGCCGGAGGCGTCGCCGACTCCGAGTACCTTCTCGCCGGTGAGGCGCCAGTGCACGTAGCCGGCGAGGGTGGTGAGGAAGTCGATCCGCTCGACGTGCGGCTCGGAGTCGAGGACCGCCTGGTGCAGGTGCGCGAGCGACCAGCGCAGCGGGATGTTGGCGCCGAACAGCTCGGTGAGCTCGGCCGACGCGGGCCCGGTGCTGGTGTTGCGCCAGGTGCGGAAGGGGACGAGCAGCCCGCCGTCCGCATCGAAGGGGAGGTAGCCGTGCATCATCGCCGAGACGCCGAGCGCCCCGACGGAGGAGAGCTGGACGCCGTGGCGCGAGGAGGCGTCGGCGACGAGGTCCGCGTAGGCGGCCTGGAGGCCCGCGTGGACGGCGTCGAGGGAGTAGGTCCAGCGGCGGTCGACGAACTGGTTCTCCCACTCGTGGCTGCCGACGGCGAGGACCACGGACGGGTCGGCCGCGTCGACCAGGCACGCCTTGATCCGGGTGGAGCCGAGCTCGATGCCGAGGGCGGTGGCGCCGCTCGTGATCACGTCGGCGGGGGTGGGCCTGCGCTGGTCCATCATGCTCCTCGCTCGGGCGATGTGACCGTTCACAAAGCCCCGGGTCAGCGTAGGCGAAACGGCTCGGGGTCGGCAAGCGAGGGGCCCGCCGGCGGGGTCCGACTGCTCCTCCTCCGCCGCAAGCCCCTTCCGCCGGGGCCGCCCGCTTGGTCGCATGAGGCATGCGTGAGATCAGACTCGTCAGACTCGTCACCCGCCTCGAGAACGCCGCCGCCCTCGATCCGCTCGTCGGCCGGGTGAAGCGGGCCGTGAACGCGGTGGTCCGGCCGCAGCCGGTGCGGGACGTGCTGCACGGCGTCCCGGTCGGCCACCCCGTCCATCCGCTGCTCGTCCTCGTGCCCACCGGCGCCTGGGTGTCGGCGGCGGTGCTCGACCTGCTGCCGGGGAACCAGCGGGCGGCGCGGACCCTCGTCGGCGTCGGCGTGATCAGCGTCCTGCCGACCGCCGCCTCCGGCTTCACCGACTGGTCGGAGCTGCACGAGCAGCAGACCCGCGTCGGGCTGGTGCACTCGGCGGCCAACGTGGTCGCGACGGGCCTCTACGCCGCGTCGTGGGTGCAGCGCCGCCGCGGGCGCACCACGAGCGGGAAGGTGCTCGGGATGCTCGGGCTCGCCGTCGTCTCGGGCGGCGGCTACCTGGGCGGCCACCTCAGCTACCGGCAGGCGGCGGGGGCGAACCACGCGGAGGACGTGCCGCACCGCTTCCCCTCGGGCTGGCAGGAGCTCGGCGCCCTGGCGGACCTGCCGGAGCGCACGCCGGTGAGGAGGGAGGTCGCGGGCCTCCCCCTGCTCGCCTTCCGGCGGGGCGAGCGGATCGACGTGCTCTCGAACGTCTGCAGCCACCTCTCGGGCCCGCTCGACGAGGGCGAGGTCTCGGCGGACGGCTCGGGGGAGGCGTGCGTCGCCTGCCCGTGGCACGGCAGCGCCTTCTCGCTCGAGACCGGCGAGGTGCTGCGGGGGCCGGCCACCTCGCCGCAGCCGCGATTCGAGACGCGGGTGCGTGAGGGGCGCGTGGAGGTGCTGCTGCCGCACGCGGGGTGAGGCGGGGGCCGGTGCTGCTCAGGCCTGAGCCGTCGACGCCCGCTCCACCAGCACCGGCGGCACCGGGCGGTCGACGGCGGGCTCCTCGCCGCGCAGCTCCGCGAGCACGACGCCGATCGTGCGGCGGCCGACCTCCGCGAAGTCCTGGCGGATGGTGGTCAGCGGCGGCTGGTAGTGCGCCGCCTCGGGGACGTCGTCGAAGCCGACGACGCTGAGGTCCTCGGGCACGCGCAGTCCCCGCTCGGTGCAGGCGTGCAGGAGTCCGAGGGCCATCTGGTCGTTGCCGGCGAACACCGCGGTCGGCCGGGGCGAGGAGTCGAGGAGGCGGAGGCCGGCGCGGTAGCCGGACTCGGCGCTCCAGTCGCCCTCCACGACGGCGACAGGGTCGAGGCCGGCCGCGCTCATCCCGGCGCCGAAGCCCTCGAGCCGCGCCTGCGCCTCCACCCAGTGCTGCGGACCGGCGAGGTGCGCGATGCGGGTGTGGCCGAGGCCGACGAGGTGCTCGGTCGCCAGTCGCGCTCCGGCCGCCTGGTCGACGAGGAGCAGGGAGTCGGCGCCGCGGTCCGTCGCGCCGAGCGTCACCGAGGGGACGCCGATCGCGAGGCTCTCGATCGCCTCCAGCGCGCGCTCCTGCGGGGCGAGGACCACGATCGCCTCCACCGACTCCCGCTGCAGGTGGGCGAGGCCGTCGGCCAGCGACTCCGCGTCCGGCGCCGCGTTCACGACCGGGACCCGGTAGCCCGCGTCGCGCGCCGCCTGCTCGATCGCGGCCATCGCGGTGGCGGTGCCGTAGAAGCTGTGGCTCTCGGCGGCGAGGATCCCGATCAGGCCGGAGCGGCTCGTCGCCAGGGCGCGGGCGGCGGCGCTGGGGCGGAAGCCGAGGTCCTCGATCGCGGCGAGCACGCGCTCCCGGGTGCGCGGCCGCAGCTGGGGGCTGTCGTTGAGCACGCGCGAGACCGTCTGGTACGACACTCCGGCCCGCACCGCGACGTCGCGGATGGTCGGCGCGCGGTCGAGGGGCATGGCCACACCGTAGCGGTGCGTGCGCCCCCGCCCCCTCCCGCGAGACGCCTCCAGGGTGCGCGTTCGTCGGCGGGTCGCGTACCGGAGCGGCGTCCCGCGGGCGCGGGTCAGGGGCCGCCGAGCCAGTGGTCGATGCGGTGGTGGTCGGGGGTGAAGCCGTGGTCGACGCCCCAGAGGACGGCCTGCGTGCGGCTGGTCGCGCCGATCTTGCCGTAGACGCTGCGGATGTAGGACTTCACCGTGTTGGGGCTGAGGTAGGTGAGGGCGGCGACGTCCGCGTTGCTCTTGCCCTGCGTGATGAGCGCGAGGATCTCCGACTCCCGGTCGGTGATGCCTTCGTGGCGGCCCGGCCAGTCGAGGCCCGGTGCGCTGCCCGCCCGCCGTGGAGGATCACTGACGACGACCTCGCCCGCGGCCACCCGCTCGAGCGCGGCCACCAGCTCCCGCGCCGGCAGGGTCTTGGAGAGGTAGCCGTGGACGCCCTGCTCGAGGGCGTCCGCGATGAGCGTCGGCGCGAAGTTCCACGTGTAGACGACCACGTGCTCGGCCCGCTCGTTGCGCACCAGCTCCGCGATCTCGTGGTGGTCCGACTCCGGCTGGGCGAACGAGTCGTAGAGGACGACGTCGATCCGGTCGGAGAGGGAGGCGTTCGCGTCGATCTCGGCGACGACCACCCGGTCGCGGTAGTGGTCG
Organism: Rathayibacter sp. AY1F3; assembly: GCF_002931975.1. Taxonomy (NCBI): domain Bacteria; kingdom Bacillati; phylum Actinomycetota; class Actinomycetes; order Micrococcales; family Microbacteriaceae; genus Rathayibacter; species Rathayibacter sp. AY1F3. Next base: position 16,775 of record NZ_PSVF01000044.1, on the reverse strand, counting down.
AACATGTGCGCGAGGCCCGTGAGGACGACGTCGTAGTCGTCGACGAGCGCGACGGTGAGGGGCGCACGGCGGGTCATGGTCGGACGCTACCGCACGGCTCGTCGGTGCGAGCACACCCCCAGGGGTGTACCGCCGCCTCCTCCGGGGTGGTTGCGTAGCCACCGGTCCCGCAACCGCGGAACCGATCAGCGGGCCCCCGCCCGCACAACGGAAGGACGACCGCCATGCTCGGTCTCATCATCAGCCTCATCGTCGTCGGACTCATCGCAGGAGCGCTGGCCCGCCTCATCGTCCCCGGGAAGCAGAGCATCAGCATCGGCATGACCATCGTGCTCGGCATCGTCGGCTCGTTCGTCGGCGGCTTCCTCGGGTTCCTGATCTTCCAGCACGACCCGATGGACGGCTTCTTCCAGCCCGCCGGCATCATCGGCTCGATCATCGGAGCGATCATCGTCCTGCTCGTCTACACCCGCTTCGCCGGCCGCTCCGCCGCGCGCCGCTGACCCGCAGCGCACGGCGACAGCGAGGTCGCTTCCGACCCGCGCTCCGCGGGCGTGCAGGCACCATGCTGACCGGCGGCCCCGGCCCGGCTCCCTCCACGGGCCGGGCCGTCGTGCTGTCCGCGGGGTGCCCGGGCGTCGTCCGTGGTCTCCGACGCTGCGTCCGCGGGTGCCGACGCTCCGTCCGCGGAGCCCGCGCCGGATATTCCGACCTCCGCGGATCAGCGGCGGAGTCCGTGGCTGCCGCGTCGATGGCTGCCGAGCCCGTCGCCGCGGAGTCCGCAGCCGCGCAGTCCGTCGCCGCCCAGCCGCTGCGCACCGGGGTGCGCGATGCTCGGGCGATGCCGCTCGTCGTCCCCGATGCCCTCGTCCCGCTCGCGCTCCGGCTCGCCCGCGCGAACCGCACCTTCGTCAGCGCGGAGGGAGCCCGTCGCCGCATCCGGGAGCGCGCGCTCCGTCCCGCCTCCTACGGCCCGCCGCCCCGCCTCCGGCCCGGCGTGCGCGTCGACGTGGAGCAGGTCGGCTCCTGGCCGGTCTACACGATCCGCCCGCGGGTGATCCGCGGCGGCGTCGTCTACGTCCACGGCGGCGGCTGGGTGAACGAGATCGCGCCCCAGCACTGGTGGCTCGCCGCCCGCATCGCCGACGAGGCCTCCGTCGCGGTGACCCTCCCGATCTACTCGCTCGTGCCCTTCGGCACGGCGCTCGAGGCGCGCGACGGTGTCCGCGCCCTGGTGCTGCGGAGTCTTGAGCGGCACGGGGCGACCTGCCTCGCCGGCGACTCTGCGGGCGGCCAGATCGCCCTCTCGACGGCCCTCGCCCTGCGCGACGAGGGGGTGGTCCTGCCGCGCACGACCCTCGTCTCGCCCGCGCTCGACCTCTCCTGGAGCAACCCGCGGATCCCCGAGGTGCAGCCGACCGATCCCTGGCTCGGCACCCCGGGCGGTCGCGTCCTCGCCGAGAGCTGGCGCGGCGCCCTCGACCTGCTCGATCCCGTGGTCAGCCCGCTGTTCGGCGACCTGGCGGGCCTCGGCCCCCTCACCGTCTTCACCGGCACGCGGGACGTCCTCAATCCGGACGCCCATGTGCTGGCCGAGCGGGCGGCGGCCGCCGCGGTCCCGTTCGAGCTCCACGAGGCCGTCGGGCAGGTCCACGTGTACCCGCTCGTGCCCACGCGGGCCGGCCGCGAGGCGCAGCACGACCTTGTCGAGGGGCTCCGCGCGGCGGTCTGACCACCGGCCGGCCCAGGCGTCCGGCAGGCTCCTCTCAGTCCGTCTTCCGGACGGCGGACGGCGCCTCCGCCCGCTCGTCCACGACGTCGAGGCGAGCCAGCGCGTTCGCCGTCCCCCGGCGGCCACGTGTCGCGACCAGGCCGATCATCGCGGCCGCCGCGAGGACGAAGGCGAGCAGCGACCAGAAGCCGCCCTCGACGGCGAGCAGGGTCGACCAGCCGCCCGATCCCGCCGCCCAGCGCACGAGCCGCTGCCAGAGGAGCGGTCGCGGCTCGGGACGCAGGCGCACCACCGTCTCGCCGAGGGTCCGTCCGGACCGCAGCACGATCACCAGCTGGAGCAGCGGAGCGACGAACGGCAGGGCTCCGACAACCACGTCCCCGGGGCTCGAGCGCGTGTCCACCCCCGCGAGCACGAGGCCGACCCCGGTGATCGAGACGAGCGCGCCCGTGATGAGGCTCAGCGCGAGAATGTCGCAGAACATGCCGAACGCGCGGCGGCGGATCGTGACCGGGCGGGCCAGCTCCGGCACCGCGCCCTCGGTCCGGCGGGTGAAGAGGAGGAGGACGGGGGAGAGGAGGGTGCCGAGCAGGGCGCCGGCCGTGTTGGCCAGCAGGTCGTCGACGTCGAAGAGCCGGTAGGCGCACGGGTAGAGGAACCAGTCGCCCGTGAGCTGCGTGACCTCGATGAGGAGCGAGACGGCGAAGCCGACGGCGGTGCCGCCGATCATTCCGGCGACGAGGCGCCCGCGCAGAGCGAGGTGGCGGACGAGCATCCCGAGGGGGACGAAGAAGACCACGTTCAGGAGCACCTGCGCGGACGCGGGGTTCGTCAGCAGCGCGCGGGGCCCGTCGATCCCGCCCTCCTTCGCGATGTCCGCGACGAAGGCGAACAGGCGCAGCTGCGGACCCGATCCGGTGCGGCAGGCGGCGGCGACCGTCGCCTCGTCGGGCAGGGGGAGGAGCGTGTAGGTGACGAGGGCGAGCGCGTAGACCACGGCGGCGAAGGCCAGCACCGCGTTGCCGATCCCGAGGACGCCGCGGCGCCGGTACTGCAGGGCGGCCCAGGGCACGAGGCCCACGAGGGCGACGGCGGAGCCGAACAGGAGGGCGAGCACGGCGGAGGTCATGTGTCGACAGTAGGAGAGCGGAGGCCCTTCTCGACCGCCCGGCGCATCAGGGGCCTCTGACAGCGCGATTCGTCCCTCCCCAGCGCGGGATCCGGGCGCTCCTCCACGGATCCGAGCGATCCCCGTCCGCCGCCTCCACGCCCTGCTAGCGTTTCCTGGGTCGCGTCCAAGAAACGCGTGCACCCTCGACCCCTCCACGAAAGACGTCATGCCGCTGCGCTCCCGCCTCCTCGCCCTCCCCGCCGCCGTCGCGGCCGCCGCGCTCCTGCTCAGCGGCTGCACCGCCGAGACGCCCGACGCCTCCAGCACCCCCGTCGACGGCGGGACGCTGACCTACGCGTCCGGCGACGCCGAGCCCACCTGCCTCGACCCGCACGTCGGCGGCAACTACCCGCAGGCGCTCCTCGCGACGCAGGTGCTCGAGTCGCTCGTCTCGCGCGACGCCGACGGCACCATCACGCCCTGGCTGGCCGAGTCGTGGACCGTCTCGGACGACGCGCTCAGCTACGACTTCACCCTGCGCGAGGGCGCGACCTTCACCGACGGCACCGCCCTCGACGCGGAGGCGGTCGCCGCGAACATCGCGCACCTGCAGGACCCGGCGACCAAGTCCTCCACCGGCTACCTCGCCGTGGCGAAGGTCGCATCCGTCACCGCGGTCTCGCCGACCGTGGCCCGCTTCACCCTGACCGCGCCGGACAGCGCGCTGCTCGAGTCGCTCGCGCAGCCGTGGACCGCGATCGAGTCGCCCGCCGGCATCGCCCGCGGCGAGGAGGCGAACTGCGAGGCGCCCGTCGGCACCGGCCCCTTCACCGTCTCGGAGTGGGTCAAGCAGGACCACGTGACCCTCACCCGCAACGAGGCCTACGACGCGTCGACCGGCCCGACCGGGGACGGCCACGAGGGCCCCGCGCACCTGGCGAGCATCACCTGGCGCTTCATCCCCGACTCCGCCACCCGCTACGCGGCGCTGCAGTCGGGCGAGGTCGACGTGCTCGACAACGCCCAGCCCGACACACTGAAGGCCGCGACCGGAGCCACCGACCTCGTCGAGCTCGACGCGCCCCGGCCCGGCTCGGTCAACCGCCTCGAGCTCAACTCCGGCCAGGCGCCGTTCGACGACGAGTCCGTCCGCGAGGCGTTCGTCCGCGGCGTCGGCGTGAACGACGCGATCGACTCCCTCTTCTTCGGCACCGCCGAGCGCTCCTACTCCCCGCTGTCCAGCCGCGAGGCGACCGCGTACTCCGACCCGTCGCTCTTCGAGGACGCCGGGTCCGACTCCGAGACGGCCGCCGCCGAGGACCTGCTCGAGAAGGCCGGCTGGGTGGACTCGGACGGCGACGGCATCCGCGAGAAGGACGGCACGCCGCTGACGCTGCGCTTCCCCGTCAGCACCAACCAGTCGATCCCGGCCGAGCAGTCGCTGTTCGAGCAGATCCAGGCCTCGGCGAAGACCCTCGGCTTCGACGTGCGGATCAGCCTGCTCGACCTGTCGAGCTGGTACACCGCGCTCGCGTCGAACGAGTACGAGCTGGTGAGCGCCCCGTACACGAAGGTCGGACCCGACGTGCTGCGGATCCTCTACTCCTCCTCGGGCATCACCCCTGCGCCGAGCGGCTACTTCGCCAACCACGCGCAGATCGCCGACCCCGCGCTCGACTCGCTGCTCGAGCAGGCGAGCGCCACGACCGACGAGGACGCCCGCGCCGACCTGTACGAGCAGGCGCAGCTGATCGTCCTCGAGGGCTACTGGATCCTGCCGCTCTACGACCAGCAGAACCACTACCTGCACCGGTCGGCCGTCCAGGGCCTCGTCGCCCTCGACACCGTGTCGACCCCCTGGTTCGCCGACGCCTGGGTCTGACCCGGCTCCGCAGAGCCGCCTGCACCGATCGATGAGCGGACGCGTGTCGGTCGAGTAGCCGCCACGGCGGCGCATCGAGACCCCGCGATCGGGACGGGCGGATCTCGATGCGTCCGCTCCGCGGGCTGCTCGATCAGCAGGGGTCCGTCCTCCATGCTGGTCGAGTAGCCGCCGTCGGTCGCGCATCGCGTGCTCCGGAGGGAGCGGACCTCGACGACGCCCCCCTCCACCGCCCGACCAGAGAGGACGCCCGCCCGCATGATCCGTCGCGTGCTCCTCCGCCTCGGTGGCGCCCTCGTGGTGCTGTGGGCCGTCGCGACCGCCGTCTTCGTCCTCATCCGCCTCGTCCCCGGCGATCCGGCGCAGGCGATCCTCGGCGGTCCGGGCTCGCAGGCGTCGCCCGAGGCGCTCGCCGCGGTGCGGGAGCAGTACGGCCTCGACCAGCCGCTCCTCGTGCAGTACCTGGTGCAGCTCGGCAGGCTCGCGCGCGGCGACCTCGGCACCTCCTACTCCCTGCGCACTCCCGTCGCGCAGATCCTCGGCGAGCAGCTGCCCGGCACCCTCCTGCTCGCCGTGCTCGCGCTCACCGCCGCATGGATCCTGGCGCTCGCGACCGCCCTCTGGTCGACCCGGGGCGGCCGCCTCGCCGCCGCGGTCGGGTCCGGCCTCGAGCTCACGGCAGCCGCGCTCCCGCACTTCTGGCTGGCGACCGTGCTGATCGCCGTCTTCGCGACCGCGCTGCGCTGGCTGCCCCCGGTCAGCACAGGGTCGCCCGCCGGGCTGGTGCTGCCGACGCTCACCCTCGCGATCCCGCTGGCGGGCTTCCTCGGCCAGGTGATGCGCCGCTCCCTCGTCGACGCGCTGGAGTCGCCGTTCGTGCTCGCCGCTCGGGCGCGCGGCGAGGGCGAGCTCGGCGTCCGCGCCCGCCACGCGCTGCGCCACGCGGTGCTGCCAGGGGTCTCGCTCTCGGGCTGGGCGTTCGGCTACCTGATCGGCGGGGCCGTGGTGGTCGAGACGATCTTCGCGAGGCCGGGGCTCGGCCGGACTCTGCTCGCGGCGGTGACCGTCCGTGACGTGCCGGTGGTGACGGGTGTCGTGCTGGTCACGGCGCTGGCGTACATCGTCGTGACGCTCGCCACCGATCTGCTGACGCGCGTGATCGACCCGCGGCTGGTCCGGCGGGAGGCGGTCGCGTGAGCGAGCTCGAGCTGCGCGCCGCCCGCCCGCTCCGCCGGGGTCCCTCCCGCCTCCGCGCCGGCGAGGTGCTGGCCGCGGTCTTCGTGGTGCTGCTCCTGCTCGCCGCCGTCGCGCCCGGGCTGCTCGCCCCCTCCGATCCGCTCGCCGTCGCCCCGCGCGACGCCTTCACCCCACCGGGTGCCGCGCACCTGCTCGGCACCGACGAGTCCGGTCGCGACGTCCTCAGCCGCCTCATCGCGGGGGCCGGCGCATCCCTCCTGATCGGCGCCAGCGCCACCGCGATCGGCCTCGTCCTCGGCGCGGTGCTCGGGGTGGTCGCGGCGTTCGGCGGCCGCGTCGTCGACGGCGTGATCGGCCGCGTGCTCGAGGTGCTCTTCGCCTTCCCCGCACTCCTGCTCGCGCTGCTCGTGATCGTGGTCACGGGTCCCGGAGTCGTCCCCGCCACCATCGCGGTCGGCCTCTCGACCGCGCCGGGGTACGCCCGCATCCTGCGCACGCAGCTGCTCGGCATCCGCGACTCCGGCTACGTCGAGGCGGCGCGCGTGCTGGGGCACGGACCCGTCCGCATCCTCGTCCGGCACGTCCTCCCCAACACCTTCGGGCCGCTCGCCGTGCTGGCGACCCTCGGCGTCGGCCAGGCGATCGTCTGGGCCTCGGCCCTCAGCTACCTGGGCCTGGGCGCCGAGCCGCCCGCGCCGGAGTGGGGCGCGATGCTCTCGGCGGGCCGCACCTACCTCTCGAGCGCGTGGTGGCTGACCGTGTTCCCGGGGCTGGCGATCGTGCTGACCACGATCGCGACGACGGTCCTCGGCGGGCGTCTGCGGGGTGCGCGGTGAGCGCGGTCGTCGTCGAGGGGCTCCGGGTCGCCTTCGACGGAGTCGAGGTGGTGCACGGGGTCTCGTTCCGCGTGGAGCCGGGGGAGTGCGTCGCGATCGTCGGCGAGTCCGGGTCCGGCAAGAGCGTCACCGCGCGAGCGCTGCTGGGGCTGAGCGGAGGCGCCGTGACCGGGAGCGTCCGCGTCGGCGGTACCGAGGTGGTCGGAGCGGGCGAGCGGGAGCTGCGGCGGCTGCGCGGCGGATCCGTCGGCTTCGTCCCGCAGGACGCGCTGCTCTCGCTCGACCCGCTGCGCCCGATCGGCCGCGAGATCGGCGACGTGCTCCGCCTCCACGGCCGCCTCCCCGCGGCCGAGCGCGCGCAGCGGACGGTCGAGGCCCTGGAGAGCGTCGGCATGCCGGAGCCGGCCGAGCGGATGCGGGAGCGCTCGGGCGACCTCTCCGGCGGGCTCCGCCAGCGCGCCCTCCTCGCGGCGGCCGTGGCGCTCGATCCGCCGCTGCTCGTCGCCGACGAGCCGACCACCGCGCTCGACGTCACCGTCCAGGCCCGCGTGCTCGAGCTCTTCGCCGAGCAGAAGGCGCGCGGCCGGGCGCTCGTCCTGGTCTCGCACGACCTCGCGGTGGTGGCGGGCCTCGCCGACCGCATCCTCGTGCTGGCCGACGGCCGCGTGGTGGAGGAGGGGACCGCGGCCGAGGTGCTGCGTGCGCCCCGCAGCCCCGAGGCCCGCGCGCTCGTGGCCGCCGTCCCCGCCGGGCGCCCGCGCGGCTCCCGGCTCACCGACCCGACCGCACCGGCGACCCCGCCCGAGACTCCCGGCGAGGTCGTGGTCGCGGCCCGCGGACTCGCCGCCCGCTTCCCGCTGCCCGGCGGAGGAGTGAGGGTCGCGGTCGACGACGTCGACCTCCGGCTGCGGCGCGGCGAGACCGTGGGGCTCGTCGGCGAGTCCGGGTCGGGCAAGAGCACGGTGGCCCGGCTCGTGCTGGCGCTGCGGCGTCCGGACGGGGGCGCCGTCGAGCTGTTCGGCGAGCCGTGGTCGGCAGCGACCGAGCGCTCCCGCCGTCCCCGCCGCCCGCGGATCGGTGCCGTCTACCAGGACAGCCTCTCCTCGTTCGACCCGCGCTGGAGCGTCGGCCGCCTCCTCCGCGACGCCGGCGCAGCCTCCGTGCCCGCGCTGCTCGAGAGCGTGGGGCTCGACCCCGCCCTGGAGCGGCGCTCGCCGCGGACCCTCTCCGGCGGTCAGCGCCAGCGCGTCTCGATCGCCCGGGCGCTGGCGACGCGCCCCGACGTGCTGATCTGCGACGAGCCCGTCTCGGCCCTCGACGTGTCGGTGCAGGCGCAGATCCTCGACCTGCTCGACGACCTGCAGCGCCGTCACGGCCTCGCCCTCCTCCTCATCTCGCACGACCTCGGCGTGATCGCCCACATGAGCGATCGCATCGCCGTGATGCGCGAGGGTCGGATCGTCGAGGCGGGGCCGGCCGCGTCGCTCCTCGCCGCGCCGCAGGAGGAGTACACGCGCCGCCTGCTCGCCGCCGCCCCGCGCCTCGAGCGCTGAGCCGTCCGCGGCGCGGCCCCCGCGCAAGCCCGCGCCGCGAATCCGCCGCACCTCCACCACGTGTCGGACCTGCGGCGTAGCGTTGCCGAGGTGATGCGCCCGACGACCCAGACGCTCGGCCAGCTCCGTGCCTCCGGGCACGTGCAGAAGAGCCTCCGCACCGAGATCCGCGACAACCTGCTCGACGCCCTGCGCGAGGGCCGCGACCCCTGGCCGGGCCTGCACGGCTTCGCCGAGACGGTCATCCCGCAGGTCGAGCGCGCCGTCATCGCCGGTCACGACATCGTCCTGCTGGGCGAGCGCGGCCAGGGCAAGACCCGCCTCCTGCGCACCCTCGTCGGCCTGCTCGACGAGTGGACGCCCGTCATCGAGGGGTCCGAGCTCGGCGAGCACCCCTACGAGCCGATCACCACGGAGAGCCGCCGCCGAGCGGAGGAGCTGGGCGAGGACCTGCCCGTCGCGTGGAAGCCCCGCGAGGAGCGCTACGTCGAGAAGCTGGCCACCCCCGACACCAGCGTCGCCGACCTCATCGGCGACGTCGACCCGATGAAGGTGGCCGAGGGCCGCAGCCTGGGCGACCCGGAGACCATCCACTTCGGCCTCATCCCGCGCAGCCACCGCGGCATCGTCGCGATCAACGAGCTGCCGGACCTCGCCGAGCGGATCCAGGTCGCCATGCTCAACGTGATGGAGGAGCGCGACATCCAGATCCGCGGCTACGTCCTCCGCCTCCCCCTCGACGTCCTCGTCGTCGCGAGCGCGAACCCGGAGGACTACACGAACCGCGGCCGGATCATCACGCCGCTGAAGGACCGCTTCGGCGCCGAGATCCGCACCCACTACCCGACCGCCCTCGTCGACGAGGTCGCCGTCATCCGGCAGGAGGCGGACCTCGTCGCGACCGTGCCCGACGCGCTCATCGAGATCCTCGCCCGCTTCACGCGAGCTCTGCGCGAGTCGAGCTCCGTCGACCAGCGCAGCGGCGTCAGCGCCCGCTTCGCCATCGCCGGCGCCGAGACCATCGCCGCCGCCGCCCTGCACCGCGCCACCCGCCGCGGCGAGGAGGAGGCGGTCGCCCGCCCCATCGACCTCGAGACCGCCGTCGACGTGCTCGGGGGCAAGATCGAGTTCGAGTCGGGGGAGGAGGGCCGCGAGGACGAGATCCTCGACCACCTGCTCCGCCAGGCCACCGCCGAGACCGTCCGCGCCCACCTGCGCGGCGTCGACCTCGGGCCGCTCGTCGAGGCGGTCGAGAACGGCGCGATGATCACGACCGGCGAGCAGGTGACCGCCCGCGAGTTCCTGGCCGGCCTGCCGCTGCTGGGCGAGGCCCGCGTGTACGACGAGGTCGCCGAGCGCCTCGACGCCGTGGGGGAGGGGCGCCGCGCCGGAGCGGTCGAGCTCGCCCTCGAGGGCCTCTACCTCTCGCGCAAGCTGAGCAAGGAGACGGGCGGGGGCGAGGCCGTCTATGGCTGATGCTCCGCGCGGCAACCGGCGGCTGAAGCGCGACGCGCGCTACGCGAAGTACGACGGGGGACCCGATCCGCTCGCTCCTCCGGTCGACCTGAAGGAGGCCCTCGACGCTATCGGCGAGGACGTGATGGGCGGCACCTCGCCCGAGCGCGCCCTGCGCGAGTTCCTCCGCCGGGGCACCCGCGACCGCGAGGGCCTGGACGACCTGGCCGCCCGCGTCGCCGAGCGGCGTCGCGAGCTCACGCAGAGGAACAACCTCGACGGCACGCTCCGCGAGATCCGCGAGCTCCTCGACAGGGCCGTCCTCGCCGAGCGCAAGCAGCTCGCCCGCGACACGCAGATGGACGACGGCGACCGCGCGCTCGCAGAGATCCAGCTCGACAGCCTCCCGCCCTCACCGGCCGCGGCCGTCTCGGAGCTCCGCGACTACCGCTGGCAGAGCCCCGAGGCGCGCGCCGACTTCGAGCGGATCCGCGAGCTGCTGGGCCGGGAGATGCTCGATCAGCACTTCGAGGGGATGAAGCAGGCCCTCGAGAACGCGAGCGACGAGGACCGCGCCGCGATCGACGCGATGCTCCGCGACCTGAACGAGCTGCTCGAGGCGCACGCGCGCGGGGAGGACACCCCCGAGCAGTTCGACGCCTTCATGGAGCAGCACGGCGAGTACTTCCCCGAGGGACCGGAGTCGGTGGACGAGCTGATCGACGCGCTCGCCGCCCGCGCGGCCGCGGCCCAGCGGATGCGCAACTCGATGACCGCCGAGCAGCGCGCCGAGCTCGACGCGCTCGCCCAGGAAGCCTTCGGCACGCCGGAGCTCATGCAGTCCCTCGGCCGCCTCGACGAGACCCTGCGGGGGCTCCGTCCCGGCGAGGACTGGGGCGGCTCCGAGCGGATGGACGGCGAGCAGGGGCTCGGCCTCGGCGACGGGACAGGCGTGTTCCAGGAGCTGGCCGACCTCGACGCCCTCGCCGACCAGCTCGCGCAGACGGACCGCTCCTCCCTCGACGACCTCGACCTCGACCTGCTGGCGAAGCGCCTCGGCGAGGACGCCTCGGTCGACGCGCAGACGCTGAAGCGCCTGGAGCGGGCCCTGCGCGACTCCGGGACCCTGCGCCGCGGCTCCGACGGCCGCCTCGCCCTCAGCCCGAAGGCCATGCGCCAGCTCGGAAAGGCGCTCCTGCGCGACATCGCCGAGACCGTCTCCGGCCGTCAGGGCGCCCGCGACGTCCGGCGTGCGGGCGCGGCGGGCGAGCGCTCCGGAGCGACGCGCTCGTGGGAGTTCGGCGACACCGAGGCCTGGGACATCCCCCGCACGGTGACCAACGCCCTCACCCGCACCGCCGGCGAGGGCCGACCTGTCGGCTCGGGGGTGCGCATCCTGATCGACGACGTCGAGGTGCAGGAGACGGAGGCGCGCACGCAGGCCTGCGTCGCGCTCCTCGTCGACACGTCGTTCTCGATGGCGATGGACGGCCGCTGGGTGCCGATGAAGCGCACTGCGCTCGCCCTGCACACCCTGATCAGCAGCCGGTTCCGCGGAGACGCGCTGCAGCTCGTCGCCTTCGGCCGACGCGCCGAGGTGATGGACGTCGAGCAGCTGGTGGGCCTGGACGCCGAGTGGGACAAGGGCACGAACCTGCACCACGCGCTGCTGCTGGCCAACCGGCACTTCCGCAAGCACCCGAACGCGCAGCCGGTGCTGCTCATCGTCACCGACGGCGAGCCGACCGCGCACCTCGAGCCCGACGGCGGCGTCTTCTTCGACTACCCGCCGGACCCGCTGACGGTCGCCGTCTCGGTCCGCGAGCTCGACGCGTCGCTCCGCCTCGGCGCGCACACCACGTTCTTCCGCCTGGGCGACGACCCGGGCCTCGCGCGCTTCATCGACTCGCTCGCCCGCCGGATCGGCGGCTCGGTGGTGAACCCGGAGGCGGAGGACCTGGGAGCGGCCGTCGTCTCCTCCTACCTCGGCGCTCGCGGCGCTGGTCCGGGAGGCGGCGGAGCGCCGGGCGAGGAGCTGTTCGGCCGCGGCTGGAGCTTCTGAGCCCCTCAGGATGCAGGAGGGACCCGCTCCCGCGCCTGAGGATCAGCGCGTCCCCGTCGCTCCTGCGGCGTTCGTCCTGATCTCCGACCGCCCCCGGCTCAGAACAGCGGCCAGGGCACCGCGGGCATCCCGCCCCGCGGGCCCGGGAAGCGGCCGAAGGAGCCGAGCCGCTCGCAGCGCTTCGCGAACGCGGCGACCTCGTCCTCGGTGAGCAGCTCCGAGAGCGCCTCGCCGAGCGGTCCGTCGATCTGCGCGCGCAGGAGCGCCAGCGCCGTCAGCTCCTCCTCGAGCAGCGGTTCGCCGATCCAGCCCCAGAGGACCGTGCGCAGCTTGTGCTCGGAGTGGAAGGTGAGGCCGTGGTCGACCCCGTAGCGGTGGCCGTCGGGCAGCGCGAGCACGTGTCCGCCCTTCCGGTCCGCGTTGTTGGCGACCACGTCGAACACGGCCATCCGGCGCAGCGCCGTCGAGTCCTCGTGCACGAGGGAGATGTCGCGGTCCTCCTCGTCGCTGCCGTCGAGGACGTGCCGCCATCCGTCGGGCACGGCGTCGGCGGGCACCAGGTCGACCGCGTCCTGGTCCGGATCGATGTCCTGCCAGAGCTGGACCATGCCCGGCCCGAGCGGACCGTCGCGGAGCCACGTGCGCGGCACCACGTTCCAGCCGAGCGCCTCCGAGACGAGGTAGGCGGCGACCTCGCGGCCCGCGAGCACGCCGTCCGGGAAGTCCCACAGCGGCTTCTCGCCCGAGATCGGCTTGTAGACGACGGACGTCTCGCCGAGCTGCGCGAGGAACGTCGCGTTCGAGGCGATCGTGATCCGGCCGGCCAGCTCCAGCTCGCCGTCGAGCCCGCCCGGGTCGCTCATGCGGGCGGGCAGTCGTGCCCGTCGGGATCCATCGGCTCGCCGCAGCGGGGGCAGAGCGGACGTCCGGCGCCGACGACCTCGAGGGTGCGCTTCGCGAAGGCGCGCGCCGTCCCGACCGGGATCTTCACCTGCAGCATCTCGGTGGGCTCGGGCTCCTCCTCGGAGTCGTCCTCCGCCTCGGTAAGCGGATAGGCCTCGATCACGATCTGCGCGGTGGACGGGTCCCAGCCGAGGCTGAGCCCGCCGACGCGGAACTCGGGCTCCACGGGCTGGTCGAGCGGGTCGTTGTCGACGAGCTCCGGGGGAGTGCCGGCGGGGACGCTGACCGGGTTGCCCTGGGCGGTCATCAGCTGGTCGAGGATCTCGTCGATCTTCTCGGCGAGGAGGGCCGACTGCTGCTTCTCGAGGCCGACGCTGACCACGCGGGGCCCGGTCTTGGCCTGGAGGTAGAAGGAGCGCGAGCCGGGTGAGCCGACGGTCCCCACGACGACGCGATCGGGCCAGTCGAATCCGTGCACGATCGGAGGCATGCCCCCAGTCTACGAGCGCCCGCCTCCGCGGTGGCTGCGCGCGTCGGGCTCGGGCGGCCTGCTGATCGAGCAGCCGTCTCTTCTGCTGACCGAGCCCTCCGCGGAGCGGGCGCATCGAGATCCACCGCCGCCGAGCACCCGTGTTCGATCGAGCCCTGAAGCGGCCCTCCGGAACCCCGCCTACTCGTGCCCCGCCCCGCCCCCCACGGCGGCGTCCGCCACGGGGGCCGCCTTCCGCAGCCAGCCCAGGTCCCCGGCGTCCGTGTTCATCGAGACGACCTCCGGCCGCCCCGCGCCGTAGCGGATGATCGACACCGACGCCGGTCCGACGCTGAGCCTCTGGAACAGGTCGAGGTGCATGCCGAGCGCGTCCGCGAGGATCGCCTTGATCGTGTCTCCGTGGCTGACCGCCGCCCACACCGCGCCGGCCCCGTGCTCCTCCGCCACCGCCGCGTCGTGCCGGCGGATCGCGGACACGGCCCGGGCCTGCATCGCGAGCATCCCCTCGCCGCCGGGGAACACCACCGCGGAGGGCTGGTTCTGCACCGTCGCCCAGAGCGGCTCCGTCGCGAGATCCCGCAGCGAGCGCCCCGACCAGTCGCCGTAGTCGCACTCGGTGATGCCCTTGTCGATCACCGTCGCCGGCGATCCCGTCTGCCGCTCGAGGACGAAGCGCGTGGTCTGCCGGCACCGCTCGAGCGGGCTCGACACCACGGTCGCGAGCTCGACCGCCGCCAGCCGCTCCCCGGTGCGCGCCGCCTGCGTGCGTCCGACGTCGTCGAGCCGCACTCCCGCGGTGCGTCCGGCGAGGATCCCCGCGCTGTTCGCGGTGGTGCGTCCGTGCCGGACGAGGAGGAGCGTGGGCATGGGGCCAGCGTAGGCGGCCGTGCTCCGCCCCGCCCCGTCGGACCACCGGGGCCGCACCGGCGCGTTCAGCGCGACTCCATCGCGGGACGGATGCCCCGGCCGCAGCGCCTGCCTAGGGTGGAGGAGCGGCCGCCCACCGCGGCCCGGAAGGGACACACATGGACGGGACGACGCCCCCCGGCATTCCCCAGGACGGCACGGACACCGAGAGCCCCGCCGCGCGCACCGCCGCCGACGGCACCGCTGCCGAGCACACCGACTCCGCGCTCACCGACTCCGCGACCCCCGCATGGGCCGCCCCCGAGGCCTCCGGCCGCCACGGCGAGGTCGCTCTGCGGATCCGCGGCCTCCGCAAGCGCTTCGGCGACAAGGAGGCCGTGAAGGACATCGACCTCGACGTCCCCGCCGGCTCCTTCTTCGGGCTCGTCGGCCCCAACGGCGCGGGCAAGACGACGACCCTCTCGATGGCCACGGCCCTGCTCCGCCCCGACAGCGGCGTCGTCACGATCCACGAGGTCGACGTCTGGAAGGACACCCTCGAGGCGAAGCGGCTGATCGGCGTCCTCGCCGACGGCGTCAAGCTGTTCGACCGCCTCACCGGTCTCCAGCTCGTCACCTACTACGGCCTGCTCTGCGGGCTCGAGCGCTCCGTCGTCGTCGAGCGGACCGACGACCTCCTCGCCCTGCTCGGCCTCGATCCGGCCGACCGCACGCTCGTCGTGGACTACTCCGCGGGCATGACCAAGAAGATCGCGCTCGCCTGCGCGCTCGTGCGCGCCCCGCGCCTCCTGGTGCTCGACGAGCCGTTCGAGTCGGTCGACCCGGTCTCGGCGGCGAACATCCGCGACATCCTGACCGGCTTCGTCGCGTCGGGCGGCACGGTCATCGTCTCGTCCCACTCCATGGACCTCGTCGAGCGGATGTGCGACCGCGTCGCCGTCATCGCCGACGGCCGCGTGCTCGCCTCCGGCACCCTCGAGGAGGTCCGCGCCGGCTCCAGCCTCGAGGAGCGCTTCGTCGAGCTGGTCGGCGGCCGCACCCACCAGGAGGGACCGGCATGGTTGCGCATCTCCTGAGGCTGCGGCTGCTCCTGCTCCGCAACTCGCTGACGCGGAACGTGTGGCAGCTGATCGGCGTGATCCTCGGCGGTCTCTACGCGATCGCGGTGCTCGGCCTGGTCGCGGCCGGCCTGGTCGCGCTCGGAGGCACGGACCCGGCGTTCGCGAACGTCGCGATCGTCCTCGGCGGATCCGCTCTGATCCTCGGCTGGGTGCTCGGGCCGATCTTCCTGTCCGGCTCCGACCAGAGCCTCGACCTGCCCACCCTCGCGACGTTCCCGATCCCGCTGCGGACCCTCCTCCTCGGGCTCGCCGCCGCGGGCCTCGCGGGCATCCCCGGCGTGGTGACCACGCTCGGGGCGCTCGCCTCCGCGGCCGCCTGGTGGAGTCGGCCCATCGGCATCCTGCCCGGCCTCGTCGCCGCGGTGATCGGCGTCGCGACCTGCGTGGTCGCGTCCCGCCTGATCGGCGCGCTCACCACGGGCCTGGGCTCGAGCCGCCGCTACCGCGAGGTGATCGGCGGCGTCGTGCTCGTCGTCGTCATCCTGCTCGGACCGCTCTTCTTCGGCCTGACCAACGTGATCCGCGACGGCCTGGACGTCCTGCCCGTGATCGCGGGCGCCCTCGGCTGGTCGCCGCTCGGCGCGATCTGGGCCGTCCCCGGATCCGTCGTCGCGGGCGACTGGGTCGCGGCGATCGCGCGCCTGCTGATCGGGCTCGCGACGCTGGCCGTCCTCGTCTGGGCGTGGGCCCGGGCGCTGCGGCACGCGCTCGCGGAGCCCGCCGCGTCCGGCGCGCACTCCGCCTCCGGATCCGCGGGCCTCGGCCTGTTCGGGCGCTTCCCCGGCACCCCGACCGGCGCCGTCGCCGCGCGTGCCCTCGGCTACTGGTGGCGGGACCCGCGCTACAGCCGCGGGCTCCTCGTCATCCCCGCCGTCGTCGTCCTCGCGGTCTTCTACTCCGCGATCGGCAGCGGCGGCGACACCTTCGTGCTGCTCTCGGCCGTGCTCGTCGGCCTGATCTTCGGCGTGACCCTCTGCGCCGACGTGTCGTACGACGGCACCGCCTGGGCGGCGCACGTCAGCTCCGGAGTGACGGGGTCGGCCGACCGCGCCGGTCGCGTCGTCGCCGCCGCGATCATCGGCGTCCCTGCGGTGGTCGTCGTGGCGGTGGGCACCGCGCTGTACGCGGGACGCGCCGACGCGATCCCGGCCGTGCTGGGCATGGCGCTGGCCCTCGTGCTCAGCGGGTTCGGAGTGTCGAGCGTCGCCTCGTCGCTCGTCGTCTACCCCGTGCCCGGGCCGGGGGACAGCCCGCTGAAGACGCCGCCGGGCTCCGGGATGATCTCGAGCGTCGTGATGCTGGGGAGCATGGCCGCGACCGGCCTGCTGGCGCTTCCGTCGATCGTCCTCGGCGCGATCTCGCTCATCGGCGGCGACCCGGCCTTCGGCCTGATCGGACTGGCGGCCGCCCTCGTGCTGGGCACCGTCTTCGCGCTGGTCGGCATCCGCGTCGGCGGTCGGATCGTCGACCGCCGAGCGCCGGAGCTGTTCGCCGCCCTCGTGACGATCGGCTGACGCGGGTGGCGGGGCGCGGGTGGGCGGTGCCCGCCCGCCGCCGCCACCGCCC
>NZ_PSVF01000043.1:0-21319 GCF_002931975.1 Rathayibacter sp. AY1F3 | reverse complement strand
GGCGCGGGGTCGAGGGGGATGGACACACCGGAGGGGGGGGGGCGCCCCCGCCCGCGCCCGCGCGCCCCGGGGCCGGATGACCGCCCGCCCCACGATGGCCACCCGCGTGGGGCCGCCGACCGCCGGCGGCCGCTGGTCGATCGTGCCGCTCGCGGAGTCGGACGCGACGATCCGCGGGCACGCGCTCGGCGAGACGCTGCTCGAGCGGTACGGGATCGTCACCCGCGGCTCCGTGCAGGCCGAGGGCGTCCTGGGCGGCTTCGCCCTCGCCTACAAGGTGCTGAGCGGCTTCGAGCAGCAGGGCCGCGCCCGGAGGGGCTACTTCATCGAGAAGCTGGGAGCAGCGCAGTTCGGCACCGCCGGCAGCGTCGACCGGCTCCGCACGTTCGCCCCGCAGGACGAGGCGCAGGAGCGCTCACGTCCGGTGCTCGCGCTCGCGGCGACCGACCCCGCCAATCCGTTCGGCGCCGCTCTGCCGTGGCCGCAGGGCGAGGGGCACCGCCCCGGTCGGAAGGCCGGCGCGCTGGTCGCCGTCGTCGACGGAGCGCTCGCGGTCTACCTCGAGCGCGGCGGCAAGACCGCCCTCACCTTCACCGCCGACGAGGCGGCCCTCGCCGACGCGGCCGGCGCCCTCTCGCAGCTGGTCCGCTCCCGCGGGGTCGAGAAGCTGACCGTCGAGAAGATCGACGGCGTCTTCGCGCTCGGCACGCCCTTCGGCGACGCCCTCGTCGCCGCCGGCTTCGTCGCGAATCCGCGCGGCCTGAGGATGCGCTCGTGAGCGCCGGAGGGAGCCCGCGTGCCCGAGGGTGACACCGTCTACCGATCCGCCCACAACCTCGCCGAGGCGCTGGACGGCGAGGTCCTGACCCGGTGCGACGTCCGCGTGCCGAAGTACGCGACTGTCGACCTCACCGGCGAGACGATCGACGAGGTCGTCCCCCGCGGCAAGCACCTGCTGATGCGGGTCGGCGACGCGCTGATCCACTCCCACCTCAAGATGGAGGGGAGCTGGCACCTCTACGCCCGCGGCGGAGGCGAGCGGCCGAAGTGGCACCGGCCGGCGTTCCAGGCCCGGATCGTCCTCGAGACCGAGGACTGGCAGGCGGTCGGCTTCGAGCTCGGACTCCTCGAGATCGTCCCCCGCTCGGCCGAGGAGGACGTGGTCGGCTACCTCGGCCCCGATCTGCTCGGCGCCGACTGGGATGCGGACGAGGCGCTGCGGCGCCTGTCCGCCGATCCGGAGCGGCCGATCGGGCTCGCGCTGCTCGACCAGCGGATCATGGCCGGACTCGGCAACGTCTACCGCGCCGAGCTGTGCTTCCTGCGCGGCGTGCTGCCCACGCGCCCGGTCGGCGGGAGCGGCGACCTCGTGCGCACCATCGCGCTCGCGAAGCGGCTCATCACCATGAACCGCGAGCGGATCGAGCGCACGACGACCGGCAACCTGCGCCCGGGCCAGCAGCTCTGGGTCTACGGCCGCGACCGCAAGCCGTGCCGGCGCTGCGGCACTCCGATCGAGCGCGGTGAGCTCGGCGACGACGAGCTGCAGCTGCGGGTCACCTACTGGTGCCCGCACTGCCAGAGCTGAGGGGCTACTCCTCGACCGCGGAGCGGCGCCCGGGGACGTGCTTCTCGTGGACGCCGACGTCCGTCAGGCGCTCGATGCGGTCGACGTGGCGGCCGGGCTCGCCGCCGTCCGCGACGATCCAGCTGCCGACGAGGAGGAACCCGTCGCGGCCGCCGGCCGTCAGCGGGCCCGTGATCGTGAACGACCCGAGCGCCGGAGTCGAGAACGCCACGCGCACCGGATCCCCGTGCTCGAGCCCCTCGGCCGAGCGCTCCCCGCCGACCTCGTCGGCGTCCGGAGCCAGGGCGATGCTCTGGATCTCGGTCCCCGTGCCGAGGAAGACGTCCGCGACGACGAGCTCGCCGCCGACGGCCTGCCGGACGACCCCCTCGATCCCGTAGAGGCCGTAGCGCGGTGAGCGGACGAGGACGCGCACCGAGTCGCCGATCGCGACCTCGGCGAGAGCACCCCGGATCGAGGCGACGTCCCTCCGCGCGGGAGGGGCGGACAGGGCGTCGAGGATCGGGCTGGGCATCCGATCAGGGTAGCCGCTCCGGGAGCGCACCCGCCCGGCGGATCGGCGGCGGATCCCGGGCGGCCGGGGCGTCGGGTCGCCTGGGCCGCCGACGCCGCGCGCGAGCGGCGGAGCGCCGGCCGGGAGGCTCCGGCGGCGCGAGACCCCGGCACTGCGGAGTCACCGGCACCGCCGGGAGACGCCGGTACTGCCGCAGGCGCAGTCACCGCCGGGAACGACGAAGGCCCCGCCTGAGCGGGGCCTTCGGACGATGCGGAGTCGGTGGGATTTGAACCCACGGAACCCAATAAAGGGTTCTCCACCTTAGCAGGGTGGTGCACTCGACCGGACTATGCGACGACTCCTGAGCGCCCGCTGGCGGACGCACGACGACCATCATAACCGCACGCGCGAGGGCCTCGCGACACGGGCGCCCGCCCCTCCGCGGGAGGGCGAGAAGCCGCCTACTGGTCCGACAGGGGCCGGCCGATGGTGCAGGTCTCCTGCTGCGCGGTCTGCCCGGAGACGTCGCTCGGGAGGGTGACCGGCCCGTCGGGTGCGCTCGTCGCGGGGGCGCCGGTCGCGGGGGCGTCGGTGGCCGGCGACTCCGTGGCCGCCGGAGCGCCGGTCGCCCCGGGCTCCTCCCCCGTCGACTGCGAGCCGCCGCCGGTGGTGCCGCTCAACGCGATCGGCTGGTCGGCGAGGAGAGCCGCGTTCAGCGCGGACGCCGCGTCCTCGCTCGGGTACACGCCGTTGCCGTCGATGAAGGTCGGGTACTGCACGAAGACCACGTTCGCGAGGTCGACGTCCTTCACCGCGAGGCCGATCGACACGAGGGTGTTCACGTTCTCGAGCGAGGTCGAGAGCTGCATGTTCGAGACGGCCGCCTTCGCGAGGCCGTAGAGGTTCACCGGGTTCGAGAGCGTCGACGCGCTCTTCACCTTGCGCACCAGCGATGAGAGGTACACCTGCTGGCTCGAGATGCGGGTGAGGTCGCTGCCGTCGCCGACGCCGTGCCGGGTGCGGAGGAACGCCAGCGCCTCGGCGCCGACGAGCGTGTGCGTGCCCGCGTCGAGGTTCAGGCCCGTGTACTCGTCCTGGATCGGGGTGGCGACGCAGACGTCCACTCCGCCGACCGCGTTCGACATCTCGATGACGCCCTCGAACTGGATGAGCGCCGCGTAGGGGATCTCGAGCCCGGTCAGCTGTTCGACCGTCTGCACGGTGCACGCCAGCCCGCCGGCCTCGAGCGAGGTGTTGATCTTCGCCGAGTCCACCGCGTCCGAGACGGCGCCGGTGGCCGGGTCGGTGCAGGAGGGGATCGGGACGTAGAGGTCGCGGGGGAAGCTGACGACCTCCACGGTCGAGTGGTCGGCCGAGATGTGCATGAGCATCGTGACGTCGTTGAGGTTCTCGGCACGCTCGCCGTAGGCCCCGGCGGCCGATCCGTCGGCGCTGTCGCTGCCGGCGAGCAGGATGTTGACGCCGCCCTCGATCGCCCCGATCCCGGGCACGTCGCCCCCGCCCGAATCGATCCCGAGGTCGACGGAGGGACGCGCGCTCCCGGCGATCAGCGAGGCGGCGATCGCCACGATGCAGACCGCGCTGAGCACGCCGACGCCCACGCAGGCCGCGAGGATCCGCGCGGCGAAGCGCACGCCGCTCGGGCGGCGCAGGCGGCCGTGCCGTGCTGCTGTGGTCCGGGTGGACGCGCGTTCGCTCATCGGGTCGTACTCTCTCTCGGCTGCGGGACGCGTGTCGTCCCGGAGTCAGCGCGCGAGGTGGAGAGCACCCGTGGTGCCGCCCGCCCTCGGCTCAGCCGAAGAAGCCGACCGAGCAGGTCTGCTGGTCGGCGCTCTGGCCGGTGACCGATTCTGGCAGGGCAACCTTGGATCCGTCCTCGGGAGTCGCTGCAGGAGTGCCGGGTGCCGCCTCGGCCGTCGCCAGCGGATCCGCGGTCGCCGGGCCCGACGGAGCGGCGGTGTCGGCCGGGGCCGCCGCCTCGCCCTCCACGGTCGCGCCGGCGCCCGTGCCGCCGGTGATGGCGATCGGCTGATCGGTCTGCAGGGCGCTCGCCAGGACGTCGCCCGCGGCGCGGTCCGGCTCCACTCCGCTCGGAGTCGCCCCGGTCGGGTACTGCGCGAAGACGACGTCCGCGAGGTCGACGTCCTTCAGCGCGAGTCCCATCTGGACCATCGTGTTCACGTTGTCGAGACCGGTCGAGAGCGTCATGTTGCCGAGCGCCGCCTTCGCGAGCCCGTAGAGCGCGACCGGGTTGAGGAGGGTGTCCGCGCTCTTGATCCGGCGCACGAGCGCCGAGAGGAAGACCTGCTGGTTGCTGATGCGGGTCAGGTCGCTGCCGTCGCCGATGCCGTGGCGGCTGCGGAGGAACTGCAGCGCCGCCATGCCCTCGAGCGAGTGCACGCCCGGCTCGAGGTAGGTGTTCGTGTAGGGGTCCGCGATCTCGGTCGCGACGCAGACGTCGACTCCGCCGACCGCGTTCGACATCTCGATCACGCCGTTGAACTGCACGACCGCGCCGTAGTCGACCCGGACGCCCATGAGGTCCTCGACGACCCCTGCCACGCAGCCGAGGCTGACGTCGCTGCCCATCGCCTCGTTGATCTTGGTGTCGTACCGGGCGGGGATCGTCTCACCCGTGGCGGCGTTCACGCACTCCGGGATGTCGACGTACATGTCGCGGGGGAAGCTCACGACCGTCGCGTTGCTGTGGTCGGCCGAGACGTGCATCAGCATGTTGACGTCGTTGAGGACGCTCGTCTCCTCATCGGGGTCGCCGTAGGCGTCGCCCTGGCCCTTCCGCGAGTCGCTGCCGACGACGAGGACGTTGAAGCCGCCCTCCAGTGCGCCGATCTCCGGGGCGCCTCCGGCCTCGACGCTGGAGCCGGCCGCGCCCGGGTGCAGGTCGACCGAGGGCTGCACGGACTGGACGATCAGCGTCGCCGCGATCGCGACCACCGACACCGAGGCGACCACGCCGACACCGCCCACGAGGGCGGCTCCCTTCACCAGGGTCCGCGCGAGGGTGTGCCGCTTCTGGCGGCCGTGCCGCACGAAGGGGCGCGGCGTGCGCGGAGTGTCGCGAGTCTGTGTCGAAGGGCCCGTGCGGCGCATCCGTCTCCCGGTGTCGAGGCGTCAGTGGTGCGGAGGTGAGGGCCGGGCGTCGATCCCGGGCGTCGCGCAATCCTATACAGAGGGCTGGCGCGTTCCGAAGGAGAGCGGGCAGGCCTCCGTCGTCGCGCGCCAGGACGGGCGTCGGACGGCGCCGGCGGGAAGCGACGCGAAGAACGGGACTCCGCTGCGGACGGCGTGGCGGAGGGCGTGGGATTCGAACCCACGAGACGTTTCCGCCCACCAGTTTTCAAGACTGGCTCCATCGGCCGCTCGGACAGCCCTCCCGGCCGCTCCCGCAGGAGCGACACCCGATAGTAACCGCCGAGCGCGCGGGACCGTGGTCAGCGCAGCGCCGAGAGCGCGACCGCCACGCCGTCCTGGTGGACCGAGGGGATCACGGCGGAGGCCACGGCCCGCACCT
Organism: Rathayibacter sp. AY1F3; assembly: GCF_002931975.1. Lineage (NCBI taxonomy): Bacteria > Bacillati > Actinomycetota > Actinomycetes > Micrococcales > Microbacteriaceae > Rathayibacter > Rathayibacter sp. AY1F3. The sequence goes on along the minus strand of NZ_PSVF01000043.1, from coordinate 15,682 downwards.
CGTCGGGCGCCTGCCCCATCGCGAGCCCTGCGCCCTCGGCGGCGGCCCAGGTGAGCATCTCGATGTCGTTGCGGCCGTCACCCAGCGCGACCACGTCGCTCCGCTCGATGCCCAGCTCCTCGCGGACGACCTCGAGCGCGGTGGACTTGTTGACGCCGTGCGGGGCGATGTCGAGCCAGGCGGTCCAGCCGATCGCGTAGCTGACCTGGTGCAGGCCCATCTCCTCGACCAGGGAGGTGAACTCCTCGATCCCGGTCTCGGGCGAGATCACGACGACGCGGGTGCACAGCCGGCCGAGCAGCTCCTCGAAGGGGACGTGGGTCGTCTCGGCACCCATCACGGCACCGCCCGGGAACGCCTCGGTGTAGAAGAAGGCGCCGTCCGCGTCCTCGACGGCGTAGTGCGCGTCGGGGAGGGAGCGGCGGATGGTCTCCAGGACCTCCGTCGGGTCGAAGGTCTCGACCGTCTCGGGGACGTAGGCACCGGACGCGTCGCGGCGGAGCGTGACCGCTCCGTTGCAGCAGATCACGTACTCGGGCGAGATCCCGAGGCGCTCGACGACCGGCAGGGTGGAGGAGGGCGAGCGCCCGGTGGCGAGCATCACCTCGTCGCCCTGGGCGGCCACGCGGGTGATCGCGTCCGTCACCGCGCGGGTGATGGTGCCGTCCTCGTGCATGACGGTGCCGTCGATGTCGAGGGCGACGAGGCGGCGGCCGGAGGCGCGGGCCGCGCTCATGCGACGGGCTCGAGCACCTCGAGGCCGCCGAGGTGGGGCCGCAGCGCCTCGGGGACGAGCACCGAGCCGTCCGCCCGCTGGTGGGTCTCGAGGAGGGCGACGATCCAGCGGGTGGTCGCGAGCGTGCCGTTGAGGGTGGCGACCGGAGCCGTCCTCCCCGACTCGGTGCGGTAGCGGGTGTCGAGGCGGCGGGCCTGGAACGTGGTGCAGTTCGAGGTCGAGGTCAGCTCGCGGTAGGTCTCCTGTGTGGGGACCCACGCCTCCACGTCGAACTTGCGCGCCGCGCTCTGGCCGAGGTCGCCGGCCGCCGTGTCGATGACGCGGTAGTGCAGGCCGAGGCTCTGCAGGACGTCCTCCTGGTACGAGAGCAGGCGCGCGTGCTCCGCCTCGGCGTCCTCGGGGAGGGTGTAGACGAACATCTCGAGCTTGCTGAACTGGTGCACGCGGATGATGCCGCGGGTGTCCCGTCCGCCCGAGCCCGCCTCGCGGCGGTAGCAGGTGCTCCAGCCCGCGTAGCGCTTCGCGCCGCCGGAGAGGTCGAGGATCTCGTCGGCGTGGTAGCCGGCGAGGGCGACCTCGCTGGTGCCGGTGAGGTAGAGGTCGTCGTCGCGGAGGCGGTACACCTCGTCGTCGTGCTCGCCGAGGAAGCCGGTGCCGTCCATGATCTCGGGGCGCACGAGGGTCGGCGTGATCAGCGGGGTGAAGCCGGCGGCGAGCGCCTTCTCGAGGCCCAGGTTCATCAGCGCGATCTCGAGGCGGGCGACCAGGCCCTTGAGGAAGTAGAAGCGCGCGCCGCTGACCTTCGCGCCGCGCTGCATGTCGATGCCGTCCAGCAGCTCGCCGAGCTCGAGGTGGTCGCGCGGGGCGAAGTCGAAGACGGGGCGGTCGCCGACCGTCCTGACGAGCTCGAACGACTCCTCGCCGCCCGCGGGGACGCCCTCGATGATCGGGTTGGCGATGCGCTTCACCAGCACGGTGAAGGCGTCGTCGGCCTCGGACGCCTCCTGCTGGGCCTGCTTGGCGGCGGCGGCGAGGCGCTGTGCCTCGGCGACGAGGGCCGCCTTCTCGTCCTTCGGAGCCTTGGCGACCGTCTTGCCGAAGGCGTTCTGCTCGGCCCGGAGCCGCTCCGCCTCGGTGATCGCCGCACGGCGCACGCGGTCGGCCTCGAGCGCCTCGTCGACCAGCTCGACGGAGTCGCCGCGCGCCTCCTGCGAGCGCTTCAGGACGTCCGGGTTCTCGCGCAGAAGTACGGGATCAATCACCCCAGCAGTGTAGAGGAGGGCCGGGACGGGCCGCCGCCCGCGCGTACCCCCGGGGCCGCCTGAGCATCGGCCGCGAGGAGGCATCCGATCGCGCGGACGGCTGCGAATGTGAGTCGTCCCCCGAGAACGTCCCCCCGCGTTCGACACCCCTGCTCCCCTGAAGGCTCTCCCATGCACGCCACCCCCCTCATCGACGCGACCCCCGGCGTCGTCCTCGAGCGCGACGGCTCCGTCGCCCGGATCACCCTCAACCGCCCCGACGCCCTCAATGCGATCGACCTCGGCACCGCGCGACTGCTGCTGAGCACCGTCGCCGATCTCGACGCCGACGCCGGCTGCTCCGTCATCGTGATCGCCGCGGCCGGCCGCGCGTTCTGCACGGGCGGCGACATCTCGGCGATCATGGGGTCCGAGCACCCGGACCACTACCTGCGCGACGTCGCGACCACGACCGCCCAGGTGATCCGCCTGCTCGAGGACAGCCGCGCCGTCGTCGTCTGCGCGATCGACGGCATGGTCGCCGGCGCCGGCATCGCCTTCGCTCTGGCCGCCGACATCGTGATCGCGACTCCCGCCGCCCTCTTCCTCAGCGCGTACGGCGACGTCGGGCTCGTCCCGGATGTCGGAGTCACCGCCGCGCTCCCCCGCGTCGTCGGCCGCCGCCGCGCCCTGGACTTCGTGCTGTCGGGCCGCCCGGTCCGCGCGGCCGAGGCGCTGGAGTGGCAGCTCGTGACCGAGGTCGTGCCGCGCGCCGACCTCGCCGGTCGCGTCGACGAGCGCGTGCGCGCCCTGGCGGCGAAGCCGGCGCACGTCGCGTCCGCCGCCCGCCGCCTCCTGCGCACCGACCCGCTCGACCGCGCCGAGCGCATCGTCGAGGAGACGGACACCCTGGTCGAGTTCCTGGCGGTCCCCGCCACGCGCACGCTCCTGGACGCCGAGCACGAGCGCCAGGCCCGCCGCGCCGCCCGGGCGACCTCCTCGCTCTGACCCGGCGCGAGCGTGCGCGACGACGCTCCGGCCCCGGGCCGGGCGGACGTCCGCCCGACGGCCCGCGGATCGGCCGGGCGTTCTCCTCCGATCTCGGCTACGGTGGTCCCCGCGAAGGGGAGTAGTTCCCACCGTCCGCCGAGCGGACGACGAGGCGCGTCGACATGCTGGTCCGGGACGATCCGGGCCCGGCGCTCCACCCCGGCTCCGGCCGGGGCGAACGAGACCTTCGGTCAGTCGACGCATGTCCTGACCGGTCCTCTCGCGCGGGTCGGCGGACCTGAGCCAGGAGATCGCATGGCGACCACCGCCCCCACCCCCAGTCCCGCACAGGTGCGCCGCTGGCGCCGCTACCTCGCCGACGAGCTCGCCGAGGCCTCCGTGTACCGCGACCTGGCCGGCCGCCGCTCCGGCGAGGAGCGGGAGATCCTGCTCGCGCTCGCCGTGGCCGAGGGCCGCCACGAGGAGCACTGGCGGGAGCTGCTCGGCTCGGCGGCGGAGCCCGCGCCCCGCCCGGACCTCCGCACGCGCTTCCTCGGCTTCCTCACCCGCCGCTTCGGCTCCGTGTTCGTCCTCGCCCTGATCCAGCGCGCCGAGGCCCGCTCCCCCTACGCCGACGACGACGACGCCACCGAGGCGATGGCCGCCGACGAGCGGATCCACGGCGAGGTCGTCCGCGGGCTCGCCGAGCGCGGCCGGAACCGCCTCTCCGGGACGTTCCGCGCGGCGGTCTTCGGAGCGAACGACGGCCTGGTCTCGAACCTCGCCCTCGTGCTCGGAGTGGGAGCGAGCGGAGTCGGGACGGGCGTCGTCCTGTTCACGGGCATCGCGGGCCTGCTCGCCGGCGCCCTCTCGATGGGCGCGGGCGAGTTCGTCTCGGTGCGCTCGCAGCGCGAGCTGCTCTCGGCCTCCAGCCCGGACCTCGACGCGAACCGCATCGTCCCCGACCTGGACGTCGACGCGAACGAGCTCGCCCTGGTCTACCGCGCTCGCGGGATGACCCAGGAGCAGGCCGACGCGCGTGCCGCCTCCGTCTTCACGGGCCTGCGCGGCGGCGCCGTCACCTCCCCCATCACGCTGGGCGGTCCCGCAGGAGACCCCGACGTCGACGAGCACGAGTCGATCGGCACGGGCATGGGCGCGGCGCTGTCGAGCTTCTGCTTCTTCGCCTCGGGCGCGATCATCCCGGTGCTGCCCTACCTGCTCGGTCTGACGGGGCTCGCCGCGGTGGTCGTCGCCTGCGTGCTCGTGGGCATCGCCCTGCTCGCCACCGGCGCGGTCGTCGGGCTGCTCTCAGGCGCCCCGCCGCTGGCCCGGGCGCTGCGCCAGCTCGGGATCGGCTACGGCGCGGCCCTGGTGACCTACCTCCTCGGCCTGCTCTTCGGCGCGTCCGGAGTCTGAGCCTCGGCCTCGAGGAGCTGCGCGGACTCGCGCGGCTCCTCGGCGCGGGGCCGCACGGCGACGCCGCGCCACCGCAGCGCCGCCACTCCGACCGCCAGCAGCAGCGACGCCGGCAGGCAGCCCAGCAGGGGGATGCAGGAGTAGTAGAGGAGCTGCCGCTGGATCCACGCGGGCGAGGGCACGTCGGAGTCGCCGTAGTAGGGCGGAGGCGGCGAGGAGTAGCCGGTGTAGAGGAGCGCGAGGCCGATCAGGGTCCCCGCGAGGCCGGCGAGCAGGAGCACGAGGAGCCACGGGTTCCGCAGCAGGGGCGCCTCGCGCACGGGCTCGGCGGGAGCAGCGGGAGCGGGGTCGGCGGCCGGCTCCGGCAGGGGTGCGGGCGCGGTCTCGGCGCCGAGGCGGTGCGACCGCCGGCCCTCGGCGGCTCCGGCGATGTCGGGCAGGGCCATGATGCGGCGCGGTCCGGGCACGGACGAGGAGCCGGGGCGGACCACGCGCGACTCCGGGAGCGCGGGACGAGCGGCGGCTCCGGACGTGGCGGCGGGAGCGCCGGGGGCGGCACCCGAGCCGGGCCTCGCGAACGCCCGCTCGTCGCCTCTCAGACGCTCCACCGGTCCCGAGAACCCGCGCTGGAAGGCCGGGTCGTAGCGCGGGTCGACCCGTTCGTCGTCGTCAGTCATCGTCGCGACCCGTCATCGTCGTCCCCGGTCATCGTCGACCTCCGGCTCGTGGGAGAGGATCCCGCGCAGCCAGTCGCGGGCCTCGAGGAACACCTCGTCGTCGTAGCGTCGCACGGAGGTGACCGGGCGGCGGTCAGCGCGCGGATACGAGCCGAGGAAGATCACCTTCGGGCTGAAGCGCCGCAGCCCCATCAGCGCGTCGGCGACCCGCTCGTCCTGGACGTGCCCGTCGAGGTCGATGACGAACCGGTACCGGCCGAGGGCATCGCCGATCGGCCGCGACTGGATCATGCTCAGGTTCACCCCGCGGGTCGCGAACTGCTCGAGCATGTCGAGCAGGGCGCCCGGCTGGTCGGCCGGGAGCTCGGCGATCACGCTGGTCTTGTCGGCGCCGGTCGGCTCGGGCAGCGCGTGCGAGCGCGAGACGTGCACGAAGCGCGTGACGGCGTTCGGGTTGTCGCCGATCCGCTCCGCCAGCACCGCGACGTCGTGGTGGGCGACGATCCCGGGAGGGGCGATGGCCGCGTCCGCGGGAGATCCGCCCAGCAGGTCGACGGTGGCCTGGACGTTGCTGGAGGCGGGCAGGTGCTCGTGGCTGGGGATCTCGCGGTCGAGCCACACCCGGCACTGCCCGTAGGCCACGGGGTGCGCGGCGACGGTGCGCACCTCCTCGAGGCTCGTCCCCGGGCGGCCGACCAGGATGAACGACACCGGCACCAGGTACTCGCCGACGATGCGCAGCCCCGGGATCCGCGCCAGCGCGTCCTGCGCGGCCGTCACTCCGCCCTCGACCGAGTTCTCGATCGCGATCACCGCGCCGTCGCTGCGGCCGGTGACCAGATCGCTGAGCGCCTCCCCCACGTTCGCGACGCTGCGCCACAGCTGTCCGCGCGCCTCCGGGACCTGTGCGAGGGCCGCCTCCGTGAACGTGCCGCTGGGCCCGAGATAGCTGTAGGCACGGGTCTCGGGGGCGCTGTCGGGCATGGCGCAAGCCTAGCCAGCCGCGGTACCCCTGGAGGGGGCCGGACTGCCACTATGGACCGCATGACCGATCGCGCAGGGAAGCCGGCACAGGCCTCCGATCTCATCGACGTCGAGGCCCTCGTGAGGGCGTACTACGAGAAGAAGCCGGACGTCTCCGACCCGGCTCAGAAGGTGGTGTTCGGCACCTCGGGCCACCGCGGATCCTCGTTCGACACGGCCTTCAACGAGGACCACATCGCCGCCGTCACCCAGGCGATCGTCGAGTACCGGACCGAGCAGGGCATCACCGGCCCGCTGTTCATCGGCGCCGACACGCACGGGCTCTCCCGCCCGGCCCTCACCACCGCCCTCGAGGTCCTGGTGGGCAACCAGGTCCGCGTGCTCGTGGACGAGTTCGACGACTTCGTGCCGACCCCGGCGCTCAGCCACGCGATCCTCCGCTACAACAACGACCCCGCGCACACCGACCGGGCCGACGGCATCGTGGTCACCCCCTCGCACAACCCGCCCCGCGACGGCGGCTTCAAGTACAACCCGCCGCACGGCGGCCCCGCCGACTCCGACGCGACGACCTGGATCGCCGACCGGGCCAACGAGCTCATCGCCGACGGCAACCGCGGCGTGACCTCGGCCGAGCCCTCCGCGGTCGAGACCTACGACTACCGCACGCACTACGTCGCGGACCTGGCGAACATCATCGACCTCGACGCGATCCGGAAGGCCGGCGTGCGGATCGGGGCCGACCCCCTCGGCGGCGCCTCCGTGCACTACTGGCAGCTGATCGCCGAGATGCACGGCCTCGACCTGACCGTGGTGAACGGGGAGGTCGACCCGGCCTGGGGCTTCATGACCCTCGACTGGGACGGCAAGATCCGGATGGACCCGTCCTCCCCCAGCGCGATGGCCTCGGTGGTCGCGCGCGCCGGCGACTTCGACATCCTCACCGGCAACGACGCCGACGCGGACCGGCACGGCATCGTCACCCCCGACGGCGGGCTGATGAACCCCAACCACTACCTGGCCGTCGCGATCGACTACCTCTACCGCCACCGCAACGGCTGGCGCGAGGACGCGGCGATCGGCAAGACGCTGGTCTCCTCCTCGATCATCGACCGGGTCGCGGAGTCGCTGGGCCGGCGCCTCTGGGAGGTCCCGGTGGGCTTCAAGTGGTTCGTCCCCGGGCTGGTCGACGGCTCGGTCGGCTTCGGGGGCGAGGAGTCCGCGGGCGCCTCGTTCCTCCGCTTCGACGGCACCGTCTGGACCACCGACAAGGACGGCATCCTCCTCGCGCTGCTCGCCTCCGAGATCGTGGCGGTCACCGGGAAGAGCCCGTCGGCGCTCTACCGCGAGCTGACCGAGCGCTTCGGCGACCCGGTCTACGAGCGCGTGGACGCGGTGGCGACGAAGGCGCAGAAGGCGGCCCTCGGCAAGCTGGACGGCGACGCGATCGCGGCGACGACCCTCGCCGGGTCCGAGATCACCGCGAAGCTCTCGAAGGCGCCCGGCAACGGCGCGGCCGTCGGAGGCGTCAAGGTCGTCACCGAGGACGCCTGGTTCGCCGCGCGCCCCTCCGGCACCGAGGACGTCTACAAGATCTACGCCGAGAGCTTCCGCGGCCTCGACCACCTGCACGAGGTCCAGGCCGAGGCGCGCACGATCGTGGACGCGGCGCTGAACTCCTAGGCGCTGCGCTCAGTCGCCCGAGAAGGCTCGTTCCCGACCAGGAGAACGAGCCTTCGGGCGACTCAGCGGCGGTGAGGCGGGGGCCGGCTACCAGCGCGGGTGGACGGTGGGGCGGAAGTGGGTGTCGTAGAGGGCGTTCACGGCCTCCATGAAGGCGGGGCCGAGGGGCGCGGCGGAGGCGGCGGCCGCGTTGGCGCGGGCCTGCTCGGGCGAGCGGGCGCCGGGGATCACCGAGGTGACGCCCTCCTGCTGGATGATCCAGGCGAGCGCGGCCGCCGCGGGGGCGAGGCCGTGGTCGTCGGCGAGGCGGGAGAACTCCTGCGCGGCCTCCACGCCGGTCGCGAAGTCGACGCCCGAGAAGGTCTCGCCGACGTCGAAGGCGGAGCCGTCGCGGTTGTAGCTGCGGTGGTCCTCCGGCGCGAACACGGTCTCGGTCGTGTAGCGGCCGCTGAGCAGGCCCGAGGCGAGCGGGACGCGCGCGAGGATGCCGACGCCGGCCTCGCGGGCGGCGGGCAGCACCTCGTCGAGCGGCTTGAGGCGGAACGCGTTCAGGATGATCTGGACGCTCGCGACGTTCGGGCGGGCGATGGCGGTCAGCGCCTCCTCCGTGCGCTCGACCGAGACGCCGTAGGCGGCGATCGCGCCCTCGGCGACGAGGGTGTCGAGGGCGTCGTAGACGGCGTCGTCGGAGTAGACGGAGGTGGGCGGGCAGTGCAGCTGCACCAGATCGAGAGTGTCGACGCCGAGATTGGCGCGCGAGCGGTCGGTCCAGGCGCGGAAGTTGTCGAGCACATAGTTGCCGGGGATCTGCTCCGCGCGACGGCCCATCTTGGTGGCGACGAAGACCTGCGCGTCGGGGTGCGCCGCGCGGTAGGCGCCGATCGTCCGCTCGCTGCGGCCGTCGCCGTAGACGTCGGCGGTGTCGAAGAGGGTCACCCCCGACTCCACCGCGGCGTCGAGCACGGCGAGGGCGTCGGTCTCGGCGACGTCCCCCCAGTCGGCACCGAGCTGCCAGGTTCCGAGGCCGACGACGGAGACGGGGGCGCCGGTGCGTCCGAGGATTCGAGTTTCCATGCCTCCACCGTAGGTGCGGCCGAGCCCGCGGCGGACCCCCTTGCGCGTGCTCTAACGTCGAGGGCATGCCCCTCCTCGTGCTCGGAAGCGCCAACCTCGACCACGTCCACCGGGTCGCCCGCATCCCCGCTCCCGGAGAGACGGTGCTCGCCCTCGACGCGAGCACCTTCCCGGGCGGCAAGGGCCTCAACCAGGCCGTCGCGGCCGCACGGACCGAGCCCGGCACCGTCTTCGTCACGAGCCTCGGACGCGACTCGGCGGGAGACCGGCTCGCCGCGGTCCTCGGCGAGGAGCCGCTGGAGCTGCGCGCCCGCCGCGGCGACGTCCGCACCGGCACCGCGCAGATCACCGTGGACGAGCGCGGGGAGAACGCGATCGTCGTCGACTCCGGAGCGAACGCCGCCCTGGTCGGGTTGACCGCCGAGGAGTCGGCCCTGGTGGCGGCGGCCGACGCCCTGCTCCTCCAGCTCGAGATCCCGACAGCGACGGTGACGGAGGCGGCCCGCGCCGCGCGCGCCGGCGTCACGGTGTCGATCCTGAACGCCGCCCCGATCGGCCCGCTGCCGGAGGAGCTCCTCGCGGTGCTCGACGTGCTGATCGTCAACGAGCACGAGGCCCGCGAGCTCGCCGCCGATCGCGGCATCACCGCCGCCGACGACGACGCGCTCGCCGCTGCCCTCACCGCGCTGGTGCCGCTCGTGCTGGTCACCCTCGGCTCCGACGGCGTCGTCGTGGCGGTCCGCGACCGCGAGCCGGTGCGCACCCCGGCCTTCCGGGTGGAGGCCGTGGACACCACCGGCGCCGGCGACACCTTCTGCGGCGCCTTCTCGGCCCGGCTCGCCGCCACGGGAGCACGGCTCGACGATCCGGAGCAGCTGGTCGCCCTCACCCGCTGGGCGAGCGCGGCCGCGGCGATCTCGGTCACCCGCGCCGGAGCGGCGGTGTCCGCGCCGACGGCGGCCGAGACGGACGCGTTCCTCGCCGAGCGCGCCTGAGCGGGAGCTCCTCAGGGGGAGACGGCGCGGACACAGGCCTCGGGCGCCCTGCAGCACCGTCGCTCCGGTCGGCACGGTGCACTCCGAAGAAGCACGAGAGCGCCCGGCCCGGCTCCGCTCCTCGCGGCGGGGCGTCCCGCCCGGCGGACAGCCGCGCCCGCTTCCCGATCCGGCTAGTCGATCGCGGCGACCCGCACGGTCACCCGCGGCCGCAGCTCCGGATGCACCCGGACGCACCACTCGCGCACCGCGGCTCCGATCGCGCGCGCCACATCCGGCGCGGACGCCTCCGCGGTCACGCAGAGGTCGACGGCCACGGACACCTCGTCCCCCGCGACGCGGACCAGGACCGGATCGGCGAACGTGCCGCCGCTCGCGGTGCCCAGCGGCTCGACCACGATCCCGGTCGCGCTCAGCGCCGTCGCCGCGTGCGCGAGCACGTCGCGCACCTCGGGCCTGGCCGGCATCAGGGTCGCGACGCCGTCCAGGGCGCGCAGCTCCGCAGCGAGCGCGGACACCGGATCGACCGGGGCCGCCGACTCGAGGCCGCTCACGACTCCTCCGTCCCGGGGACGTAGACGTCCTCCACGCGGACGTCGATCCTCGACACCCGCAGCTCGGTCTGGGTCAGCAGCCGCGAGTGCACGCGCTCGCGCACCTGCTGGGCCGCCTCGGCGATCGGCACCCCCCAGAAGACCGAGATCGTCAGCTCCACCACGACCTCCGCGCCCGGCTCGGCGATGTCGCCGACCAGGCGGCAGCGGCCGACCAGCACGCCGGCGACGCTGTCCCCCGCCTCGCGCACGAGTCCGCGGACCGCTCCCTCGGTGATCGTGAGCGCCACGTCGGGCTGGACGCTCGCCAGCGGGATGTCGCGTCCGGCCCGCGACTCGCGGCGGACCTGGGTGAGGATCGAGCCGAACCAGCTCTCCTCCGGCGCGGGCAGGCGTGCGGCGTCGTCGTCGATGAGCGCGCCGGAGAGGGCGCGCACGCGCTCGAGGGCGCGCAGAGTGCGCCGGTGCTCCGGCGACTCCTCGATGGCGGGGTCGTACGGCGTGCGCCCGCGGTCGAGGTAGTCGCTCAGCTCGTCGATGCCGATGCCGTCGCCCTCCTGCTCCGTCGCGTCCGCCTCCTGCTCGAGCGCGGGCGGCAGCACGACGTCGTGCTCCCCCGCGCGCTCCGGCCCGTCGCCGGGACCCTGGTCCGCGTTCATCGCGTCTGCTCCCTCATCGCCAGTCCTCCATCGCCACGACCAGCGACTCGCGCGCGCGGGCCAGCTTGCCCCGCACGGCGGTCACCGTGAGACCGAGGTGATCGGCGATCTCGTTGTACGACTCCCCGCCGACCTCGCGCAGCACCCAGCACTGCCGCTGCGACTCCGGCAGCTCGGACAGGGCGTGCGCGAGAGCCCGCATGGCGTCGCTCTGCTCGGCGGCCTCGAACGGGCCGGGCTCTCGGGCCGGGGGATGCTCCACGGCGTCGACGTCGTCGGTCGGGCGGCGCTGGCGCAGCAGGTCGACGCTGGAGCGGCTGACGATCCGCATCATCCAGCTGCGCACGCTCGCCGGCTCCTTGAGCTGCGGGAGCTGCGCCCAGACCGTGATCAGCGCGTTCTGCACGGCGTCGGAGGCGTCGGCCTGCGAGCCGGTGAGGCGCCAGGCGTAGGCGCGGAGGATCGACTGGTGCCGCTTGACAAGCACCTCGAAGGCGCGCACGTCGCCCTCGGCGGAGCGCTCGGCGAGCAGCGCGTCGCTCGCCGCTTCCAGTCCGGGCACGGCGCCTCCTCCCTCTCCGCTCACGCGGCCTCGGGCCGCCTCTCAGGTGACGCTCAGGAAAAAGTCCACCGAGCACCGTGACGAACGCCGTCCGGGCTCCGTCTCACTCATGAAAGCACAGCCCGACCGGATTTCCGCCGGGCCTTCGACCCCGGTCTGCTCAACAACGGCAGCCGATGAGACGTCCAGGAGACCTCATGAGCGACACCACGCGCACCCCCTCCACCGCCCGCGTCGACAAGACCTCCGTCGACACGGTCACGAGCCTCGGCGGCTCCCGGACCTCCGGCACCGCCCAGGGCACCACGGTCATCGACGACAGCGTCGTGGCCAAGGTCGCCGGCATCGCGGCCCGCCAGGTGCCCGGCGTCTTCGCCCTCGGCAACAACGCCGCCCGTGCCTTCGGCGCGATCCGCCAGGCCGTCGGCGGCGCCGACCACGCCCAGGGCGTGAGCGTCGAGGTCGGCGAGACCCAGGTCGCGGCCGACGTGACCATCGTCGTCGAGTACCCCGTGCCGATGCAGAAGGTCGCCGACTCCGTCCGCGCCGCCGTCTCCGAGGCCATCACCGAGCTGGTCGGAATGGCCGTCTCCGAGATCAACGTCGCCGTCGTCGACGTGCACATCCCCGGCGACGACAAGGACGACGAGGCCACCGAGAGCCGCGTCCGATGAGCGACTTCCAGCGCCCCGCGCCCACCGCCCCCGGCGGCCGCAGCACCGTCCTCGGTGTCGTGGTCGGCGCGATCCTCGCCTTCGCGGCCCTGATGTTCGGCTTCTGGGGCTTCGTCCTCACCGCCCTCTTCATGGCCCTCGGCGTCGTGATCGCCCGCATCGCCGACGGCACCCTCGACGTGCGCAGCCTCGTGGACGTGTTCCGCGGCCGCACCACCTCCCGCTAGGAGCCCACTGTGACCGCTCTCGACACGCGTCCCGCATCGCCGGTGGCGGGCACCGTCACCATCACCGTCCGCTCCATCGAGCGCGCCGCCGTGGCGATCGTCCACGAGGAGCTGGGCGTGGAGGTCTCCGCGATCCGCGTCCGCCTCTCCGACGACCGGGGCGGCCTCGCCCTCGCGGTGACCGCGCCGGTCGTCGTCGAGCCGGGCACCGCCCCGGCCGGCGGCTCCCTGCTCGAGCGCCTGCACGGCGACCGCACCCGCATCGCCTCCCGCATGGAGGCGCTGACCGGGCGCACCGTCAGCCGGATCGACATCCGGGTCACGGGCACCCGCACCCGAAGCACGAGGAGAGTCGCATGAGCCCCGCACTGTCGGCGCCCGACACCCGCTACAGCCGCTACCTCCGTCGCGAGACCCACAAGTCCCGCTCCGCCGCGCAGATCGTCGTCCTGGTGCTCATCGCCCTGGTCGCGGCCTACGTCGGCACGGAGGCGGTGCTCGCGATCCTCGGCGCCGCGCCCCTGCTCGCCGCACCGTCCGCCCTGCTGGGCGCGATCGTCGGAGTCGCGTCGCTGGCGAACCCCGCCCTCATCGGCGTGGCCGTCGGCGGGGGCGTCCTCGCCCTGGTCCTGCTGGTGCTCGCACTGGCGCCCGGGGCCCGGGCCCGCCACACCGTGGACGACGACCGCCTCGCCGTGGTCGTGGACGACGGCGTGATCGCCTCCTCCCTGGCCCGCGCAGCCCGCACGGCCGCCCACTCCCGCCGCGAGGACACCCGCGCCTCGCTCGGGCGGCGCACCGCACTGGTCGAGGTGACCCCCGCCTCCGGCATCGCGGTCGACCGCGACGCCGTGCAGAGCGCCGTCGACGAGGAGCTCGCCCGCATCGGCGCGAAGCCCGCCCCGCGCTCCACCGTCCGCGTCTCGACCTCCGGGAGGATCTGATGACCACGAGCAACCGCTTCGTCAACCGGCTCGTCCTGCTCGTCGTGGGCCTCGTGCTCGCGCTGGTCAGCGCCGGAGCCGTCCTGATCGCCGTCTCGCAGCCGGTCCGCGACTCCGTCCTCTCCTTCGCCGACGGCGAGGGCGCGGCCCTGGTCTCGCGCCTCTCCCCCGAGGAGGGCACCGCCTGGAGCGATGCCGCCGTCCTGTGGCCGCTCTACGCCGTCGTCGGAATCTGCCTCCTCGGCATCGTCCTCGCGCTGGTGATGGCCTTCGCCCACGGTCACGGCCGCACCGGCACCGTCCTCCGCGACGAGGCCGAGGGCACGCCCGCCGGAGGGATCGAGATCGCGACCGGCTTCGCGGAGGACGTCCTCGAGACGGCTCTCGCCGGGCGGACGGAGCTCCTCGACGTCACGGTCGCGGCCTACCGCCACGGCTCCGAGACCGCGCTGAAGGTGCGCGTCCTCCCCCGCGGCGGCGTCTCGCCCCGCACCGTGGTCGACGCCGTGCACCAGGAGGTCGACGCGCTCGACGCCCTGCTCGGCGCCCGCCTGCCGGTCCTGCTCGAGGTCGCCTCGAGCGCCCGGGCCGGCTTCTCCAAGGAGGACCGGGTCGCCTGACCCCGGTCCCGCAGCTTCCCCGGCACCCGCCGGCGGATGGTCACACCGAACAGAAGGAGCCCCTCATGGGTGCAGACGACAAGATCCGCAACGCAGCCGAGAACCTGGTCGGCAAGGCCAAGGAGGCCGTCGGCAAGCTGACGGACAACGAGCGCCTCGAGGCCGAGGGCCAGGCCGACCAGACCAAGGCCCACACCAAGAAGGTCGGCGAGGACGTCAAGGACGTCTTCAAGAAGTGATCTGACCGGAACCTCGACGGGGCCGTCACCGCATCAGCGGTGACGGCCCCGTCGTCGTGCGTGGAGCGGGTGCGTCGAGCGTCAGACGCCCCAGAACATGATCCGGCCGGCGGAGGCCGCGTCGATGCTCTGGTCGTGGTTGTCGGCGGTGTGCGAGGAGTAGAGGATCCTGTCGCCGTCGACGCTGGTCACGACGCCCGTGTGGTCCCAGTCGCCCGAGCCGTCCCAGTCGAACTGGACGATGTCGCCCGGCTTCACCCGGCTCCGCTCGGAGTCGGGGATGGCGGTCGCGCGCTCGGGGTGCGCGGCGAGGTAGGCGTTGAACGCTGTCGACGACGCCCAGGCTGAGCTGTAGCCGCCGGAGGAGGAGTAGCTCCACTCGCCGTCCATCTCCCAGCCGCGGGCGATCAGCGACTGCGAGGTGAAATTGACGCAGTCGTTGCCCGAGATCACGCCGTACTGGGCCGAGTTGTAGTCGTTCCAGTAGGTGGAGAGGTAGTCGAGCTGCGAGGCCAGGCGGCTCGCGTCCAGCGCGGCCTGGGCCTTCGCGGCCTCGATCGCCGGGTCGGGCGTGTAGGCGAAGGTGATCGCCGAGGCGACGACCTTCGTGCTGGCGAGCACGCCGGTCGCGGCGGGGCTGGGAGTGGCGGTCGCGGTCGGGGCGGCGAGGTCGGTCGAGGCCTCGGCCGTCGTGCCCTCCGCGGCGCCCGACGTGTCGACGGCCGGCTGCACCGCGTCGGCCGGGGTCCCGTCGACGGTGACCGCCGCGGCGGAGTCGGTGACCGCGTCGAACGTGATGGCCTGACCGTCGGCGTCGAAGAAGGCGACCGGGACCTCGCCCGCTGCCTCTCCGTCGGCCGGAGGGGCGGTGACCGTGATCTGGTCGGGGTTGTCGACCGCGACGCTGCCCTCGGCCTCGCCGAAGCGGACGGTGGCGACCGAGTCCAGGTTCGATCCCTCGAGCGTCACGCTCGTGCCGCCGGCGACGGTGCCGGAGGTGGTGGAGACGGAGCTGAGGACGACCCGGGCGGAGGCGGTGGTCGCGGGGAGCACGGCGACGCTGGTCGAGGTCGGAGCAGCGGAGGGCGTCGCGGTGACCGACTCGGCCGAGGAGCCGGTGCCGACGGTGAGGCTCAGGCTCGACGCGACGGCCACGACGACGAGCCCGCCGGAGACGGCGAGCGCCAGCGTGCGCGGGGACGGGCGGAAGAAGGAGGCCCCGCGGCGGGCGGGCGCGGTGCGGAGCCGGTGCCCCTCCGCTTCGCGGCGGTCGCGGCGGCGGCGGCCGAGCCGTTGTCGAGGTTCCTCCGGGGCCGGCCGATCATGTGCCTGTTCGTCCGCGCCTGCGGGATCGCGATCCTGCACGACCGGCGCGCCGCCAAGCGCCAGCTGGTGTGCGACGGC
>NZ_PSVF01000042.1:0-22127 GCF_002931975.1 Rathayibacter sp. AY1F3 | reverse complement strand
CCACACCCCACTCCCCCAGCAGCTCCCGCTCCCGCTCCTCCCCCAGTCCGGCGCCGCGTCCCGGCACGTGCGCGGCCGCCGCGTCCCGCAGCGTCTCGGCGAGCTCGCGGCGCTCGAAGCCCGCGGCCTCCGCCCGTGCCGTCGAGCGGGCGTTCATGCCGCGCCAGTCCGGGTCCGCGATCCACAGCGGGAGCGAGCCGGGGCCCGCCCACTGGCCGACGCCGCGCTCGAGCAGCCACTCCTCCGGCACGGCGACCGGCTCGGCGGACGACCCGCCGCGCGCCGCGGCCAGGTGCTCGGCGAACGGCACGAGGGTCCCGCAGACGTTCATCACGCCCGCCACCCGCGCCTCGGCGGACGCCACCAGCCAGGCGGCGAGGTCCCGCACGTCGACCACGGACGTCGGCAGCTCGGGCGCATCCGGCACCAGCACGGGCCCGGACCGCGCGCTGAAGCGCCAGGGCCAGTAGGAGGAGCGGCTCGTCGGGTCGCCGGGGCCACCGATCAGACCGGCGCGCGCGATCAGGGACGGCGCGGATCCGGCCAGCACGGCCTGCTCGCAGGCGGCCTTCGCGGCGCCGTACGAGGTGGGGTCGTCGGAGGGAGGGAGCAGCTCGGCGTCCTCGTCCGCTCCGACGACCGCGTTCTCGGCGTAGACGCTCGTGGTCGAGACGAGGACGTAGGCGCTGCAGCGCAGGTCGCGGACGGATCGGCGGACGTGCTGCTGGGTAGAGGAGACGTCGATCACCGCGTCCCACGGCGCCGCAGCCACGGTGTCGAGAGCGTCCTCGCGGTCGCGGTCGGCCTGGACGAGGGACACCCCCGCGGGCACGGCCGTCCCGCGCGCGAGGCAGGTCACGTCGTGGCCGCGCCGCAGCGCCTCCGCCGCGAGGTGCCCGCCGAGCCAGCCCGTTCCTCCGAGGATCAGCGTTCTCATCCCCGCATGCTCGCACGGGCCCCTCCCGCGAAGCCCGCTGAGGTGCCCGAGTTGGTCCCGAGAACGCTGAAACAGCTGCATTCTCGGGCGACTCGACACGGGCGACTCAACGGAGTGGGCGCCGAGCGAGCGCCTCAGCGACAAGGGCCCCCTCCACGAGCCCCCGCACACCCGACCACCCGAGCCCGCCAGCGTCCTCTGTCCGGAATCACGCGGGCGGCTCGGGCGCTCGAGCGACTCACACGACGACGAAGGCGTCCAGGATCAGCGAGTTTCCCGTGGAGGCGGCGTTGCGCTTGCTGCCGCGGCGGATGGTGATGGTGTGCTCGCCGGCACTGAGGGTGCTGCTGGTGAACACGGTGCGGGCCGAGCGGTTCGTGGCGCTGTAGCGGTCGACGGAGGCGACGAGCACGCCGTCGATCAGGACCTCGTTGATGCCGGAGGTCGGGGTGATCCGGCTCACCCAGCTGACCTTCGTGCCCCGGAAGCGGAGGGTCGCCGAGGCCGTGGAGGTGCTGGAGTACGAGATGCTGCCGCCGCTGTCGGCGGTGCTCGAGAGCGTCGCCCAGGTGCCGACCGTCGCGATGACGGCGGCTCCGTTCTGGTACGTCCCCGCCGCCGGCAGCGTCGAGGTCGGGGTGGGCGTGGACGTGGCCGTCGGGGTCTCGGTCGGAGTGGGCGTGTCGGTGGGGGTCGGCGTGTCCGTCGGCGTCGGCGTGCTGGTCGGAGACGCCGTCGCGGTGGGGGTGGGGGTCGACGTGGAGACGGTCCCTGCGGTCACGACGAAGGCGTCCAGGATCAGCGTGGATCCGGTGGACGCCGGGTTGCGCGTCGTCCCCCGGCGGATCGTGACCGTGTGGGTGCCGGCGGCGATCGGTCCGCTCGTCCACACCGTCTGACCCGAGCGGGTCGTGGGGCTGTAGCGGTCGACGGTGGCGACGAGGACGCCGTCGAGCAGCACCTCGTTGATGCCGGAGGTCGCCGTCATCCGGCTCACCCAGCTGACGCCCGTGCCCGAGAAGCGGAAGCTCGCGGACGCTCCGGCCGAGCTGGAGTAGCTGATGCTCCCGCCGCTGTCGGCGGAGGAGGAGATGGTGCTCCAGGTGCCCGCCGTCGTGATGAGCGGCGAGGAGTTCTGGTACGTGCCCTCGCCGGGGATCGACGAGGCGGGCTCGTCGGGCAGCGGAACGACCGGCTGCTCCGCGAGCCAGCGGTCGAACGTGTCGAGCATGTCCTTGTTCGTCAGGCTCGGCACGTTGTGGCCGTTCGGAGCGCCGTCGGTCGGCGTGTAGAGGACCACAGCCTCCTTCGCGACGGGCTTCGCGAGCGCGACCCAGGCCCCTCCGTGCACGGCGATCGGGACGAGGACGTCCTCCGTCGAGCCGGTCGTGCGGATCCGCGCCCCCGCCCACGAGGCCTGCGGCAGCAGCGCGGGGTCGGTCGCCGGGATCGTCGAGGGGTCGTTGTCGTAGTCCGGCAGGACGCGCCCCGGGTCGCGGCGGGCCATGTCGGCCATGTCGTAGACGCCGGCCGCGTGGTACGCGCCGCGGATCTCGGGGACCAGCTTGTTGCCGTACGCCCAGCAGAGCAGCGCGCCGCCGCCGGAGTTCGAGCGGAGGAAGCTCGCGCCGATCCGCCACGTCTTCTGGAACCAGGCGACCGCGTCCACCTGCATGGCGACGGCCCGCTTGTTCGTGTAGATGCTGCCGCCGTAGTTGGGGCAGATCGAGATGACGCCCTTGTCGACGGCCTGGTCGGCGCTGTACTGGTAGGCGCCGGACAGGGCCGCGTAGGTGCTCCCGTTGGCGTGGTAGTACCAGTAGACGACCCGGCCGATCCGCTGCGAGGGGACCGCGGTGTGCGGGACGAAGAGCCGCGCGCGGTCGGTGCCGATCATCACGTCGATGATCTGGTACGGCTTCTTCCCCACGCGCGAGATCGCCGTGTCGCCGCGCCCGAGCTCGTTGGGCAGCGGCGGGATCACGCTGTAGTCGGGCGCCGCGGACGCGGTCATCGCGTAGGCGAAGGCGGATCCGACGCCGAGGGCGGCTCCGGTGAGGACGAGACGGCGGCTGTGGCGCGCAGGAGAGGACATGGGATCCCGATGTGGAGAGGGCTGCTCGGTCGGCGGAGCCTGACCGGAAGGTGTGAGGGGGGGTGCTGCGGTCCGGATCGGACCACCGTGGAGGGGGCGCGGTGCGGTCCTTCGGGGGACCGTGCGGGCGGGCAGGCGCGAGTGCATCCTCCCGCGTCCGCCGCGCGACCACCAGACCCGCTTCAGGGACACCCGCGGCGGCGCTCCCACCTCGCTTCGAGCGGCGGAGGGACGCGAGAAGGTCCTGGTGAGAGCGCTATCTCGCGCCACTGCTCTGGAGATGCCCGCCACGGGAGCGGAACCGCATCGTCCCGGTGGCGGGACACCGGGGCGGCACGGGGCCGGCACGGATCCAGGCCGCGTTGCGCCCGGCGCGAGGGCCATGCGCACGTCAACACTCTCGCGTGAGACCCCCGGATGGGTCGCGTTATCTGAGCGCGACCTGATCGCTGGTTCAGCGCCTGCTCTCCCCCCTCTGAGTGCCGACCGGATCGAGGGTCCGTCGTCCGCCGCCCACGTCCCGTCTCAGGGGGACAGGGCGCCTCCGAGCCGCGACCTATCGTGATCCCGCTCCATCCGGAAGGCCCGGCGAGGCGCCCCGGGGGGAGGTCGATCCGTGTCGAACGCGCATGCCCGGCCGAGCCACGACCGCTCGATCGCCCTCGGCCTCGTCCTGCTCCTGCTCGCCGCCGTCCTCGTGGTCCTGCCGGCGACGAGGGCCGCGGCGGCCACGGTCCTCCTTCAAGAGGGCTTCGGCGGCACCAGCGTCGCGGACCCGGCGTGGCAGGCGCTCGACGGCGCCTGCATCACGGCGGCGACCACTGCTCCGCCGACCGGCTCCTCGAATCTCGGCGTCTGCGCCAACCGGACTCAGGCCCCCGCCGCCGCGACGAGTCCGGGCTTCCTGCAGCTCACCGACGCCCGGAACAACGCCAAGGGCGGCGCGGTCTTCAACCGGCCGATCCCCGCGATGGGCGGCATCGACGTCCAGTTCGACCAGTACCAGTACAGCTCCGCCCTCGGCCTCCTCGGAGCAGACGGCATCGGCTTCTTCCTCACGGACGGCTCGAAGTCCCTGACGGCGGCCGGAGCCCCTGGCGGCTCGCTCGGCTACGGCCAGTCCGCGACCGTCGAAGGTGTGAACGGCGGCTATCTCGGCATCGGCATCGACGCCTACGGGAACTTCTCGGCCAGACCTCCCACGCAGAGCACGACACCCAACGCCCCGCCCACCTACGGACTCGGATTCGGGTGCCCCTCCGGCTCAGGCCAGGGCCAGGTCGCGAATCAGATCGTCGCCCGCGGTGCAGGCCAGGGCCAGACCGGCTACTGCTTCCTGCAGGCCGCGCCGCCGCCGACGCTCACCTCCGTCCGCACCCCGATCACCGTCTCGTCGGGCAATCCGCCCGCGAGCTACGGCAGGACCGTGCGGATCACCGTGTCCGCCACGGCCTCCCCCGTCGTCACGGTCTACTGGGGCACCTCGGCGGGAATGGCCGCCTCCGCGCTGACGCAGCTGATGCAGTTCACGATGCCGACCGCAGCGCCCTCGACCTACAAGCTCGGCTTCACGGCGTCCACCGGTGGATCGAACGACACCCACCTCGTCCGCAACGTCTCCGTCTCGTCCATCAACACTCTCGACGACATCACTCTGGTCAAGCAGATCGACCGCACCACCACGCAGCCCGTCGCCTACGCCGAGGGATCCGTCATCCCCTACCAGTTCGTCGTCACGAACGGGTCTATCCGGGGCACGCTCACCGGCATCGTCGTCACGGACCCGAAGGCCGCGAGCATCTCCTGTCCGACGACGACCCTGCTCCCGCTCGCCTCCACCATCTGCACGGGATCCCATACGGTCACGGCCGCCGAAGCGGTGGCCGGCTCGTTCGTCAACACGGCGACCGCTGCAGCGACGAAGACGGAGACGATCTCGAACGTCGTGACGACGACCCCCGTCACCAGCAAGACCGCCACCGTCACCGCCCCCATCGCCACCCCGGCTCCCGCTCTGACCCTCGCCAAGACCGCCCTGCTCACCGACACGAACGGCAACGCCCAGGCCGACGCCGGAGAGCAGATCCGCTACTCCTTCCTCGCCCTCAACTCCGGCAACGTCACACTGCAGACGGTCGCCGTCGCCGACCCGAAGGTCACCGGCATCACGCCCGCCTCGACGCAGCTCGCCCCCGGAGCGAGCGCCACCTTCATGTCGGCGCCGTACACGGTCCTTCAGACCGACATCGACAAGAACACGTCGCTCGTCAACACGGCGACCGTCTCCGGCCGCACCCTGGCCGCCACGCCCGTGACGGTCACCGCGACCTCCACGGCCACCACGCCGATCCGCTACGCGCCCTCGATCTCGCTGACGAAGAACGGCACGATCCCGACCGGCGCCGCCGTGGGCTCGACCGTCTCCTACAGCTTCACCGCCACCAACACCGGCAACACCGGACTGAGCGCCGTCGCGGTCACCGACCCCAAGAGCGGGCTCTCCGCGCTCGCCTACTCCTGGCCGGGGACCGCCGGGCGCCTCGAGATCGGCCAGTCGGTCACCGCGACCGCCTCGTACACGCTCACGCAGGCCGACGTCGACGCGGGCCAGGTCCTCAACACCGCGACCGTGACCGGCACCCCTCCGACGGGCGCCGCCGTTACGGCCACCGCCTCGCGGACGGTGACGATCGCCCGCACGAACGACCTCGCGCTCACCAAGACCGCGAACCCCGCCTTCATCAGCGCCGCCGGCACCGTGGTGACCTACACCTTCCGCGCGTCCAACACCGGCACCACCACCCTCACCGCGGTCGCGATCAGCGACCCCAAGAGCGGGCTCTCCGCTCTCACCTACTCCTGGCCGGGCACTTCCGGACGACTGCTGCCCGGCCAGGTCGTCACCGCGACCGCCGCCTACACGACCACCGCCGCCGACGTCACCGCCGGCACGATCGTCAACACCGCCACGGCGACGGCGACCGGCCCGACCGGCGTGGCGTTCACCCGCACGGCCTCGGTGAGCATCTCGGTGATCCCCGATCCGGCGGCCGACGCCGCGACGGTCGTGCAGGGCGGATCGGTCGTGATCGACGTGCTCGCGAACGACGGGCCCGCCGCGACCGGAGCGACCTTCTCGCGCGCGCAGCTCTCGGCGACCCCGAAGGCGATCGGAGGCGCGGCGACCCCCGCCCCCGCCACTCCCGTGCAGGGGTCCGTCTCCTGCGTCGCGAGCGGAGCGACCCGCGGCCAGTGCACCTACCGCCCGATCGCCGCCTTCGTCGGCACCGACGTCTTCGACTACTCGCTCTCGGGCCAGTACGGCACCTGGAACGTGCGGGTCACGGTCACCGTCACCGCGCTCAACCGCGCGCCGGTCGCCCGACCCGACCGCGTGGTCGCGACCACCGGCGGCCCCGCCGTCACCGTCGCTCCGCTCGCGAACGACACCGACGAGGACGCGGGCACGACCCTCGCCCTGGTCGGCACGAGCGTCCCGGCCGGGCTGCGCGGCACCTTCTCCTGCTCCGGATCCACGTGCACCTACACGCCCGCGGCCGACGGCTGGACCGGGAGCGCGACGATCGCGTACACGGTCACGGACGGCGCGCTCACGGCGGGCAGCACGATCACGGTCTGGGTCGATCCCGCTCCCCTCGTCCGGCGCGGCTTCTCCGGCACCGGCAGCACGAGCGGAGCGGTCGGGCTCGGCGCCTGGACCAGCTCCTCCGTGGTCGCCACGCCCGTCGCGAGCTGCACGGCCGGTCGGCCGAGCACCCTCGTGAGCTGGTCGGCCGCCGCCGGAGCGACCGGCTGGACCCTCGAGCGCCGCCTCGCGGGGACGACGCCCGGCCCCTGGACCGTGATCGCGGCGCCCGCCGCCTCCGCGACGAGCTTCACCGACGACCGCGTCGGTGAGGGCCGCAGCTACCAGTGGCGGGTCCGCCCGGATCTGCAGCGCTGGCTCGGAGTCGCGTCCGCCGCCTCGACCGCCGTCGCCCAGCCGGCCGTCACCACCGCCGGAGGCTGCTGATGCCTCCCCGCCGACACCCCTCTCGTCCTGCACGTGTCCTCGTGAGGGAGACCACGCCCGCACCGGGCACCACCCACCAGAAAGGAACGGTCGCCATGACCACCACAGCACCCACCCGTCGCAGCCCCTGGAAGAAGATCGCCCTCACCGGCGGCGTCCTCCTCGCCGCGGGAGCCCTCGCCGGCGCCGGCGCCTTCGCCGTGTTCACCGACTCCGGGACCGCCGTCGGCACCGCGGACGCCGGACAGCTCGACATCAACCTCGACGGCACCTTCATCGTGACGGACATCGCGCCCGGAGACACCATCCAGCGCCCGGTGACGATCGTCCTGCCGAACGCCACCAACGACGGCGACCTCGTCTCGTCGGTGCGCTTCTCGCAGGCCGTCACCAACGACGTCGTGGGATCCGACACCACCGACCAGAACCGTGTCGGCCAGTCTCTCGTCTCCGGCCCGAACGGCCTCGACTACCGCCTGCTGACCTGCTCCACCGCCTGGACGACCGCCCCCACCACGACTCCGGCGGGCCCGTACTCCTGCAGCGGGACCACCACGGTCACCGGATCCGGCAAGCTGTCGTCCATCGGCGGCCAGGCCGGCGCGGTCGACTTCACCCCGGCGAACTTCGGCATCACCCCCACCACGACCGGGACCTTCCCCTCGGACGCCGGTGATGTGACGCTGAACACGCTGATCGAGCTCGTCCTGCCGACGGCGGCCGACAACGCGTACGAGAACGCCTCCGCCACGGTCACCTTCACCGCCGCCGCGATCCAGCGCGCCGGCATCCAGAAGTAGACCGTCCCCCACCGCCTCCGCCCTGCCCGGCCGCCACCGGCGCGGGGCGGAGGCATCCCCCTTTCCTCCCGGAGTCGTCCCCATGCCCCACGCCCGTGCGCTCGTCGCCGCCCTCGCGGCGGTGCTCCTCGCGCCCGCGGCGAGCGCCGAGCCCGTCGGCGTGCTCGACGTGCGCGAGCTCTCGGCGCCCGGATCCCTCACCGACCTCGCTCCGGGCGACCGCGCCGAGTGGGCGGTCGAGGTGACCAGCACCGGCCTGTCGCCACAGGGGGTCTCCGTGGCCTTCGCGGTCGACGGAGGCACGCTGGCGCAGGACCCGCGCGACGGCCTCCAGCTGTCCGTCGAGCTCTGCGACTCGGCGTTCACCGTCGCCGAGGTCGTCGACGGGGAGCGCACGGTCGAGCGCTACCTCTGCCCGGAGGACGCGATGCCGCTCGGATCCGGGCCCGCGGCGACGCTCGGCCGGCTCGACGGCGTGCGTCCGCTCGAGCGCGGGGCCACCGTGGGCGTGCGCGTCCGCGTCCTGTTTCCGGAGTCGGCCGGCAACGGGACCGAGCTCGCGGCGGCGTCGCTGCGGGTGCTCGTGGGCACGACGGAGGAGGATCCCTCCGCGACGCCCGGCCCCGGCTCCTTCCCCGGAGCGGCGGGCGGCGGGCTGGCCGTCACCGGCCGCGATCTGGGCGCTGCGCTCCTGGGCGGGATACTCGCCCTCGGCTCGGGCGCCCTGCTCGCCGCGGCGGCGCGCCGTCGTCACCGGAGGGAGCAGGCGTGAAGGCCCTCCGCGCTCTCCTCGGCGGCCTGGTCACGATCGTGGCCGTCGCCGGCATCGCCGTCTTCGTCCTCTCCGCGCTCGGTCTCGTGCGGCTCGTGCCGGTGCTGTCGAACTCGATGGCGCCCGGGATGCCCGTCGGCTCCCTCGCCGTCACCCTGCCCGTCGACCAGGCCGCGATCCGCGCCGGCGACGTGATCGTCTTCACCGACCCGGACGATCCGGGCCGCCGCGTCATCCACCGCGTCACCCTCGTCTACTCCGAGGAGGAGGCTGCGGCCCTCCGCGGCCGCGAGCCCGGCCAGCTGGCGCTCACCACCAAGGGCGACAACAACGAGTCGGCCGACCCGTGGATCGTGACGATCGCGGACGAGCGGATCTGGCGCGAGAGCTCGGTGGTGCCGCTGCTGGGCTGGCCGAGCATCGGCCTCGCCCGCCCGGAGGCGCGGTTCGCGCTTTCCGCCGCGGGCGGCGCGGTCATCGTGGGCGCGCTCCTGATCGCCATCTGGCGCCGCCCCGCGGAGGTCGCCCCATGAGCGGCGCCCACCGCTCGTCGGACGGCACGCCGCCCCCGGAGCCCCTGCGTCCGCCCGCTGAGCACGGACGGCACAGCGCCCGGCCGTCCTCCCGCGACCGCGGAGCCCCGCGCCACTCCCCCGAGGTCCGCCGCCGCGTGGTCTCCCGCGCCGGCCTGGCGGGACTCGTCGCCGGCGCGCTCGTCCTCGGCGCCGCCGCCACCGCCACCGCCGTGCTCCTGGACCGGGGCTCCGTGAGCGCGCGGGTCGCCTCCGGCACCGTCATCGCGACGTTCACCGGCACCGGAGCGACGACCGTGCCGGTCCCCGTCGCGGGCCTCGTCCCCGGTGGCACGGCCCGGCGCCTCCTCGACCTGACGAACGCCGGGACCCTGCCGATGTCGGCCCTCCAGCTGCAGACGGCCACCGGCACCGACCTCTCGGACGGCCTGCAGCTCGCGATCGAGCGCTGCTCGCAGTCCTGGTCGGCCGACGCCGCCACCTGCCCCGGCACCGTCACCACCGTGTCGTCCGACCGCCCCGCCGCCTCCCGCCTCGACCTGCCCGGCTCCCCCGCCCTCGCCGTCGGAGCGACCGACCACCTCCGCTTGACCGTGCGCCTCTCGGAGTCCGCGCCGTCCGCCGCGCAGAGCACCTCCGCGACCCTCACCGTCACCGTCGTCGGCGTGCAGCGTCCGGGCCGCCAGCTGTAGGCGCGGCGGGCCCACGCCTCGGCGGCACCACCGCCGCGCCGTCCACGCTCGCGTCAGCGCTGAGGCGCCCTAGACGGTCGTCGACACGCCGGAGCGGGCGACCGTCTCGGGCGACTGAGTGGGGCCGCGGAGTACTCAGTGGTGCGGCGCTACTCGCGCAGGGCCGCCACGGCGTCGTGGAAGCTCGGCACGTCGGAGAGCACGCCCTCGGGGCCCAGCACCGTCCAGGTCGTGCCCGTGCGGATCAGGACGCCCAGCTCCTCGGCGGGCCGGCGGCGGGTGCGGCGCAGCTCGAGCACGAAGACTCCGGGACGCGCCTCTCTGATCTCGGGAGTGCGCCGGTCGGGCAGCATCACGAGTCCTCCCCGAGGGTCAGCGGTAGACGCTCCACTCCTTCTTCACGATCCGGCGCTCCTCGCCGTCGACCGCGACGATCCACTCGCCGTCCTTCTTGGCCACGACCCGCCCGCGCAGGTACTGCGGCTCCCAGCCGTCGGCCTTGTTGACCCACTTCACGAACCGCGCGAACCGCCCCGGTGCCACGTCGTCTCTGGACATCTCTCGACTCCCCTCGTCGTCACCGGCACGTCCATCGACCTCCGTCAGGAGTGCACCTCGCCCAGCGCGAGGGGGACCTCTCCTGTGAGGTCTCGAAGCCGGTTCACCGACGGTAGAACGCGCTCCTCACGACGGACGAGACCGTTGACTGATCGACGATCGTCTGGCAGTGGGGTCAGGATGCGGCAGCGGAATCAGGAGTCGAACAGCACGTGCGGCCGTCCGGTGTCGACGATCACGCGGGCGCGCACCCCGTAGACGTCCGCGATCAGCGCCGGGGTGAGCACCTCCTCCGGGGTGCCGCCCGCGACCACGCGCCCCTCGCGCAGCACCAGCAGCGCGTCGCAGAACAGGGCCGCGAGGTTGAGGTCGTGCAGCGCGACGACCGTGGTCACCGGCAGCGCCCGCACCAGGGCCAGCAGCTCCAGCTGATGGCGGATGTCGAGGTGGTTGGTCGGCTCGTCCAGCAGCAGCTCGCGCGGCTCCTGCGCGAGCGCCCGGGCGATGTGCGCGCGCTGCCGCTCGCCGCCCGAGAGGGTGTGCCAGAGGTGGTCGGCCTTCGCCTCGAGACCCACCTGCTCGAGGGCGCGATCGATCGCGCGCAGGTCCTCTGCCGTGTCTCCGCCCAGGAGGGAGCGGTGCGGGGTGCGCCCCAGCCGGACGACGTCGCGGACGGGGAGGTCCGCCTCCGTCTCGGCCTGCTGCGTCACCGTGGCCACGGCCCGGGCGACCTCGCGGCGGCGGAGCGAGCGGAGCGGCGCGCCGTCGAGGGTGACGACGCCGGCGTCCGGAGCCGCGGTGCCCTGCAGCAGCCGCAGCAGCGACGACTTGCCCGAGCCGTTGGGCCCGAGCAGTCCCACTGTCGAGCCGGGAACGGGGCGGAGCGAGACGCCGTCGACCACCAGGCGGCCGCCCCGGCGCCACGTGACCCGGTCGGCCTCGAGCGTCACGAGCGGCCCCTCCGCCGCAGGAGCAGCAGCATGAACACCGGCACGCCGACGAGTGCCGTGCCGACCCCCACCGGCAGGGGAGTCGGCGCGAACGCCACCCGCGACCCGGCGTCGACCCACACCAGGAACACCGCGCCGAGCAGGATCGTCGCCGGGATCACCCGCGAGTGCCGCTGCCCGAACACGAGTCGCGCGGCGTGCGGCAGCACCAGCCCCACGAAGCCGATCGCGCCGGCGATGCTCACCAGGGTCGCCGTCAGCAGGGCCGTCACCACCAGCAGGAGGAGGCGGGTGCGGCCCACGTGCACGCCGAGCGACGCGGCCACGTCCTCCCCGAAGGCGAACGCGTCGAGCGTGCGCGCCGCGGCGAGGCAGACCACGGAGCCGAGCAGCACGACTCCTCCGCTCAGCGCCACGTCGTCCCAGCGCATGCCCTCGAGGGAGCCGAGCAGCCAGAACATCACGCCGCGCGTCTCGTCCGAGTCGGCGAGAGCGAACACGATCAGCGAGGTCAGCGCCGAGAACAGCTGCGTGCTCGCCACCCCCGCCAGGATCACGCCCGAGGTGCCGCCCGCTGAGAACCGCGTGAGCAGCAGCACGAAGCCGAAGGCGACCAGCGCGCCGACGAAGGCGCCTCCGGAGAGCCCGACCACTCCTCCGCCGACCCCGAGCACGCCGACGAGCACCGCGCCCGTGGACGCTCCGGAGGAGACGCCCAGCACGAACGGGTCGGCGAGCGGATTGCGCAGCAGCGACTGCAGGATCACTCCGCACACGCCGAGCCCCGCCCCGCAGGCCGCGGCCACGAGTGCGCGCGGGAGGCGCTCCTGCCAGACGATCGCGTCCTCGGCCGCACGCACCGGGACGGAGGCGAGCCCGAGGTGGTTGAGGAGGATGTCGCGGACGTTCACGAGCGAGACGTCGGCCGGGCCGAGCGTCACCGCGACGCCGACCGAGAGCGCCAGCGCGAGCAGCCCGCCGACGACCAGCGCGGCGGCGGCAAGGCCCCGCGGCACCCGGCGGACGAGGACCGCGCCCGTGCCCGTGCCCGTGTGCGTGCTCAGAGCGAGGCCCCGTTCTCGTCCCACCAGGCGCGGATCTTCTCGAGCCCGTCGACGAAGCGGATCGACGGGTTCATCTCGGCGCCGTGGAGCGCGATGAAGCGGCCGTCCTGCACCGCGGGCAGGCTGCTGGTCAGCGGGTCGGAGCGGAGGAACGCGGTCTTGTCGTCGAGGCGGTCACCGGGGAAGCGGTCGCGCTGCAGGTCGCCGAGGACCAGGACGTCCGGGTCGGCCGCGACGACGCTCTCCCAGCCGACGGCGGGCCAGTCCTCCGTGCGGTCGGCGAAGACGTTGGTCATGCCGGTCGTGGTGCCGAGCAGCGAGGCGAAGTTGTAGCCGCCGGCCATGTAGGGCGTCTTGGTGTCGGCGAACCAGAAGGCGACGCTCCGGCCGCCGAGGTCGACCCCCTCGGTGGCGGCGGCGGCGCGCTCCTGCAGCTGCGCGACCAGGGCGTCGCCGCGCTGCTGCACGTCGAAGACCTCGGCCAGCTCGTGGATCTCCTGGTAGAGGACGTCGACGGTCAGCGGGACGGTGCGCGTGCCGCTCCCGCCGTTGACGCTCGCCCCGTTGTCGCAGTCGGAGGGGGCGAGGTAGGAGCCGATCCCCGTCTCGGCGAGGCGGTCGCGCGAGGCGACGCCCTCGGGCGCGTAGTGGCGGCCGAAGGAAGCGGTGACGAAGTCCGGGTCGGCGCTGAGCAGCACCTCGTAGGTGGGGGCGTTATCGGCCAGGCGCGGCACGCTCTCGTTCGCGGAGGCGAGGGTCTCGAGCACGGGGTCGGTCCAGGAGGCCGTGCCGACCATCCGGTCCTCGAGGCCGAGGGACAGCAGGATCTCGGTCGAGTTCTGGTCGAGGGAGACGACCCGCTGCGGAGGGGCGGTGACGGTGGTCGCGGTGCCGCAGTTGTCCAGCATGAGCGGGTACGAAGTCGTGCCCTCCCCCGCGGCGGCCATGCTCTCGGGCTCGATCTGCTCGGAGGCGCCGCAGCCGGTGAGGGCGAGCAGGGTCAGGGCGGCGAGGGCGAGGGCGGCGGGGCGCCGTCGATGCGTGGACATGGATCTCCCGTGGTTCGTGGGCGTCGGTCGTCGGCCCGGTTCGTGGGCCTTGTTCGTGGGTCCGGTTCGCCGGCAGGGCTCGTCGGCCCGGTCCGTCGGCGGGCGGCACCCGCGTCTCGGCGCGGAGCCCGGGTAAGCATAGCCTTACCTCACCTAAGCCCATCCATCCGCGCCAGTCGATCCGCGCCACCCGCCTTCGATCCACCCTCGGTCCCGCCCGCCGGCGACTCCGCAGAAGTCGCCGTGGTCGCGCGCGAGAACGGCGACCTCCGAGTTCTCGATGCACTCAGAAGGCCCGGAACAGCCGAGTAAGCGGACACCTGTCGCGCACCTCGCCTCCGCAGCCCCCAACCAGGTGGACAGCACCCCGGACACGGTTCCCCTGGGGGCGGGAGAGCGCGATCCTGGACACCGACGCTCGACGGCGCCCGCCCCACCGCCCGCCGACCGTCACGGAAGGAACCCGTTGCCCCGCCACTCCGCCCGCACCGCCCCCTCAGGCCGGTCCGCGCTGGTGCGCAAGGCCGATGCGTCCGGCTACCGGCCCGAGATCGAGGGACTGCGCGCCGTCGCGTCCCTCCTGGTCGCGACGTTCCACATCTGGCTGGGCCGCGTCTCCGGAGGCGTCGACGTCTTCTTCGTGATCGCCGGGTTCCTCACCACCCTGACCCTCCTCGGCCAGATCCGCCGGTTCGGGCGCGTGCGTCCGATCGCCTTCCTCCGGAGGCTCGCCTCGCGGCTCTTCCCGGCGGCCGCGGTGGTGCTGGTCGTCGTCGCGGCGCTCGCTCCGCTCCTCCTGCGCCCCTCGCAGCTGCTGCAGACCTTCACCGAGGTGCTCGCCTCGACCTTCTACGTCGAGAACGTCGCGCTCGCGCGGGCCGGAGTGGACTACCTCGCGCAGGACGACTTCCACTCGCCGGTGCAGAACTTCTGGGCGATGTCGGTGCAGGGGCAGTTCTACCTGGTCTGGCTCGCCCTGGTGCTCGTCGCGACCCTCGCCGCCGTGCTGCTGCGGCGACGCGCGCAGCTGCCGCGGTTCCTGCTGGCGCTCGTCGCGGCGCTCACCGTCCTCTCGTTCGCGTTCTCCGTCGTGCTGGTCGGGATCGACCAGCCGACCGCGTACTACAGCACCCTCGCCCGCTCATGGGAGTTCGGGCTCGGCTCGCTCGCGGCCCTCGTACTCCCGGGACTGGCGATCCCGGCGGCCCTGCGGACGGTCGCCGGGTGGCTGGGGCTGATCGGAGTCGTCTCCTGCGGATTCGTGCTCCAGGTCTCGAGCGCGTTCCCCGGCATCGCCGCGCTCTGGCCGACCCTCTCGGCGGTGCTCGTGCTCGTCGCCGGGACCGGCCCCGCCCCGGAGCGCGGAGTCGGCCGACTGCTGGCCCTGCGCCCGCTCGTGTGGCTGGGCGGCCTGAGCTACGGGATCTACCTCTGGCACTGGCCGCTCCTGGTCTTCTGGCGCGAGAGCAGCGGCGAGGACCCGACCGCTCCGGCGGGCCTGGGCGTCATCGCCGCCGCGATCCTCCTGGCCGCCATTTCGAAGCGCTTCCTCGAGGACCCCCTCCACCGCCGCGCCCCCGCCGAGCGCCCGCACCGCCTCCGCGCGCTCGCCCCGGCGGCCCTGCTGGCCGTCGCCGCCCTGGTCGGAGCGACGGGCCTCACCGGAACGAACGCCGCGATCGCCGCCGACCTCACCCGCGCGCACGCCCTCCCCGTCTCGACCGAGGGCTGCGTCGGAGCCGCGGCGCTCGCGAACGCCTGCCCCGACTCCTGGACCACGAGCCTGCCCGCCGTCGACGCCTCGGAGGACGGCTCCGCGCTGAACACCGACGAGTGCAGCACGGGCAACTCCGGCACCGCGCTCAAGGAGTGCCGCTTCGGCGATCCCGCCGGCCTTCGTGTGCTGCTCATCGGCAACTCGCATGCGGCGTCCTTCTTCCCGGCGCTGCGCGGCGTCGCGGAGGAGCGCGGCTGGGACCTGCACACCTACTACAAGACGGGCTGCGTCTTCTCGACCGCGGAGCGGCGCGACGACTCCGCCTCCTCCCGGCGCTCCTGCGACGTCTGGAACGAGAAGCTGCAGGAGGAGCTCGCGGGCCAGGAGCCGTACGCGCTCGTCGTCACCGCCTACTCCGCGAAGAAGTCCGTGTTCGTCGACGCGTCCGGCACCCCCGACGAGCAGGCCGGCATCGACGGGTTCCACGAGTCGTGGGCGCCGCTGATCGCCCGCGGATCCACGGTGGTCGCGATCCGCGACAATCCGGTGCTGCCCTCGCTCTCCCTGCTGGCCTGCGCCGAGGAGCCGGGCTCCGCGGCCGACTGCAGCGTGCCGCTCGACGAGGCCTTCGCCGACCGCGAGCTGATGGCCGCCGCCGCCGAGGACTGGCCGGGCGCCGCCGCCGTCGACCTCACCCGCTGGTTCTGCGACGACCGCGGCTGCCCCCTCGTGATCGGCGGAGTGAAGGTGTACCGCGACCTCGGGCACCTCACCGAGTCGTACGCCCGGACCCTGGCGCCCTACCTCGGCGAGGCGCTGGACCCGCTGGTCGGCTGAGGGCCCTCGCGCTCGCCTCCGGACGCATGCAAGACTGTTTATACGAACAGGGGATCGGAGGAGCCGATGGGCCACTCTCACGGCGTTCCGGCCGGCTCCGCCGCCGCGCGGCACCGGCGTCCGCTCGTGGCCGCCTTCGTCCTGACCGCGGCGTTCATGGTCGTCGAGTTCGCGGTCGGAGTCGCGACGGGCTCGCTCGCGCTGCTCTCGGACGCCGCGCACATGGGCACCGACGTGCTGGCGCTCGGGATGTCGATCGCCGCGATCTCGCTCGCCGCCCGCCCCGCCGCGAAGGGCCGCACCTACGGCTCCTACCGCCTCGAAGTGCTGGCCGCCCTCGCCAACGGCCTGCTGCTGTT
Organism: Rathayibacter sp. AY1F3; assembly: GCF_002931975.1. Lineage (NCBI taxonomy): Bacteria > Bacillati > Actinomycetota > Actinomycetes > Micrococcales > Microbacteriaceae > Rathayibacter > Rathayibacter sp. AY1F3. The sequence continues at coordinate 5,731 of NZ_PSVF01000042.1, read as the reverse complement.
CGCGGTCGCCGCGTTCGTGATCGTCGAGGCCGTCCGCCGCTTCGCCGAGCCGCCCGCGGTGCCCGGCGGCCCCCTCCTGATCACCGCCGTCGTGGGCCTGGCGGTCAACCTCGTGAGCCTGCGCCTGCTGTCGGCCGGGGCGAAGGAGAGCATCACCCTCCGCGGAGCCTCCCTCGAGGTGCTCGGCGACGCGCTCGGCTCGATCGGCGTGATCGTGGCGGCGATCGTGCTGCTCACCACCGGCTGGGCGTGGGCGGATCCGATCGTCGGCGTGCTGATCGGGCTGCTGATCCTTCCCCGCACCTGGTCGCTGACGCGGCAGGCGCTGGGGATCCTCATGGAGTCGGCGCCCGCGCACGTCGACCTCGCGGCACTCGAGCGCGACGTCTGCGCCGTCCCCGGCGTGCTCGCGCTGCACGACCTGCACGTGTGGACGATCACCTCGGGCATGGAGAGCGCCACCGGCCACGTGGTCGTCGCCCCCGACGCCGACTACCGCACCGCGCTCTCGCGGGTGCTCGCCGTGCTCCGCGAGCGCCACGGCATCGACCACGCGACCATCCAGTGCGAGCCCGAGGCCTTCCCGGAGACGACGCACCGCGTCTGAGCGCCGGGGTGTCGCGGCGCGCGGCCGCACGCCTCCGCATGCCCACGACCCTCCAGGACTCGTCGCACTCGGCGCCGACTGCGACGACTCCTGGCTTCTCGCCGACGCGGGCCCCGCGCGCCCCTGAGCACCTTCCGATTGTTGACGTGAACATGTACAGTCGGCCGTCAGGGCGCGTTCACGTGAACATGCCCGCATTTCGATGGCGAAAGAGAGACCGCATCAATGTCGATGTCCTTCAGAAGGGTCGCCGCGCTCGCCACGAGCGCCGCCCTGGCCACAGGAGCACTGCTGGCGATCCCCGCCGCAGCGGCCCCCGCTCAGGCCGCGGACGCGTTCCGCATCACGCCGAACCCCGCCGCCGCCGGTGAGGCGTTCGAGGGCTGGGGCACCAGCCTCGTCTGGTTCGCGAACGCGACCGGCGATTATCCCGAGGCCCTCCGCGAGGACCTCTACCAGAAGGTCTTCGGCGACAGCGGCCTCGACCTCAACATCGCCCGCTACAACATCGGCGGCGGCAACGCCTCCGATGTGAAGGACTACCTCCGCCCGGGCGGCGCCGTCGAGGGCTGGTGGAAGCCGAACCCGGCCGGCGACGCGTCGACCTACGGCGGCACCTCCACGAAGCTCGCCGACCGCGACGCGCTCCTGGCGAAGTGGAACGCGGACGACCCCGCCTCCTACGACTGGACCGCCGACGAGACGCAGCGCTGGTGGGTCGAGAGGCTCGCCGAGGAGAAGCAGATCTCGCACTGGGAGGCGTTCTCCAACTCCGCCCCGTACTTCATGACCGAGAGCGGCTACGTCTCGGGCGGCTTCGACGCGAACAGCGAGCAGCTGAAGCCCGCCGCCGAGGAGCAGTTCGCGAAGTACCTCGTGAAGGTCACCGAGCACATGGAGGACGAGTACGGTATCGAGTTCGACACGCTCGACCCCTTCAACGAGCCGAACACGAACTATTGGGGCACGCAGCTCTCCAACGGCGTCCCGACCGGCGGACGGCAGGAGGGCATGCACGTCGGACCGACGCGCCAGGCGGGTCTGATCCCCGACGTCGCCGCCGCGCTGGACGCCTCGACCACCGACGCCGGCATCGCCGCGATGGACGAGACCAACCCCGACATCTTCGCCACGAACTGGGCCGCCTACTCCGCCGCGATCCGCGCCGAGGTCGACCGGATGAACGTCCACACCTACGGCACCTCGGGCCGCCTGAAGGTCCGCGACCTCGCGAAGCAGGCCGACACCGACCTGTGGATGAGCGAGATCGAGGGCAACTGGGTCTCCGGCTTCGACCCCACCAACATGGAGAACGGCCTCGGCATCGCCGGCCGCATCAACGACGACCTGCGCGAGCTCGAGCCGAAGGCGTGGGTGCTCTGGCAGCCCGTCGAGGACTACTACAACATGCAGCAGCCCAAGCCCAAGGGCGAGAACCTCAACTGGGGCTCCGTCTACATCGACCTGGACTGCAAGCCGTACCAGGAGAACGGGACCGAGGTCTGGAAGTCGGTCCGCCGCGTCGCCGACGCCGGTGGCGACTCCACCAAGGCCCCGGTCTGCGGCGTCGAGACGAACTCGAAGTTCAACACCATCCGGAACTTCACCAAGTTCATCCACGAGGGCGACCACCTGATGCCCTCCAACGACAGCTCCTCCACCGCCGCCGTCCGCGGCGACGGCTCGGGCGCGACCGTCGTGCACACCAACAGCACCGCGACCGAGAAGACCGTCGTGCTCGACCTCTCCCGCTTCGGCACCATCGCCGACACCGCGACGGTCACCCCGTACGTCACCACGAAGGCCTCCTCGGCAGCCGCTCCCACGAGCAACGCCCTGGTCGCCAAGACGCCGGTGAGCGTCGACCGCATCTCGCGCACCGCCACGATCACCGTGCCCGCCAAGTCGGTCACGAGCTTCTCGATCGACGGAGTCTCGGGAGTCGCCGACTCCGCCCCCGCCCTGCGCGACGGCCACCGCTACCAGCTGGTCGGCACCCAGAGCGGCAAGGCCCTGACCGGCAACCCGTCGGGCGCCGCGACCACGATCACCGGCCTCGCCACCGACTCCGCCACGGCCGCCAAGCAGACCTGGACGGTCCGCGAGGTCGCCGCCGGCGAGCGCGAGGCCACTCGCCGTGTCGTCCTCGTCAACGGCGACGGACGCGTGCTCGGAGCCACGACCGCCGGCACCGACCTGCGCTCGCTGTCCGTCGACGCGGCGAAGACGACCGCCGCGACCCGCTGGATCGTCAACACCACCGATGGCACGAACTTCTCGCTCGTCAACGAGTCGATCGCCCAGTCGCTCGACGTGAACGGCGGCTCCAGTGCCGACAACGCGTCGGTCGGCGTCTACACCTCCAACGGAGGAGCGAACCAGTCGTGGTCCCTCCGCGACCTCGCGCCGACCGCCGGCCAGACGATCGCCGTCCGCACCACCGCGGGCGTCGCTCCGACCCTGCCCGCGAGCATCACCCCGCAGTACTCCTGGGGAGCCGGCGCACCGCTCGCCGTCACCTGGCAGCGCCCCGCCGACTCGGCGTACGGCGCGACCGGCCGCGTCGAGGTGCCCGGCACCGCGACCGACCTCTACGGCCAGACGATCACGGTCACCGCGCTCGTCGACGTCGGCGGACTGACCGCGACCGACCCCGTGTCGGTCACGGCCGCCGCGGGCGCCTCGGTCGCCGGAGTGAAGGCCTCGGCCCCGACGACGGTCCCCGCCCGCGTGGGCGCCTCGGCCAGCACCTTCCCGGTGCCGGTCGTCTGGGACTGGACGCCGCTCACCACCGCCTCCCTCGCCCGGGCCGGGCAGGTGACGGTCTCGGGAACGGCGACCGCCGACGGCGCGACGCTCCCCGCCACGCTCACGGTGCTCGTCACCACGGGCACGCTCCGCAACTTCAACCCGGACGCCGGCATCGTCGCGACCGCGTCGTCGTCGGAGTCGGGCTACGGACCGGAGCGCACCCGCAACGGCGTCGACGGCGACAAGGGCTGGTCGAACTGGACCAACGGCACCAAGGCCGCGCAGAGCTCGCTGACCTACACCTTCCCCTCGACCCACCAGGTCGAGAAGGTGTCGGTGCAGTTCCTCGCCGACGGCGGCACCAGCTGGGCGCAGACCTACCAGCTGCAGTACCAGGCCGCCGACAGCACGACCTGGACCGCGGTCCCCGGCTACGAGTCGGCCGTGGCCCTCGCGTCGCCGGCCGGCGGAACGGCTCCGACCCTGGTCGCGTCGTTCGCGCCCGTCACGGCCAAGGCCTTCCGCGTCGTGATGAACGCCTACGACAACACGCACCTGATCGTGGCCGAGACCAAGCTCTACGAGTCGGTCGCCTCGCCCGCCGCGGTCGCCACCCTGGGCGCCCTGCGCGTCGGAGGAGCCGGCATCGCCGGGTTCGACCCGGCCCGCACCTCCTACGCGGTCACCGTCGAGGGCACGGCGATGCCGGTGATCGGAGCAGTGGCGACCGACTCGGCGGCCACCGTGCGGATCACCCAGCCGACGACGGCGAACGGCGGAGTCGCGACCATCGCGGTCCGCGCGGCCGACGGCTCCGTCACCTCGACCACGACGGTGACGGTGACCCTGAAGGCGCCCGCCGCCCTCGCGGTCGCGGTCACGGCGACCACCCGCTGCATCGCCGGCAAGGTGACGCTCACCGTCGCGGCGAAGAACGAGTCCGGCGTGCCGGTCTCGATGACCATCGCGACGCCCTCCGGGTCGAAGCAGGTCACCGGAGTCGCGCCCGGCGCGAGCGGCAGCGCCGCGTTCACCACGCGCGCGGCCTCGGTGCCGGCCGGCCAGGCCACCGTCACCGCGACGGGCACGGTCGACGGTGAGCAGGTCACCTCGGTGGCGACGGGAGCGTACGCGGCCCGCAGCTGCTGACGCCCCCTCCGACACGGACCGCCTCCGCCCCTCCGGGGACGGGGGCGGTCCGTCGTTCATCGGGAGCGGCGCTGCGGGGGCGGCACGTCGCGGGATCCCGATGCGCCCGCGGCGCGGGCTACTCGATCAGCATGGATCCGTGCCGGTCGGGCAGCCGCACACCCCCGCGCCGGTGGAGCGACCGCGCACCCCTATGCCGGTCGACCGGCCGCGGCACGCGGAGTACCGAGACCCCGCTCAGTGCCCCGCGGCCGCCTCGTCGCGGGTGCGCAGGCGCGAGACGCCCATCACGACGGCCGCGATGACCAGACCCAGCACGAGGCCGAAGATCATCGAGACGAAGGTGTCGGCCAGCCAGACGACGACGGGGCCCGCGCCCTCGACCGCGTGGGTGACGACGTGCACGAGGTCGTACGGACCGTGCCACACCGTCTCGGCGAGGTTCGCGACGACGAGGTGCCCGCCGACCCAGAGCATGGCGAGCGTCCCGATGATGCTGATCGCGCGGAACACGACCGGCATCGACGCGACGATCCTCGCCCCGGTGCGCCGCACGCCGCGGGCCGCGTTCTTCATCAGGCGCAGGCCCACGTCGTCGATCTTCACGAGCAGCGCGACGGCGCCGTAGACGAGCACGGTCATCCCGAGCCCGACGACCAGGAGCGCGCCGAGCGTGGGCCAGATCCCGAAGTCGGGGTCGAGGCCGTCGAGCGCGATCAGCATGATCTCGGTGCTCAGGATGAGGTCGGTGCGGATGGCGCCGAAGACGAGCTTCTTCTCGTCGCGCGCCTCCGTCTCGTGGCCGCCGTGCGAGACGCCGAACCACTCGAGCACCTTCTCCGCCCCCTCGAAGCAGAGGAAGGCGCCGCCGAGGATGAGCAGGTACGGCAGCACCTGCGGCGCGAACGCCGAGAGCAGCAGCGCCAGCGGGATGATGATGACGAACTTGTTGAACAGGCTCCCCAGCGCGATCCGCCCGACCACCGGCAGCTCCCGCGCGGGCGTGAGGCCCTGCACGTACTGCGGGGTGACGGCCGCGTCGTCGATCACGACGCCCGCCGTCTTGGCGCTCGCCTTCAGGGCGGCGGTGAGGATGTCATCGACAACCGCGAGCAGGCCGACCGACATGTGCGTCTCCTTGGAGGTCCGGGGTGAGAGGGCTCACAGTATCGCGAGCTCCGCGGTCGAGCGGGCACGGGGAGGGGCGTGGGTGCGGCGGAGGGG
>NZ_PSVF01000041.1:0-22846 GCF_002931975.1 Rathayibacter sp. AY1F3 | reverse complement strand
GGCGGTCGGCTGGCGCGGGTGGCGGGGGGCGGTTGGGTGGTTCCCGCCCGCTGGCCGCCACCGGGCACCGCCCCCGCGAGTGCGCGAAAGTTGTCGCACTCGAGCTCGAGTGCGACGACTCCTGCACACTCGCGGGAGCCGGCGAGGACCGCGCGCACCCGCGAGTGGCCGCGCGTCCGCGAAAGCCAGCACACATTGCCCGCGGCAGAATGTGGACATGCGCAGCCTCGAAGTCCTCCTCGATCCGGAGTCGGAGGCTCGCGTCCGCAGCCAGTGGGAGGCGCTCGAGGCGGCCGGCGTCCCGAGCCTCGCACTGCACACGTCCGCCAGCAACCGCCCGCACCTCACCCTGGTCGCCGGGCCCGAGCTGACCGCCCCGGAGCCGGGCGCGCTCGGTCCGCTGCCGGCGACGGTCGCCCTGGGCGCCGTCCTCCTCTTCCCGCACGCCGGGCGCTTCGTCCTCGCCTGGGGAGTGGTCCGCTCGCCCGCCCTCGACGCGCTGCACGGCCGTGCCACGCGCCTCGTGCCGGGCGGCGTCGACACCTCGCTGCCGGACGCCTGGACGCCGCACATCAGCGTCTCGCGCCGCCTCCGCGCCGAGCAGCTCGGCGACGCCGTCCCCCTCCTCGGCGAGCCGTTCACCGTCGGCCTCGCGGGCGTCCGCTTCTGGGACGGCGACACCCGCACCCTCACCGACCTCTGAGCCGGACGCCGCAGAAGCCCCCGACCACCCCGCATCCGCCTCCCCAGCTCCCTCCCTGCGGCCCTTCTCCACAGTTCCCCGGACCCCCGGGGCGGCGTCGGAGGCGGCGGGTAGAGTTCCCCGGGTGACAGAGCCCACCGCGACAGCCCTCCCCGCCCCGCCGCTCGCCGACCCCTCGGCGGAGTCCCGCGGCGGCGTCCGGAGCGACGCGGCGAGCGGCGCCCCGGGATCCGGATCCTCCGAGGCGCAGGCGATCCTCGAGAAGGTCTTCGGCTACGGCTCCTTCCGCGGCGAGCAGCAGGCCATCGTCGAGCAGGTCATCGGCGGCGGCGACGCCGTCGTCCTGATGCCCACCGGCGGCGGCAAGTCGCTCTGCTATCAGATCCCCGCCATCGTGCGCCCCGGCACAGGCGTGGTCGTGTCCCCGCTCATCGCGCTGATGCAGGACCAGGTCGACGCCCTCCGTGCGAACGGCGTCCGCGCCGAGTTCCTCAACTCCACCCAGGACGCGGGCGAGCGCAGCCGCGTCGAGCGCGCCTACCTCGACGGCGAGCTCGACCTGCTCTACGTCGCCCCGGAGCGCCTGGGCAACGAGGGCATGAAGCAGTTCCTCGCCCGCGGCCGGATCGCCCTCTTCGCGATCGACGAGGCCCACTGCGTCAGCCAGTGGGGCCACGACTTCCGCCCCGACTACCTCGCACTGGGCGAGCTCGCCGAGCGCTGGCCCGACGTCCCGCGCATCGCCCTCACCGCGACCGCCACCGAGGCGACGCATCGCGAGATCACCTCGCGCCTGCACCTCGGCGCCGCCCGCCACTTCGTCTCGAGCTTCGACCGCCCGAACATCCAGTACCGGATCGTCAACAAGGTCGAGCCGCGCAAGCAGCTGATCGACTTCCTGCGGCGCGAGCACGCGCACGACGCGGGCATCGTCTACGCCCTCTCCCGCAAGAGCGTCGAGGCGACGGCCGAGGCGCTTCGCTCGGCGGGCTTCGACGCCGTCGCGTACCACGCGGGCCTCGACTCGCGGGTGCGCGCCGCCGCCCAGTCGCGGTTCCTCCGCGAGGAGGGCGTCATCGTCTGCGCGACCATCGCCTTCGGCATGGGGATCGACAAGCCGGACGTGCGGTTCGTCGCGCACATCGACCTGCCCAAGTCGGTCGAGGGCTACTACCAGGAGACGGGTCGCGCCGGCCGCGACGGACTGCCGTCCACCGCCTGGCTCGCCTACGGCCTGCAGGACGTGGTGCAGCAGCGCCGGATGATCGACGAGTCGCCGGGAGACCTGGCGCACCGTCGGCGGATGTCCGCGCACCTGGACGCGATGCTCGCGCTCTCCGAGACGGTCCAGTGCCGCCGGGTGAACCTGCTCGCCTACTTCGGCCAGGAGAGCACCGCCTGCGGCAACTGCGACACCTGCCTCGAGCCGCCCGCCTCCTGGGACGGCACCGTCGCGGCGCAGAAGTTCCTGTCGACGGTCGTCCGCCTCAAGCGAGAGCGCAACCAGCAGTTCGGCGCCGGACACATCATCGACGTCCTCCGCGGCAAGACCACGCCGCGCACCACCCAGCACCAGCACGACGGCCTCGCCACCTGGGGCATCGGCGCCGAGCTCAGCGACACCCAGTGGCGCGGAGTCGCCCGCCAGCTCCTCGCGCAGGGCCTGCTCGGCGTGAACGACGACGGCTTCGGCACTCTCGTGCTCACGCCCGCGTCCGGCTCCGTCCTCAGCGGCGAGCGGAAGGTCGAGCTGCGGCAGGAGCCGGAGAAGCCGGCCCGCTCCAGCGGATCCTCCCGCTCCGGGCGGTCCACCGTCGCCGAGCTGTCGGGCGAGGCTCAGCCGCTGTTCGAGCGGCTCCGGGAGTGGCGCGCCGCGCAGGCCCGCGCGCAGGCGGTCCCGGCCTACATCGTCTTCAACGACGCGACCCTCCGCGAGATCGCGACCGCCGAGCCGGCGACGATGGACGCGCTCAGCATCATCGGCGGCGTCGGCCAGAAGAAGCTGCTCACCTACGGGGAGGCAGTGCTGGCCGTCGTCGCGGGGGAGAGCCCCGAGATCGCCGTCCCGGAACCGGGTGAGGAGGCTCCCGCTCCCCGCCGCGCGCCGGCCGCCCGTGGCGGGTCGTCCCGCTCGCAAGGGGCGAAGCCCTCGTTCGGCCGCGAGTCGTCCGGTCCGCCGGTGTCCGCCGCGCAGCCGCCGGAGGACGACTGGGTGCCGCCGGACGAGCCCGACTGGGAGCCCGGCTGGGACAGCTACTGATCCGTCGCTGAGGCGCGCGGTTCACCGCCCGCGACGGAGGCGGGCGCCGGCGCGGGCGACCGTGTTCCGGGCTCCGCGTCGACGATCGTGCCCACCTCGTCACCGACGCGAGCGTCCTCGGTCCGAGACGCCGGCGAGCGCCCTCAGCCGTTCGCGCCCGTCGACGCCATCCACCCGCCGAGCAGCGTGCAGCAGAACGACGCCGCGAGACCCGCCACCGGCACCCAGAACGCGATGCGCCGCCGCACCAGCAGCACGATCGAGACGACCAGCGCCGCGAGGAACGGCACCCACACTCCTCCCGCGGCGAGGACCATCCCGCCCTCGATCAGGCCGATGTCGCAGGCGTTCGATCCGCCGCACGAGTCGCTGGCCATCGCGAAGAACAGCCCGAAGAACGACAGCAGCAGCGTCACCGCGGAGGCCACGAGGATCAGCACGATCGTCAGCACCAGGTCCCAGACGCGGACGGGGCGCCGATGCGGCACCCCGGATCCCGGCGCGGCCGGAGGCCCGGGGGGCGCTGCCGCGACGTCCGAGGGCGGCGCACCCGGAGTCCCGAGAGGCGCGGGCGAGCCGACCACGGGCGGCCCGGCCGCCGGCTGTCGGGCGGGCGGAGGGGGAGGCAGCGGCGGCTCGCTCATGCCGAGAGACTAGCGACGCGTCCTCCGATGAGGCGCCCCTCCTCCGCTGGGGTCCGCCGGGACAGCCCGTTCAGCACACGGACGGGCCTCCCCCTCCTCCGCTCCTGTCGGCAGGGACAGCCCGTCCAGCGCACAGACGAGCCGCCCCGCCCCCGCCTGGTCGGTTCCGACAACGCGCTTCCTCCTCCGCCCGGCGCCGTTTGTGCCCGGGCGACGGAACGTTTCCGCCGCGCCGCCGCGCGACCTACCGTGCGAGGACCGCCTCCGCTGCCGCGCCCGTCGGCGCACGACGCACCGGGAGCGGCCCGAACCGCAGACGGTCGAAGGGACACGAACACCATGGTCAGCACCGCTCCCCACCCCCGCTCCGCCGCCGACGCCGCCGACCGGGCGGCCACCGGGCGCACGCGGGCCCGGCGCTCCCGCTCGGGCTCCATCGCGCCCACGCCGCCGGTGGACTCCCTCGGCTCCGAGGTCGACGCGCGCCTGGACGAGGACGGCGCCCCCGCCGTCGACGTCGCCGCCCTCGGCGAGACCCTCCTCGGCGCCTGGCGCGAGCAGCGCCTCGCCAGCCGCGCCCTGACCGCCCGCCCCGAGCTGCACCGCACCGACGGCCTCCCGATGAAGGAGCACCGCCTCCGCGTCTCGGAGCAGATGCGCGTGCTCGCGGCCGAGGGCGGCGTGCACCGCGCCTTCCCGGTCGACCTCGGCGGCGAGGCCGATCACGGCGGCAACATCGCCGGCTTCGAGGAGCTGGTCACCGCCGACCCCTCGCTGCAGATCAAGTCCGGCGTGCAGTGGGGGCTCTTCGGCGCCGCGGTCCTGCACCTGGGCACCCGCCCGCACCACGAGAAGTGGCTGCCGGGGATCATGAGCCTCGAGATCCCGGGCGCTTTCGCGATGACCGAGACCGGGCACGGATCCGACGTCGCGTCGATCGCCACGACCGCCACCTACGAGGACGGCGAGTTCGTGCTGCGGACGCCGTTCCGCGCGGCCTGGAAGGACTACCTCGGCAACGCGGCGGTGGACGGGCGCGCGGCGGTCGTCTTCGCGCAGCTGGTCACCCGCGGCGTGAACCACGGCGTCCACGCCTTCTTCGTCCAGATCCGCGACGAGCAGGGCGCGTTCCTGCCCGGCGTCGGCGGGGAGGACGACGGCCTCAAGGGCGGTCTGAACGGGATCGACAACGGCCGCCTCCACTTCGACGGCGTCCGCGTCCCGCGCGAGAACCTGCTGAACCGCTACGGCGACGTCGCCGCCGACGGCACCTACTCCTCGCCGATCGCGAGCCCGGGCCGCCGATTCTTCACCATGCTCGGCACGCTCGTGCAGGGCCGCGTCTCGCTCGACGGAGCCTCGGTCGCCGCGGCGAAGATCGCGCTGACGGTCGCCGTCACCTACGGCGATCAGCGCCGCCAGTTCACCGGCGGGGGCGAGCGGGAGGAGGTGCTGCTCGACTACCAGCGGCACCAGCGCCGCCTCCTGCCGCGCCTGGCCACCACCTACGCCGCCGCCTTCGCGCACGAGAAGCTGCTGACGGCGTTCGACGAGGTCTTCTCCGGCGCGAACGACACCGAGCAGTCGCGGCAGGACCTCGAGACCCTCGCCGCGGGGCTGAAGGCGCTCTCGACCTGGCACGCTCTCGACACGCTGCAGGAGGCGCGCGAGGCCTGCGGAGGCGCGGGCTTCCTCGCCGAGAACCGGCTCACGCAGCTGCGCGCCGATCTCGACGTCTACGCGACCTTCGAGGGCGACAACACCGTGCTCCTCCAGCTGGTCGCCAAGCGCCTGCTGACCGACGTCGGACGCCGCTTCAAGGGCGCCCAGCCCGCGGAGCTGGCGCGGTACGCCGCCTCGCAGGTCGCGGGGGCGACCGTCGACAACTCGGGTCTGCGCCGTCTGGCCCAGGTCGTCGCCGATCGCGGATCGACGGCCCGCTCGGTCGGCCAGCTGCGGGAGGACCAGCGCGAGCTGCTCACCGGCCGCGTCGAGAGCATGGTCGCGGGGATCGCCTCACGGCTGCGCCCGGCGTCGAAGCTGCCCTCCGACGAGGCGGCACGCCTGTTCAACGCGCACCAGAGCGAGCTCATCGAGGCGGCGCGCGCGCACGCCGAGCTGCTGCAGTGGGAGGCGTTCACGGAGGCGCTCGCCGGCGTCGAGGACGCGGGCACGCGCACCGTCCTCACCTGGCTCCGCGACCTGTTCGGCCTGGGCCTGATCGAGAAGCACCTCGACTGGTACCTCATCCACGGGCGCCTGTCGTCGCAGCGAGCGGTCGCGGTGACGTCCTACATCGACCGCCTGCTCGCGCGCATCCGCCCGCACGCCGCCGACCTGGTCGCGTCGTTCGGCTACGGGCCCGAGCACGTGCGCGCGGCGATCGCGACCGGCGCCGAGGCGGAGCGCCAGGAGGAGGCGCACGCCTGGTACGAGGCCGCCCGCGCCTCCGGCACCCTCCCCACTCCGGAGAAGCGCCGCTGAGCCCCTCCTCGAGATGCCGCTCCGGTACGCGACACGTCGCGCGAGGCGTACCGGAGTGGCATCCCGTGGCGACAGGACGGGGAGGGGCGCGTCAGGACGCGAGGAACGCCAGCGCCTGGTCGCGCTCGGCGCGCAGCTCTAGCACGGACTCGTCGATCCGCGCGCGGGAGTGCGTGTCGATCTCGAGCCCCTCGACGATCCGCCACTCGCCGTCGACGGAGCGGACCGGGAACGAGGAGATCAGCCCCTCCTCCACCCCGTAGGAGCCGTCCGACTCGACGGCGGCCGAGGTCCAGGACGTGCCGTCGACCCAGTCGCGCACGTGGTCGATCGCGGCGGAGGCGGCGGACGCGGCCGAGGAGGCTCCACGGACCTCGATGATCTCGGCGCCGCGCTTGGCGACCCGCGGCTCGAACTCCGTGTGCAGCCACTCGGCGTCGACCAGCTCGGGCACCGGCCGTCCGCCGACGGTGGCGTGCGTCGCGTCGGGGTACTGCGAGGCGGAGTGGTTGCCCCAGATCGCGACGCCCTCGATCGCGTCGACGGGGGCGTCGAGCTTCGCGGCGAGCTGCGCGACCGCCCGGTTGTGGTCGAGGCGCGTCATCGCGGTGAAGCGGCCGGCGGGGATGTCCGGGGCGCTGCGCCGCGCGATCCAGGCGTTGGTGTTGGCCGGGTTGCCGACGACCAGCACACGGATGTCGGAGGCGGCGTGCGCGTTCAACGCGGCGCCCTGGGGCCCGAAGATGCCCGCGTTCGCGGCGAGCAGGTCGGCGCGCTCCATGCCCGCGCTGCGCGGCCGGGCGCCCACGAGGAGGGCGACGCTCGCGCCGTCGAACGCCGCGGCCGGGTCGTCCGTCGCCTCGATCCCGCGGAGGAGGGGGAAGGCGCCGTCCTGCAGCTCGAGCGCCGTGCCCGCGGCCGCGCGGAGGCCGGAGGGGATCTCGAGCAGGTTCAGGCGGACGGGGACGTCCGGCCCGAGGAGCTGACCCGAGGCGATGCGGAACAGGAGCGCGTAGCCGATGGCGCCCCCCGCTCCCGTGACCGTGACCGTGACCGGAGTGCGCTGCTGGTTCATGCGCCGAGCGTATTCCCGCCGGCTGGGGGAGGGGGAGGAGTCAGCCGGACGGCGGGCCCTCGGCGGGAGGCGCCGTCGACCCGCGGAGCACGAGCTTGTTGCGCAGCCGCACGTGCGGCTCGGCCACGCTCCCGCCGTCGATCAGCGTCAGGAGCGCCCGGGCGGCCGCGCGCCCCACGCGGTGCAGCGGCTGCCTCACCGTCGTGAGCGCGGGGACCACCCGGGAGGCGTCGGGCACGTCGTCGTAGCCCACGACCGAAAGCTGCCCCGGCACCGAGAGGCCCAGCGCCCGGGCCGCCTCGATCACGGCGATGGCGGAGGCGTCGTTCGCGGCGAAGACCGCCGTCGGCCGGTCGGGCAGCAGCAGCAGCTCGTGGGCGGCGGCGAGGGAGGGGTCGTGCCGGTAGTAGCCGACCCGCACGAGCGCGGGGTCGTAGGGGAGGCCGGCGTCCGCGAGTGCCCGCTGGTAGCCCGCGCCGCGCCGGTGCGACGACTCCAGGTCGGGGCGGCCCGCGACGAAGCCGATGCGGCGGTGGCCGAGCCCGATCAGGTGGCTCGTCGCCAGCTGCGCTCCGCCGAAGTCGTCGGTCGCCACCGAGTGCAGCTCGGTCTGCGCGGTCAGCGGATCCACGACGACGAGCGGCAGGTCCGACGAGGGGATCACGCCGGAGGGAGTCACCAGGATCGCCCCCGCTACGTGCGCCTCGGTGAGGCGCCGCAGGGACTCCTGCTCCCAGCCCGCCCGGCCCCGGCGGCTCGCCCCGCTGCCGGCGAGGAGGTCGAACCGGGTCCCCCGCAGCGCCGTCGCCACTCCCTGCAGCACCTCCGTGCCGAACGGCTCGAAATCGCCCAGGAGCACGCCGATGACGCCCGAGCGCTCCGCGCACTCCGTCGTCACGACCTCCTGCTCGGCCTCCGCCGTCGCCGCCCCTGCGGACATCCTCGTCCCCTCCCGCCGTCCCCGCCCGGCCGCGGCGGAACGCGGTGATCGCCTCGCTGCGCTGCTCCGGACGGTTGAGAACACGTCCTTGCAATCGGGAATGTTCCCGGTAACATTGCCCGCAAGACTAGCTGAGGGAAAGCTCAGCAGTCGAGAGAGACGAGTGTCGGGCAGCCTTTCTCCCCTCAGTGCTGAGGGGGTCGAGAGCTGGAGCTCGCGTGGCCACGCTGTGGAAGCCGCCGCGCACGAGCCGTCCGCCGCTCTCCGCGCGTCCTGCGCTCCAGGCGCGGCCGAACGCCCCTCGGGCTGCGCCGCGCTCCGTCCTCTCGCGGCCTCGGGCCGCGCCACCACTCCGCGCCGTCCGGCGCTCGACCTGATCGGCGACGATGCCGATCGAGTGAGGAACACCATGTCCACGCGACGCACCCCCCGACCCCTCTGGCTCGTCCGCTCGGGCGCCGCTCTCGCCGGCTGCCTGCTCCTGTCCGGCGTCGCCGCCGCGGCCGCGGCCGCCGACACGGAGTACGGCTCCGACGACGTCGACGTGAACGTCAGCATCGAGGAGCTGGAGCAGCCCGGCGCCCTCTCGATGTCGATCGACGGCACCTCCGCCACGCTCGCCGAGGAGGGCTCCACCCCGACCGTGCGCGCCTTCACGGGGCAGCTGCCCGACGTGACCGTGACGGACACCCGGACCGTCGACGAGATCCCGGCCGGAGCCGGCTGGTACGTCCTCGGCTCGGCGAGCGCCTTCACCGGCGACGCGGACCAGGAGGACATCTCCTCCGACCACCTCGGCTGGACGCCGGTCCTCGTGGACGGCGGCGAGTCGGGCCTCGTGTCCGAGGGCGACCCGGTCGACACGATCCTCGACGAGGGCGCCGACGCCGTGGGCCTGTTCGACCAGGAGCTGCTCGCGCTGTCGCTCGACTCGCAGGAGACCGCGACGGACGGGTCCTGGACCGTGTCCGCGGGCCTCACCCTGAAGACCGAGGCCGACGTCGCCCCCGGCGACTACTCCTCCGTCCTGACGCTGTCGCTGTTCGAATGACCCCGATGCGCGCAGTCGCCTCCACGGCGATCGGCGCCCTCCTCGCGGCGGGCCTGCTCGCCTCCGGCGCGGCTCCGGCGACCGCGGCCGGCGCCTGGTCGCCGAAGGCCTCCTACACGTCGACGGACCGCGGCGACGGCACCTACTCCGTGCCGCTGCTGAACGCCGACGTGCCCGACGTCAGCGTCGAGCGCGTGCCCGCGTCCGAGAACGACGAGGGCCGCGACATCTACTACATGATCAGCACCACGATGCACCTCAGCCCGGGCGCCCCGATCATGAAGTCCTACGACCTCGTCAACTGGGAGATCGTCAACTACGTCTTCGACCGGCTCGAGATCGGCGACCGCTTCTCGCTCCGGAACGGGCAGAACTCCTACGGCAACGGCCAGTGGGCCTCGTCGCTGCGGTACCACGACGGCCGCTACTACGCGGTCTTCAACACCAACAACCTCGGCGGCTCCTACCTCTACTCGACCGACGACATCGAGGACGGCGCCTGGACCCGCACGGCCCTCGGCCGCGCCTTCCACGACCCGTCGCTCTTCTTCGACGACGCGGACGGCGGCACGCCGTACATCTTCTACGGCTCCGGATCCACCAGCGCCGTGAAGCTGAGCGAGGACCTGACGACCGTCGTCGCCGAGTACCCGAACATCCTCCGCACCTCCGACTACCCGGGAGCCGGCTACCTCGGCGGCCTCTTCGAGGGCGCGCAGGTGCAGTACATCGACGGGCAGTACTACATCGTCATCATCACCTGGCCCTCGGGCCAGGGCCGCCAGGTGGCGCTGTTCCGCTCGTCCGAGCTGCTGGGCCGCTACGCGACCGCCGACGGCAGCAACCCCTACGAGGGCAAGGGCGTGCTGAACTCCAGCGGGTTCGCCCAGGGGAGCCTCGTGCCGATCGCGAAGGAGGACGGCTCGACCGCCTGGCACGGCATGTTCTTCCGCGACAGCTTCCCGACCGGCCGCATCCCCGGGCTCATCCCGGCGACGTGGAAGGACGGCTGGCCGACGTTCGGGACGAACGGCTCGGTGCCGGTGGGCGGGAGCTTCCCGAAGCCGATCCGCCTCAGCCCCGAGGAGGAGCTGTTCGAGCGGCAGAAGAGCATCGTCGTCTCGGACGACTTCGACAACGACGCCCCGGCGAAGGCCTACCAGGACGAGTCGTGGACGATCCCGCCCGCGCCCGCCTACGACGCGTCACTGCTCGGCGTGCAGCTGCTCCAGAACCCGGGAGCGGAGTCGGGGACGGCGCCGTGGGCAGGCCAGTTCGGCGCGACGCTGTCGGCCGACACGACCGACCCGGCGTCCGGCACCGCCGCGCTCCGCGTGGGCACCCGCACGCTCAACGGCTCAGGCCCGAGCCAGGTGCTCGCGAACAAGCTGCAGCGCGGCGTGACCTACACCGTGTCCGCGAAGGTGAAGTACACGACCGGCCCCGCGTCGGTCCGCTTCAACCTCTGCGCCGACTTCGGCGCGGGACCCGTGACGATGGCGTCCGCCGCCGTCACGCAGGGCCAGTGGACGACGATCACGGGGACCTACACGGTGCCCGAGACCGCGAACGTCGGCAGCGTGAAGTTCGCCGTCGAGACGCCGTGGGGCAATCCGCAGCCGGCGTCCTCGAGCACCGAGTACCTGCTCGACGACGTCTCGCTCGTCGGAGCCGCTCCCACCCTCGAGCGCCCGACGGCCGCCGAGATCGAGCCGAACGGCTCGACCCTCGCACTCCCCTGGCAGTGGAACCACGCCCCCGACAACCGCTACTGGTCGCTGACCGAGCGCGAGGGCTGGCTCCGCCTCACCAACGGGAAGGTGCTCAGCGGAACGGCCGCGCACACGCGTCTCTCGGGCTCGCCCGAGATGACGTACCTGGAGGAGGCGCGCAACACGCTCTCCCAGCGCATCGTGGCTCCGAAGCAGTCGGCGGAGGCGGCGCTCGACGTCTCCGGGATGAAGGACGGCGACGTCGCCGGCCTCGCGGCCTACAACCGCGGCTTCTCGTACGTCGCGGTCAAGCGCGTGGACGGCGTCACCACCGTCGGCGTCGTGAACCGCAGCCAGCCGTTCGCGACCACGTTCGATCAGGCGGCCGTCGAGTCCTTCCTCCCCGGCACCACCGCCGCCCTCGGCGACGCCTCGCAGGTGCGCCTGAAGGCCGACCTCGAGCTCTCGGCCCCGGCCGGACAGCTCTGGACGACCTTCTCGTACAGCCTCGACGGGACGAGCTGGACGAAGCTCGGCAGCCGCGTCGGCCCGCAGACCCTCGACGGTCAGCTCACGCACTTCATGGGCCACCGCCTCGGGCTGTTCAGCTACGCGACGAAGACCGCCGGCGGCCACGTCGACGTCGACGAGTTCCTCCTGAGCGACACCCTCTCCTCGGAGGGGAAGGCGCTCGACCGCTCGCAGCTCGACGCGGCCGTCGCTCACGCGGCGACGCTCCGCTCCGACGACTACCCGGCCGACGCCTGGTCCGACCTCCAGTCGGTCCTCGCGAAGGCGCAGGCGGTCGGCACCGCGGGAACGCAGAACCAGATCGACGCCCCGGAGCGCGCGCTCAGCTACCAGCTGGCCCGCCTCGGGACGCTGAAGGAGGCGTCGCTCGACGTGACCGCCGCCGCCGCGACCCGCTGCATCGCCGGGAAGGTCGTCGTGACCGTGCGGGCGACCAACGCCGACGACGTGCCCGTCGCCCTCCGGATGGAGAGCGCCTCCGGCACGAAGACGGTCGCCGCGCTCGCACCCGGCGCCACGACGAGCCACGCCTTCACCACGCGGGCGGCCTCGGTCCCCGCCGCCGAGGTGGTCGTGACCGCGACCGCCACCCTCGACGGCGAGCCGGTGACGACCACGGTGAGAGCGCCCCACCCGGCCGCGTCCTGCGGCTGAGCACCCCGGGGGCGGCCCGCGCGGCCGCCCCCGCCCCCGAACGCGTCAGCGGCACCCGTCGCCGACGATCTCCTGCACGACACGATCAAGGAGGATCCGTGAGATCACCACAACGAGAAGCCGCTCCGAAGGGGCGGTTGCGGCTGAGGCTGCTGGCCACGGCCGCGCTGACCGCGCTCCTGGTGGCCCCCTTCGCCGCCCAGACCTCGTCCGCCGCTGAGGCGGAGCTCATCGTCAACGGCGGCTTCGAGAGCGGCATCAGCAGCTGGTTCGTCAACAACGGCAACGCCGCCGACGCCGGCACCATCGCGACGACCACGGACGCGCGCACCGGCACCGCCGCAGCGCTCGTCACCGGCCGCACGACCACCGGCGCGGGCGCCATGCAGGACCTCAGCGGCAAGGTCGTCGCCGGTCAGACCTACCAGGTCAAGGCGCAGATCAAGTACGAGAACGCCGCGAGCCCCGCGACCAAGCAGTTCTTCGCCACCATGCACTACGGCGGAGGCACCTACACGAACCTCGCGAGCGTCACCGCCACGAAGGGGCAGTGGGCGACGATCAACGGATCGTTCACCATCCCCGCCGGGCAGAGCGTCGCCACCGCGCGCCTCTTCTTCGAGACGCCGTGGACCGCGACTCCGTCGGCCGCGCCCGAGACGCACCTCATGGACTACAAGCTCGACGACGTCTCGCTGGTCGGAGCGGCGCCGCCCGCGCCCGCCTCGCGCACCATCGAGGTCGTGGGCAAGATCCCGGGCGACCACAACCCGCTCATGGGCTGGAAGTTCGGCGCCGACGGCTTCGGCTTCGTCGAGAACGGCCGCGTGTACATGTACATGACGAACGACACCCAGGGCTACGCTCCGAACCCCGCCACGGGCGTCTCGGCGGGCATCGACTACGGCAAGATCAACCAGATCACCGTGATCTCCTCGGACGACCTCGTCAACTGGACCGACCACGGCGAGATCCAGGTCGCCGGCTCCACCGGAGTCGCGCCCTACACCGGCAACTCGTGGGCTCCCGGCATGGCGAAGAAGACCGTGAACGGCGTCGACAAGTACTTCCTCTACTACGCCAACGGCGGCGGCTCCAGCAACGTGATCACCGGCGACTCGCCGGTGGGCCCGTGGACCAGCCAGCGCACCTCCACGCTCATCAACGCGTCCACCCCGGGCGCCGAGGCGGTCGCGTGGAAGTTCGACCCGGCACCGCTCGTCGACGACGACGGCCAGGGCTACCTGTTCTTCGGAGGCGGACCCGCCTCGACCGCGCTCCCCGCGGCCGAGCGCTTCAACAACCCGAAGAACATCCGCGTGATCGAGCTCGGCGACGACATGATCTCGACCCAGGGCACTTCCGCCGTCGTGGACGCGCCCGTCGCGTTCGAGGCGGCCCAGGTGTTCAAGCGCCAGGACAAGTACTACCTCTCGTACTCGTCCCACTTCGGCGGCAACGACTTCGGCGGCAACCAGACCCGCGAGCCCGGCTACCCGGGCGGCGGCGAGATCGGCTACATGATCTCGGACGACCCGATGTCCTGGCCCAAGGAGAACTACGCCGGCGTGATGTTCCCGAACCAGAGCCGCTTCTTCGGAGCCGGCACCGGCGGCAACAACCACCAGTCGGTCTTCGAGCTGGGCGGCAAGTACTACTTCACCTACCACGCGCCGACGCTCAACAAGCGGATCAACGGCGACACCACCCAGGGGTACCGCAGCCCGCACATCCAGGAGCTGCAGTTCAACGCCGACGGCACGGTGCAGCAGGTGGTCGGCGACTACAAGGGCGTCGACCAGGTGAAGGACTTCGATCCGTACCGCACCTTCCCGGCCGAGACCATCGGCTGGAGCAAGGGCATCGCGACGGCGCCGCTCGGCACCCCCGCCGCGGGCGCGACCCAGAACCTCGTGCTGAAGGACCTCGACAACGGCGACTGGACCGCGCTGTCGGCCGTCGACTTCGGGGACACCGGAGCCGCGACGTTCACCGCGAAGGCCAAGGCGCTGCAGGCCGGCGGCACCGTCACCGTCCGCCTCGACTCCGAGACCGGGCCCGTCGCGGGCACCGTCGCGGTGAACGGGACGACCGGTGAGTGGACCGACGTCAGCGCCGCGCTGACCGGAGCGACCGGAGTGCACGACGTGTTCTTCAGCTACTCCGGACCCTCCGGCGACCTGTTCGAGCTCGACACCTTCGCCTTCACCGAGGGCGAGGCGGCTCCGGCGCTCGACATCACGGCGAGCGCGGCGACCCGCTGCATCGCCGGCAAGGCGATCGTCACCGTCCAGGCGAGCAACGGCTCCGACGTCCCCGTCGGCGTGACCTTCACGTCGCCGTCCGGCACGAAGTCGTTCACCTCGGTGGCGCCCGGCAAGACCGTGTCGCACGCCTTCACCACCCGTCAGGCGAACCTGCCCGCCGGTGCGGTGACCGTCGAGGCCACGGCCACGATGAACGGCGCCCCCGTCGAGACGGAGGTGAGCGCTCCGTACGCGGCGCGCCCGTGCTCGTAGCGCACGGCTGAACCACCGGGGAGCGCCCCCGGCCCTGCGGGGCCGGGGGCGCTCCTGCGCGTGCGGGGGAGATCTCGATACGCCCTCCGGGGCTGCTCGATCAGCATGTCCGCCGTACTGCTGGTCGAGCAGCGGCGCCTCGAGACCCCAGCTCGGTCAGCGGGCGTCGGCCAGGCGCATCGTGCCGCCGGCCTGGGCGGCGAAGGCGCGGGCGGTCGCCGCGATGGTGCGCTGCATGACCCGCGCCGCGGCGGGCGGCGCGAGGTCCGCCGGGCGCGCGAGGCTGATCGTCCGGGTCAGAGTGGGCTTCTCGAGCGTCGGCTCCTCGATGCGGATCGAGCGCAGGCCCGGGCGCCCCTGCAGCACCATCGCCGGGACGACCGCGACGCCGAGGCCCCGCTCGGCGAAGCGCAGCACCGCGTCCATCTCGGCGCCCTCCAGCACCACGTCCGGCTCCAGGCCCGCGGCGGCGAACGCGGCGTCGGTCGTGCGGCGCAGGTCGTAGCTGGAGTTGAAGACGATCTGCGGGAGGCGGGCGACCGCCGCCAGGTCGAGCGCGCCGGTCGCGGCGAGGGGAGGCTCCGCGGCGGAGGAGACCACGACGAGCTCCTCGACGAGCAGCGGCGTCACCGTGAAGGCGCCGGGAGCGGCCGCGGTCGAGGTCGTCACCAGCGCCAGGTCGAGCTCGCCCCGGGCCAGCCGGTCGAAGAGGCTCCGCGACCCGTCCTCGGCGAGGTGCAGCTCCACGGCGGGATGCGCGGAGTGGAAGGCGTGCAGCACCTCCGCGACGAGGCTGATGCAGAGCGTCGGCGTCGCGCCGAACCGCACCCGGCCGCGCTCGAGCCCGGCCAGCTCGGCCAGCTCGCGGCGCACCGATCCGGCGTCGGCGAGCATGCGCCGGGCGAGCGGCAGCAGCAGCTCGCCGGCCGGTGTGAGGGTGCTGCCGGAGCGTGCCCGGTGGAAGAGCTCGGAGCCGAGGTCCTGCTCCAGCGCGGCGATCCGGCGGCTCAGCGAGGGCTGCGCGAGGTGCAGCTCCTCGGCGGCGCGGGTGAAGCTGCCGAGGCGGGCTACCTCGACGAAACCGGTGAGCTGCTCGAGATCCACGTGCATACCCTACGCGCATGGCCGTGCCCAGCATTATGCATTGGAGTAATCGAAGCGCCGTGCCTAGCGTGGAGGCATGACCACTTCAGAGACCACCGCACCGGAGCGCCGGATCTCCACCTCCGTCCTCGTCATCGGCACCGGCGGATCGGGCCTGCGCGCCGCGATCGAGCTCGCCGAGGCGGGCGTCGACGTCCTCGCGCTCGGCAAGCGCTCGAAGTCGGACGCGCACACCTCCCTCGCCGCCGGCGGCATCAACGCCGCCCTCGCCACGATGGACCCCGACGACAGCTGGCAGCAGCACGCGGCCGACACCATCACCGAGTCCTACCAGCTCGCCAACCCGCACACGGTCGAGATCGTCACCTCCAACGCCGCCCGCGGCATCCAGGACCTCGAGCGCTACGGCATGCCGTTCGCCCGCGAGGACGACGGCCGCATCTCGCAGCGCTTCTTCGGCGCACACACCTACCGCCGGACCGCCTTCGCGGGCGACTACACCGGCCTCGAGATCCAGCGCACGCTCGTCAACCGGGCCGCCCAGCTCGAGATCCCGATCCTGGACACCGTGTACGTCACCCGCATCCTCGTCAACGAGGACGGAGCAGTGTTCGGCGCCTACGGCTTCGACCTCGTCGACGGCACCCGCTACCTGATCCACGCGGATGCGGTGATCCTCGCCGCGGGCGGGCACAACCGCATCTGGCGCCGCACCTCCTCCCGCCGCGACGAGAACACGGGCGACTCGTTCCGCCTGGCCGTCGAGGCCGGCGGGCGCCTGCGCGACCCCGAGCTCGTCCAGTTCCACCCGTCGGGCATCATCGAGCCCGAGAACGCGGCCGGCACGCTGATCTCCGAGGCCGCGCGCGGCGAGGGCGGCATCCTCCGCAACGGCCTCGGCGAGCGCTTCATGGGGAAGTACGACGCCGAGCGCCTCGAGCTCTCGACCCGCGACCGCGTCGCCCTCGCCTGCTACACCGAGATCAAGGAGGGTCGCGGCACGCCCAACGGCGGGGTCTGGCTCGACGTCTCGCATCTGCCGCGCGAGACGATCATGACCCGGCTGCCGCGGGTGTACCAGACGATGCTCGAGCTGCAGATGCTCGACATCACGAAGGACCCGATCGAGATCGCGCCCACGGCGCACTACTCGATGGGCGGGGTCTGGGTGCGCTCGGACGACCACAGCACCGACGTCCCCGGGCTCTACGCCATCGGAGAGGCCTCCAGCGGACTGCACGGCGCCAACCGCCTCGGCGGCAACTCGCTGATCGAGCTGCTGGTGTTCGGCCGGATCGTCGGGCAGGCGGCGGCGGAGTACTCCGCCTCGCTGACCGCCCAGACCCGCTCGGCCGCGTCCGTCCAGGTCGCCCGCGACGAGATCGCCGGCCTGCTCGCGGCCGACGGCACCGAGAACGTCCGCGCCCTGCAGCGCGCGATCCGCAACACGATGACCGAGCACGCCGGAGTCGTCCGCGACGAGGAGGGCCTGCTCGCCGGGCTCGCCGAGCTGGACGCGATCGAGGCGCGCATCGCCGACATCGGCGTGCACCCGGACATCGCCGGCTTCCAGGACCTCGCCCACGCCTTCGACCTCAAGTCGGCCGCGATGGCCGCGCGGGCCACCCTCGAGGCAGCGCTCGAGCGCCGGGAGAGCCGCGGCTGCCACAACCGCAGCGACTACCCGGACATCGACCCGGCCCTCCAGGTGAACCTCGTCTGGTCGCCCTCCACGGGGATCACCCGCGAGGAGATCCCCGCGGTGCCGGAGGAGATCCAGGCGCTGATCAGCGGCGAGGTCGCCACCGCGGGCAAGCTGCTCGAGTAGCCGGAACCGCGACGGCACGACGCCGGCTCCCTTCCGAGGGGCCGGCGTCGCGCTGTGCGCGGCGCTCGCCGCCCCGCCCGGATCCGCACCGCCGGTTCGTCGGCGCAGGCGCCGCGCTGGTCTACGGTGAAGCCACGGTGCCGCCGGAGCATCCGTCCAGGAGGAGCAGACGATGCCGCCCGAAGGCCAAGGATTCTCGCCCGAGCCGCTGCAGAACATCGTCGAGCGCCTGGCGGGGGTGCTGGGGCGCTCGGTCGCCGTCGACGACGCGGAGCTGCAGCTCCTCGCGCACAGCGCCCACTTCGGCGACGAGGACTCCGCCCGGGTGGAGTCGCTGGTGGGGCGCTCGGTGACGCCGGAGCGGGCGGAGTGGGCCCGGCAGGCCGGCGTGCTGCGCGCGACCGCGGCGTTCTTCACCGACGCGGCGCCCGAGCTGGGCCTCCGGCGGCGGTACGTCGCTCCCGTGCGCGTCGACCGCGAGCTCGCCGCGGTGATCTGGATCATCGACGACGAGACCCTCACGGCCGCGGACTTCGACGCCGTCGACCGCGCGGTCGACGACATGCGGACCGTGCTCGTCCGCCGCGCGATGACCTTCGACGACGGCCTCCAGCAGGTCGAGGCGCAGGTGCTCGCGCTCCTCTCGGACCGGTCGGACGACCGGGTCGACGCGGCCGAGGAGATCGCGGCGGCGGGGATCTTCCGAGGCTGCGTCGCGTACCAGGTGCTCGGCCTGGTGATCGCGAAGGGGGAGGGCGACCGCTCGATCGGCGCCCCGGTCCGGGTGATCGCGCGGGCCGTCGCCCAGCACAGCTCCGGTGCCGCCGTCGCGCGGACCGACCAGGGCGTCGTCGTGCTGGTCGGCTACTCGGTCGCGCCCGCCGAGGACCGGATCGCCGCGCTCGTCGAGTCGCTCCGCCGCGGCCTCGACGGCGCGGGCATCGCGGCGACGATCGGGGTCGGGGCGCTCGTGCCCGG
This sequence comes from Rathayibacter sp. AY1F3, assembly GCF_002931975.1. Classification (NCBI taxonomy): domain Bacteria; kingdom Bacillati; phylum Actinomycetota; class Actinomycetes; order Micrococcales; family Microbacteriaceae; genus Rathayibacter; species Rathayibacter sp. AY1F3. The sequence goes on along the minus strand of NZ_PSVF01000041.1, from coordinate 4,363 downwards.
GCTCGACGGCGTGCTGCACTCGCACGAGCAGGCCGAGTGCGCGGCGCGGGTCGCGGGAGCGACGGAGGCGGGAGCGGTCCGCTGGGACGAGTCGGGGCTCGACGGGATGCTCGCGGCGCTGCTCCCCGAGGCGCTGCGGTCGCACCTGGTTCCGCCCGAGCTCGGGCGGGCCATGCAGGAGCAGTCCGAGGACAACATCCTCGCGGTGCGGACCTTCCTCGCGAACGCGGGCAACGTCGTGCAGACCGGCGCCGATCTGCACCTGCACCGCACCACCGTCTACTACCGGCTCGGGCGCTTCGCCGAGACGACCGGGCTCGACCTCGCCGACGGCGACACCCGGCTGATGCTGCAGCTCTGGTTCCGGATGTCGCCCTACGTCCGGATCACCGAGGGCTGACCCTCCGACAGCCGTCGAGCCGCCCCCTCCGCCCCTTCGACAGCAGCACGTGCCCCCGGGACCCCCGCTCTGCCTACCATCGGGCATGCCTTCGAATCCTGGACCCGTCTGCGTCGTCGGCGCGGGCATCATCGGCGCCTCGGCCGCCCTCCACCTGATCGAGCTCGGCGCCCGCGACGTCACGGTGATCGACGCCGGCTCGCCGCTGAGCGGCACCACCCCGGCCGGAGCCGGCTTCGTCGCCCGCTACGGCGCCGACAGCAACCGCCGGATCGGCACCCACGCCGTGCCCCTCGAGGAGTACGGCCTCTCCTTCTACCGGGGCCTGCACGACGCCGGCGTCGAGATCGAGTTCGCCGCCAACGGCAACATCGCGATCGCCCGCACCGAGGCGACCCTGACCACCCTCGTCGAGGGCATCGTGCGCCACCCGCTGGCGTCCCCGGGGACCCGCGCGCTGACAGCGGACGAGGTCGCGTGGATGACCTTCGGCGCGGTCGACCCGGCGAGCGTGGTCGGCGGAGTGCTGCTCCCCGAGGCGATCCAGGTCACCACCGGGCTCGCGCTCCAGGAGGTCCTCCGCCGCGCGGAGGCGCTGGGCGTCCGCTTCTCGTGGGGCACCGAGGCGACCGGGATCCGCCGGGACGGCGACCGGGTGACCGGCGTCGAGACCACGGCGGGCGTCGTCGACGCGGCGACCGTGGTGCTCGCCGCCGGAGCCTGGACCCCGGCGCTCCTGGGCACCGTGGGCCGGACGCTCCCGCTCATCCCCACCGTCGCCACCCGCTTCGTCTCGGAGCAGGCCGGGCTCTCGCCGCTGATGCCGACGATCCAGAGCCTCGACCTGGGCCTGTGGCTGCGCGAGCTGCGCGGCGCGTTCTCGTGGGGTGGCGGCTTCGCCTACCGCCGCGTCTCGGTGCTGGAGCGCGAGGAGGGGCTGGAGCGCGCGTTCGCCCGCCCCGTCTCGCCGCAGCTGATCGAGGCTCAGCGCGACTACCAGGCGTCCGTCGCCGAGGTGTTCCCGGCGCTCGCAGGGCTCGGCACCGCCGAGATCATCCAGGGCATGCCCGTCTACTCCGTCGACGGCGGCCTCTACATCGGACCCGTCCCCGCGTGCGACGGCCTCTGGGTGCTGGCGGGCGACAACGAGTCCGGAGTGACCCACGGGCCGGGCATGGGCCGTCTCGTCGCCGAGATGATCACCGGCACCGAGCCCTTCGCCGATCCGGAGCCGTTCCGCCTCGACCGCGTCGACCCCGCCCTCTACCCGGACGAGGCGTCGATGATCGCCGAGATGGCCGGCGACCGGGTGCTGAAGGCCATGCGCTGACGGCCGTGCGCTGCCACCCGTGCGCTGAAGGCCCGGCGCTGAGCCGCTGACGCGCACGAGAGCCGGCCGTCCCTCCCGCTGAGCGGTGGGGGCGGCCGGCTCTCGTCAGTCCTGCGGCAGAGCCAGGGCGTCGAGGACCGCGGCCTCCGCGGCGACGGCGCGGTCCAGCTCCCGCAGGTCGACGTTCTCGTCCGGCCCGTGGACCCGCGACTCGGCGTCGGCGACGGCCGTGATGCAGAGGACCGACTCCGGGAACGCCGCCGAGAGGGCGCTGACGACGGGGATGCCGCCGCCGCCTCCGAGCAGGTCGGGCGAGCGCCCCCACGCGTCCTGCAGTGCGGCGACGACGACGCCGGAGATGCGCGCGTCGCTCCACGGCTCGCTCCGGCTCACCTCGTCCACGCGCACGTGCGCGCCGAAGGGCCGCTGCGCGAGCAGGTGCGCCCGGAGCGCGGCGGCCGCGTCGTCCATCGCGAGCCCCGGCGGAACCCGGAGCGAGAGGCGCGCGCGCACCCGGGGGAGCAGCACGTTCGCCGACTCCGCGATCCGCGGTGCGTCGACCGCGAGCACGCAGAGGGCGGGCGAGGCCCACAGGGCGGTCGCGAGGTCGTCGGCGACGTGCACCCCGTCGAGCAGTCCGAGCCGGGCCCGGAAGGCGTCCGGATCGACGCGGGCGGTGGCCGGAGCGCCGACCCGCAGCCCCGGCACGGCCACCTCGCCGCGGTCGTCGTGGAGGGAGGCGGCCAGCCGGCAGAACGCGGTCAGGGCGTCGACCGCTCCTCCGCCGTTCACGCCGCTGTGCGCGGGCTCGTCCATCACGGCGACCTCGACGTCGACGGCGAGCAGCCCGCGGAGCGACTGCGTCAGCGACGGAGTGCCGCGGGCCGCGTTCACGCCGTCGTTCACGAGGACCAGCGCGGGCGCCTCCTCCAGGGCGAGCCCGGCGAGCAGGGCGGGCGCTCCGGGGGAGCCGACCTCCTCGCCGCCGTCGAGGACGACGACCAGGCCGAGCCGCCGGTCGGGGCGGAGCTCGTCGATCGCCGCGAGGTGCGCCACGACGCCGGCCTTGTTGTCGGCGCTGCCGCGTCCGGTGACCACTTCCCCCCGGTGCAGCGGCACGAAGGGGTCGGAGGTCCAGTCGGCGCCCGCGGGCTGCACGTCGTGATGCGCGTAGAGCAGAGCGGAGGGGACGCCGGGGAGCAGTCCGCGCGTGCCCACGACCGAGGGGCGGCCGGCGTCGTCCTCGACGAGCCGGGTGTCGAAGCCGCGCTCCCGCAGGGCGTCGGCGAGCAGGCCGGCGCTCCGGCGCAGGTCGCCGAGGCGCGAGGGATCGGCCGAGACGGTCGGCAGGGCGATGAGCTCGTCGAGCAGCCGGGCGCGCTCCCGCCGGTCCATCAGGCCACCGCCCGGACGGCGTCGTCCTCGGCCGCGACCTCGGCCAGCGCGGAGGCGAGCCGGTCGACCGCGGTCCGGGGGACGCCGGCCAGGTTGATCCGCCCCGACGGGAGCCCGTAGGCGCCGAAGTCGTGCTGGAGGCGGTGCATGGCCGTCGGCGACAGCGGGAGGGAGAGGAACAGGCCCCGCTGGTCGCGGAGGGCGGCGAAGCGGGCGGGGGCGCCGGCCGCGAGAGCGCCGCCGATGAGGCCGTCCCGGAGCCGGGTGACCCGGTTCCGCATCCGCTCGAGCTCGTCGCGCCACGAGCGCTCGAGCTCCTCGTCGCCGAGGATCGTCGCCACGATGGCCGCTCCGTGGTGCGGAGGCTGCGAGTAGGCCGCCCGCGCGATCGCCTCGAGGGTGCTCATCGCACCCGGAGTGCCGGACGGGTCCAGGAGGAGGAGGGCGCAGCCGACGCGCTCGCTGTAGAGGCTGAACGCCTTCGAGCAGCTGACCGAGACGACGCCCTCCGGCACGCGGGCGAGCAGCCGCCGCATCCCCGCGAGGTCCTCCTCGAGGCCGTCGCCCAGCCCGTAGTAGGCCTGGTCGATGAAGGGGATCACGCCCGCCCGGACGATCTCGTCGGTCAGCCGGTCCCACATCGCGGGCGTCAGCGAGGCTCCGGAGGGGTTGTGGCAGTTGCCCTGGAGGAGCACCGCGTCGCCGGGCCGGGCGGAGCGCAGGGCGTCGACGGTCGGCTCCAGCCAGGGGCGGCCCGACGCGTCCAGGAACGGGACGGCGTGGATGTCGAGGCCGGCCGCGCGGAGCACGGGGGCGTGGTTCACGTAGGAGGGGGCGCCGAGGATCACGCGCCGCCCCGGCTCGAAGTGCGCGAGGAACTCGGCCAGCAGCCGCAGCGCGCCGGTGCCCGCGACGGTCTGCACGCCGATCGCCCGCTGCGCCAGCTCCTCGCCGAGGAGGAGCGCGCTCATCCGCGCCGTGAAGGCGGGGTGCCCGCTCGGCCCCCGGTACTGCTTCGACTCGCGCCGCCCGAGCAGGAGGCGCTCCGCGTCGTGGACGGCGTCCATCACGGGGGCCTGCAGGTTCTCGTCGCGGTAGACGCCGAGGGTCAGGTCGAGGCGGTCGGGCCGGGGGTCGGCGGCGTAGCGGCGGGTGAGCTCCCAGACGGGGTCGGGAGCGAGGCTGTGCGCGGTGACGATCATCGGTGGCTCCTGGAGGGGGTCGGTCGGGGGAGGGAG